>NZ_JBLLEB010000069.1:0-10347 GCF_047690175.1 Roseomonas sp. BN140053 | reverse complement strand
GCCCGCACCATCCCGGACCTCTGGGCCGCCATCGCCGATGCGCTCCCGCAGTTCACGCCCGCCGAGTGCGCCAACTACTTCACTGCGTGCGGATATGAGCCGGAATGACCGGAAACTGCTCTAATTGTGGGGTCCGGGGAGTTTAAACTCCCCGGCGGGGTCCAGGGGCAGCGCCCCTGGCCAACGCCAAGGCCACCCAGGCGCCCCCCCCAGCCACCAGCGCCCCCGCGACGACCGGGGCTGGCGGTGTGGTCAGGCGGCGAGGCGGCGGGAGGTGGTGTCGCGCAGCAGGGCGGCGGTGGCTTCGGCCAAGTGGCCGGCGGCTTCCTCGGCGCCGAGGTCGAGGCATTCGCGTTCCAGGAAGGCCAGCAAGCGCAGCAGCGCGGCGGGGTCCTGGCGAGCGTGTTCGGGCCACAGCAGGGCGGCGATCGGCGTGTTCATGCGAGGGAGTTCCGGGGCGCGCGGGATGCGGGTGGCGCGGGACATACACCGGGGCGCCGGGCGGGCGCCACGCTTTCCTCGCGCATCTGTGTCCTCGGCCATGCCGTGGGTCGGGGTGGACGGGGGCGGTGCCGGGCGCGGGATGCGCGGCACGGCTTGCACCGGCGGCGGATCGGGCAAAGATGACGGACGGGAAAGATCCCAGGGAGGCAAGATATCATGGCACGCGTCGCACTCGTCACCGGCGGCCAGCGCGGCATCGGCGCCGCGATCTCGGAGAAGCTGAAGGAACAGGGGCGGACGGTGGTGGCCTCCTTTGCCGGCAACGAGGCCGCGGCGCAGGCCTTCACCGAGCGCACCGGCATCCCCTGCAAGCGCTTCGACGTGTCCGACTTCGAGCAGTGCCAGGCGGCCGTGGCGTCCATCCGGGAAGAGATCGGGCCGATCGAGATCCTGGTGAACAACGCGGGCATCACGCGCGACAACACCATGAAGCGCATGGACCGCAAGGCCTGGGACGAGGTGATCGACACCAACCTCGGGTCCTGCTTCAACCTGTGCAAGCTGCTGTGGGACGACATGTCGGCGCGCAAGTTCGGCCGCATCGTCAACATCGGCTCCATCAACGGGCAGGCCGGGCAGTACGGGCAGGTGAACTACGCCGCCGCCAAGTCGGGCATCCACGGCTTCACCAAGGCGCTGGCGCAGGAAGGCGCGCGGTTCAACATCACCGTCAACGCCATCGCGCCGGGCTACGTGGACACCGAGATGGTGCGCGCGGTGCCGGAGGACGTGCTGCAGAAGATCATCGGCCGCATCCCCGTGGGCCGGCTGGGCCGGGCGGAGGACATCGCGCGCGGCGTGGCCTTCCTGACGGCGGACGACGCGGACTTCATCACCGGGTCCACCATGTCGATCAACGGCGGGCAGCACATGTACTGAGTGCCCTGCCGCAGCCCGGTCCGGGCCGCGGCGGTGGCAACGGGCCGCGTCGCGAGAGCGTGCGCGGCCCGCGGCGCGCCGGGATGGAACCGGGGCCGCGCCGGGGCCGTTCTTCCCGACACCAGTACGGGAGACGCGGCATGACGAGTTCCAAGCATTCCCAGGGCGGTCCGGCCGACAAGGACCTGATGTCCGACACCCCGCGCCCGCCGAGCGACCTGGAGCGCAACCCCGGCATCGGCTCCTCCAAGGGCGTGTTCGGGCGCGGCACCGATCCGGAAGCGCTGCAGGCCGACAGCACGGACGAGGGCGACGTGGCCAACGAGACCAACCGCGAGGGCGGGGTGGACCCGGATCACCTCGGGCGCACCAACCGCTGAGCCGGCGGTTCCCGGGCCGGGCGGAAACCCCCGCGCGGCCCGGGGATGGGTGCTTCGGCGCTGGACGGCGGTGGCCGCCCGGCGCGTCAGGCTTCTTCCAGCTCCCGCGACAGGCGGATCAGTTCCTGCGCGTGCGGGTGATGGGCGCGGCCTTCGCGCAGTTCCGCTTCCGTCAGCACGTCCACGATCTCGCCGTTCTGCATCACCGCCAGCTGCTCGCAGAGCTGCGCCACCACGGCGAGGTTGTGGCTGACCAGCACGCAGGTCAGCCGGCGCGCGATCCGCAGGTCGGCCAGCAGGTTCAGCACCTCCGCCTGCACGGACACGTCGAGCGCCGAGGTGGGTTCGTCCAGCAGCAGCACGGAAGGCTCGGCGATCAGGGCGCGGGCGATGGCCACGCGCTGGCGCTGCCCGCCGGAGAGCTGGTGCGGGTAGCGGAAGCGGGCCGTTTGCGGGAGGGCCACTTCCTCCAGCCCGCGGGCGATGCGGCGGTCGGCGTCGCCGATGCCGTGCACGGCCAGCGGCTCGGACAGGATGCGGTCCACGGTCTGGCGCGGGTGCAGGGAGCCGTAGGGGTCCTGGAACACCATCTGCACCATGCGGTGGAAGGCCTTGTCGCGGCGCTTGCCGAGGGTCTTGCCGTCCACCGTCATGCGGCCGGCGGAGGGTTCCGTCAGCCCGGCCAGGGTGCGCAGCACGGTGGACTTGCCCGAGCCGCTCTCGCCCACCAGGCCGAAGGTGCCGCCGCTCTCCACCCGGAAGGAGACGCCGCGCACGGCGTGGTTGCTGCCGAAGCGGACGTGGAGGTCGTGGACGTCGATCATGCGGAAAGCCAGGCCGGGTCGCGGTTCATGGTGGGCAGCCGGCCGCGCGGCTTGTCCAGGGAGGGCAGGCAGGCCAGCAGCCCGCGGGTGTAGGGGTGCTCGGCGCGGTGCAGTTCGGAGGCCTTGAGTTCCTCCATCACGCGGCCGGCGTACATCACCACGATGCGGTCGCAGAAATGGCTGACCAGCGGCAGGTCGTGCGAGATCAGCATCAGCGCCATGCCGCGGCTGTCCACCAGCTCGCCGATCAGGCGCAGGATCTCCGCCTGCACGGAACTGTCCAGGGCGGAGGTGGGTTCGTCGGCGATCAGCATGTCCGGCTCGGGCGCCAGCATCATGGCGATCATCACGCGCTGGCCCATGCCGCCGGACACTTCGTGCGGGTAGCTGTCCAGCACGCGGCGCGGGTCGCGGATGCGGACGCTTTCCAGCAGGGCCAGGGCGGTATCGCGGGCCTCGCCGCGGCCGACGCGCTTGTGCTGGCGCAGGGCCTCGGCGATCTGGGCGCCCACGGTCATCACCGGGTTGAGGCTGTATTTCGGGTCCTGCAGGATCAGCCCGATGCGGCCGCCGCGCAGCCGGCGCATCTCGCGCTCGGGGGCGCGCAGCACGTCGGTGCCGTCGAAGCGCAGCGTCTTCGCGGAGACGTGCGCCGAGGGTGGCAGCAGCCGCATCAGCGCCCGGCCGGTGACGGACTTGCCCGAGCCGCTCTCGCCCACGATGCCGAGCTTTTCCCGCCCGAGCGTCAGCGACAGGCCGCGCACGGCGGAGGTCACGCCGGTGGCGGAGGCGAAGTCGACCCGCAGGTCCTGGATCTCGACGAGAGGCTGCACCATCGCCCCCTAACCTAGACGACGCGCCGTCCCCGGCAAGCACCCGGCCGTGCGCGGCCGCGACGACCGCCCGGCCGCGGTGACCTGTTCGGGCGCGACGACCTGTCCGGGCGGGGCGCTGGGGCGGCGCGCGGCTGCGGGTCCGGGGGTGGCCGGTTCCCGGGGTTCGGGCGTCGGCCAGGGGCGCCGTTTCCTGGACCCTCGGAGCAAAGGCGGAAGCCTTCGTCCCGGGCCGGGGAGGCCCGGCCTTCCCGGTGTTCCGCGTAGGGGTGGAGACAGGAAGGACTCCCTCGGTTTGGAGATTGCCGGCTTGCAGGTTCCGGCCTGACCTCCACGTTTCGCCGATGGCATACCGGCTCGCTCCTGTTCTGGCCCTCGCCGCTTCGCTGCTGAGCCCGTCCGGACAGGCGCAGACGGCTGCGGGCAGCCCGGGTTACCTCGGGCCGCCCGGCCTCGCGGCGGGGCGCTTCCCGGCGCCGGCAAGGCCGGTCGCACCGATCGTGTCCGATCGATGGCAGAACGAGGATGCGCGCGAGCGCGTCGGCGAAGCGGCGCGGGTGATGGACTGGATGAATATCCGCCCCGGCATGACGGTGGCCGATATCGGTGCGGGCTCCGGCTACTACACGGCACGCTTGTCGGCGCGGGTCGGACCGCAGGGACGGGTCCTGGCCCAGGACATCATGGCCGAATACGTCGCGGGGCTGCAGCAGCGGGCGGTGCGCGAGGGATGGGCCAACGTCACGGTGGGACTGGGCGAGGCAGGGGACCCGCGTTTGCCGCCCGCTTCCACGGATGCCGTGCTGCTGGTCCACATGTATCACGAGATCGAGCAGCCTTACGCCCTGCTCGCCAACCTGGTTCCCGCGCTGCGCCCCGGGGCGAGGGTCGGCATCGTGGATGTCGACGACGCGATCAGCCGTCACGGTACGCCGCGGGCCTTGCTGACCTGCGAGATGACGCGGCTCGGCTATCGGCCGGTCGCGTTCAACTGGCTGGTGCAGCAGCCGCCCCGCTCCGAGTACCTGGCGGTGTTCGAGGCTCCTTCCGTCCCCCCTGACCCGGCCGGGCTGCAGCCCTGTTCACCTTGAAGGGCTCACCGCTGGGGCCGTTCCGCATCGGCACGCGGGCTGCCCTGTAGGCGTCGGGAGGCAGCGCCCTGCCGAAGCCGTGCTGGGTTCCTCGCGGAGGTCCCTAGGGGGCGGGGCCCCCTCGGCCACGGCCCGAACACTCCAGGGCTATCACCACCCAGCCACGCCGCGGGCCGCAGCGCGCCGCCGGTCAGGCGGTCAGGCGGTCAGGGGCCCGTGCTGGGCGTCGTGCAGGCGGCGGTAGGGGCCGGAGGCGGCGACGAGGTCGCGGTGGCGGCCCTGCTCGGCGATGCCGGTGCTGTCCACCACCACGATGCGGTCGGCGTTCTGGATGGTGGCGAGGCGGTGGGCGATGGTCAGGGTGGTGCGGCCCTCCGAGAGTTCCGCCAGGGAGTGCTGGATGGCGCGCTCGGTTTCCGTGTCCAGGGCGGAGGTCGCCTCGTCCAGGATCAGGATGGGCGGGTTCTTCAGGAAGATGCGGGCGATGGCCAGGCGCTGCTTCTGGCCGCCCGAGAGCTTCACGCCGCGCTCGCCCACCACCGTGTCCAACCCGTCCGGTAGTTGCGCGATCATCGCGTCCAGCCGGGCGCGGCGGGCGGCGTCGCGGATCTCCGCCTCGGTGGCGCCGAGGCGGCCATAGGCGATGTTCTCGCGCAGCGTGCCGGCGAACAGGAACACGTCCTGCTGCACGATGCCGATCTGCGCGCGCAGCGAGGCGAGGGTCATGCGGCGGATGTCGATGCCGTCGATCGTGATGCGGCCGGATTCCACCTCGTAGAAGCGCGGCAGCAGGGAGCAGATGGTGGTCTTGCCGGCGCCGGAGGGGCCGACGAAGGCCACCGTTTCGCCGGGGCGGATGTCGAGGTCGATGCCCTGCAGCACCGGGCTGCCGGCGCGGTAGCCGAAGCTGACGTTCTCGTAGCGGATGGCGCCGCGCAGGGTGCGGACCGCGACCGCGTCGGGGGCGTCGGCGATGTCGGGCACGGTGTCCAGCAATTCGGTGTAGCGGCGGAAGCCGGCGATGCCCTTGGGGTAGGTTTCCAGCACCGCGTTGATCTTCTCCACGGGGCGGAAGAACACGCCGACCAGCAGCAGGAAGCCCACGAACTCGCCGGCACTGAGCGTGTTCTGGAGGACGAACCAGGAGCCGGCCACCATCACGATCATCTGCGTCAGCCGCATGCCGAGGTAGCTGAGGCTGAGGGAGGCGGCCATGAAGCGGTAGGCCTGCAGCTTGGTGTCGCGGTAGCGCGCGTTGGCCTCGGCGAACAGGGCGCGCTCGTGGTCCTCGTTGGCGAAGGCCTGGACGACGCGGATGCCGCCCACGTTCTCCTCGATGCGGGCGTTGAAGGCGCCGACCCGGCCGAACAGCGCGCGCCAGGTGCGGGTCATGCGGGTGCCGTAGCGGGTGGAAACCCAGGTGGTGACGGGCACGATCACCGCGGTCAGCAGCGCCAGCTGCGGGTTGACCGAGAACATCAGCGCGAAGGCGCCGATGAAGGTCATGATGGCGATGAACAGGTCCTCGGGGCCGTGATGGGCGACCTCGCCGACCTCTTCCAGGTCCTTGGTGATGCGGCCGACGAGGTGACCGGTCTTCTGCTCGTCGAAGAAGCGGAAGCTCAGCTTCTGGAGATGGTCGAAGGCTTTGCGGCGCATCTCCGTCTCGATGTTGATGCCGAGCATGTGGCCCCAGTAGTTCACCACGGCCATCAGCGCGGTGTTGAGCAGGTAGATGCCCACCAGCGCCACGGAGGCCAGCACGATCAGCCCCCAGTTGCCGCTGGGCAGCAGCTCGTCCACGAAGGATCGCACCGCCATGGGGAAGCCCAGTTCCAGCAGCCCCGAGAGCACGGCGCAACCGAAGTCGAGCAGGAACAGGCCGCGGTGCGGGCGGTAGTAGCGGAAGAAGCGCTTGAGCATGGGAAGTCCGGTGCGTGCTGCGGTGCGAGGTGGGGCTGTAGCATGGTGGGGGAAGTGCGCGGTGCGTTTGTCCCGGATGGGGTGGACAGCAAGCCGGGGGGAAGTATCCCCCCGGACCCCCTTCTATTTTCGGGAGTCTTAGGGGTGCCCTGAAAGGCACCCCTAAAACTCCCGAAAGAAGGAGGGGGACCGGGGGAGTTCACTCCCCCGGCCTTCCCGGCGCCGCCGCGTCCAGCAGCCAGCCGCGAAACGCCCGCATCGCCGCGGTTTCCGGGCGCGAGCGCAGCCGCGTCAGCCAGTAGCCGCCCAGGGTGACCTCCAGGGCGAAGGGGCGGGCCAGCCGTTCCCGGCGCAGCTCGTGCTCGAACATGCGGGCGGGCAGTAGGGCGACGCCCGCGCCCTGCACCGCGGCCTCCGCCATGGTCAGGGAGGAGTCGAACAGGAAGCCGCGGATCGGCGGGCAGGGCAGCCCGGCCGCGGCGAACCAGCGCACCCATTCGTCGGTGCGGAAGGAGCGCAGCAGGGTTTCGCGGGCGAGGTCCGCGGGCTGTTGCAGCCGCGCCGCCAGGGCGGGGGCGCAGAAGGCCGAGAAGGGCGCGTCGAACAGCGGCAGCGCTTCCGTGCCCTGCCAGGCGCCGTCGCCGAAGCGGATGGCGTAGTCCAGCCCTTCCCCGGCCAGGTCGACGCGGTTGTTGTTGGTCAGCAGCCGCAGGTCCACGAAGGGGTGGGCCGCGCCGAAATCCGGCAGCCGGGGCAGCAGCCAGCCGGTGACGGCGGTGCCCACGGCGCCCAGCGTCAGGACCTCGCGCAGGCGGCCGCCCTCGAAGCGGTCCAGGGTGCCGGCGATGCGGCGAAAGGCGTCGGTCAGCACCGGCAGCAGGGCCTCGCCTTCCTCCGTCAGGGCCAGGCCGCGGGGCAGGCGGCGAAACAGCGGCACGCCCAGGATCGCCTCCAGCGCCTTGACCTGGTGGCTGACGGCGGCCTGGGTGACGCGCAGCTCCAGCCCGGCCCGCGTCAGGCTGAGGTGGCGGGCGGCGGCCTCGAAAGCGCGCAGGGCGTTGAGGGGGATCTGCGACAGGTCCATGCGCCGCGCAGGGTTAGATATTCTAAGGGCTCGGGAAAGGGATCGTCGTTTGTGCGCGCCGACGCGTCGCGGGAATGGTGCCGCCACGCCTGAGGGGGGCGGCGAGAGATGACCACGAGACGACAGTTCAGCTTGGGGTTCGGCCTGTGCTTGGCGGGCGGGGCGGCGGCGCGGCGCGCGGCGGCGGCCGGGGGAACGCGCGGCGGTGCCGGGGCGGACACGCTGGCGACGCAGCTGGCGGCGATCGAGGCGCGCTGCGGCGGCCGGCTCGGCGTCGGCATCCTGGACACGGCCACGGGGCGAATGGCCGGGCACCGCGGGGAAGAGCGCTTCCCGATGTGCAGCACGCACAAGGCGATCAGTGCCGCGGCCATCCTGGCCCGGGTGGACGGGGGGCGGGAACGCCTGGACCGGCGCGTGCGGTTCCCGGCCGGCGCGGTGCTGCCCTATTCCCCCGCCACGGCGGCGCATGCCGGGCAGGAGGGCATGACCCTGGCCGCGATCTGCGAAGGGGCGGTGACGCTGAGCGACAACACCGCGGCCAACCTGCTGTTCGACGCCCTGGGCGGGCCGGCGGGGGTGACGGAATGGCTGCGTTCCACCGGCGACGCCGTCACCCGGCTGGACCGCACCGAGCCGGGGCTGAACGAGGCGCGGCCCGGCGATCCGCGCGACACCACCAGCCCCTTCGGCATGGCGGCGACGCTGCAGCGGCTGGTGCTGGGGGAGGTGCTGTCGGCCGCATCCCGCGCGCAGCTGGCGGAATGGCTCATCGCCGGGCGGACCGGCGGGACGCGGCTGCGGGCCGGCGTGCCAACCGGCTGGCGGGTGGGCGAGAAGACCGGCACGGGGGAAAGGGGCACGGCCAACGACATCGGCATCCTGTGGCCGCCGGGGCGCCGGCCGATCGTGGTCACGGCCTTCATCACCGGCGCCACCGCGCCGCTGGACGGGCAGAACGCCGCCATCGCGGAGGTGGCGCGCGTGGTGGCCGCGATGGCCTGACGCGGCGGGGGGTGCCACGGCGGGGCGGCAGGGCGGGGCAATCGCGGCAGGGCGGGGCGATGTGACGCGGCGCTGCGGCACGGCGCGGCGCTGAGACGCGGCGGGGTGGGGCGTGCCGGTGGGGCGGTGCGGCACGGCGGGGCGTCGGAGCGGTTTGCATCGGCCCGCCACCTGTGGGAGGCATCGCCGGGCCGGAAACAACCGGGCCAGACCGGGTGCCGGCGTGGAAACGGGGGGAGGACGAGCCGTTGTTGTTGCGCCAGGTCCAGGCGGGGCCGGCGGGTCGGAACCTGCCCCTGCGAAGCGACCAGCCCGCGGGGGCGACGCGCCTGCTGCTGCTGGTGTCGCTGGCCCATCTGATCAGCCACGTCTTCATCCTCGCCCTGCCGCCGCTGTTTCCCTTCCTGCGCGACAGCCTGCGGGTCGGCTTCGTGGAGCTCGGCCTGGCGCTGACGGTGTTCAACGTGGTGTCCGCCCTGGTGCAGACGCCGATCGGCTTCCTGGTGGACCGGGTGGGCGCGCGGCGCGTGCTGGCCGCGGGGCTGGGGCTGGGCGGGCTGGCGCTGCTCTCGGTGGGGCTGGTGGGGACCTACGCCTGGCTGCTGGTGGGGGCGGCGCTGGCGGGGCTGGCCAACGGCGCCTTCCACCCGGCCAACTACGCCCTGCTCTCGGCCGGCATGCCCGCCGACCGCATGGGACGCGCCTTCTCCCTGCACACCTTCGCCGGCTACCTCGGCACCGCCATCGCGCCCGCGGTGCTGATCGGGCTGGCGCTGCTGGGCGGGCCCGCCCTGGCGCTGGGCGTGGTGGGGCTGTCGGGCGTGGTGCTGGCCGGCTTCATCCTGCCGATGCGGGTGCCCGCCGCGGCGGAAGGCACGGGCGCGCGCAAGCGCCCGGCGGGCGGCGCGGCCGCGGCCGGCGGCCCTCCGGTGTTCAGCGCCGCCATCCTGTCGCTGACCGTGTTCTTCACCCTGCTCAGCCTGAGCACCGGGGGAATCCAGAACTTCTCCGTGGCCGCCCTGGTCAGCGGCTACGGCGTGACGCTGACGCAGGCCAATGCCGCGCTGACCGGCTTCCTGATGCTCAGCACCTTCGGCGTGCTGGTGGGCGGCTTCCTGGCCGACCGCACGCGGCGGCACGCCGACGTCGCGGCCGCCGCCTTCGCGGTGACGGCGCTGCTGACGCTGCTGGTGGCGGTGGCGGACCTCGGCATCGTGGGGCTGATGCTGGCCCTGGGCGCGGCGGGGTTCCTGTCCGGCTGCATCGCGCCGTCGCGCGACATGATGGTGCAGGCCGCGGCACCCCCCGGCGGATCGGGGCGCGCCTTCGGCATCGTGTCCACCGGCTTCAACATCGGCGGCGCCGTGGGCCCGCTGCTGTTCGGCTGGATCCTGGACCACGGCGCCCCGCGCTGGGTCTTCGGCGCCGCCGTGGTGTTCATGGCGCTGACCGTGCTGCTGGCCCTGCGCGACCGCCTCGCCGCCGGACGCACCGCACCGCGGGCATGAGGCGCGCGGCTTCCGGGGGCGGGTGGTTGCGGTGGGCTCTGTGGTGTTCGGGCGTTGGCCAGGGGCGCTGCCCCTGGACCCCGCCGGGGAGTTTAAACTCCCCGGACCCCACGTTTAGCGCTCCGCGAGGAGGGGCTTCGGGACAGGTCGTGCCCGTGGCGTGACGTTGGTCTAGGCCCCTCCTCGCGGAGCGCTCATGAGGTCGAGGAGCCTAGGGTGTGTGACTGAAGTGAGTGATGGGCTGGGTGTGATGGGGGTTTTCTGGCCGTGCCACTCTGAAAGTGTTCGACGCTTTCGGGGATGGCACGGCCATGAC
>NZ_JBLLEB010000068.1:0-10575 GCF_047690175.1 Roseomonas sp. BN140053 | reverse complement strand
GCAGGTCCTCCGACAAGGTCTTCGCCATCGCCGCTGGCCTCCAACCCCAGCCAGCAGCTTGAATCAGATTGCCCCCGAGCCGGGCAAGCCCTCTGATTCGGTTCGCTCGGAATCTGCTCTAGCCCCCAAGCCGACAAACCGTCCACGAAATCGCTGCGCGATCCGCCTTCGGTTGGCTGGGCCGGGTTTTCTGCCAGGAGAGGTCGAGCGACTTGACCAACCGTAGCATCCCGCTCTCGCGGTAACTCACGCCGAAGCGCTCCTCGGCCATCCGGCATAGGTCCACGATGCGCCACGACGACACGCCGTCCCGCTCCCGGTCTGGGCCACGCAGCATCACCGCCTTGAAGGCCGCCTGCTGCCCCTCGCTCATCCGGGTCGGCCGCCCGGAGCGGTGCTGGTCGCGCAGACCCTCCACGCCGTCCTCGTTGAAGCGGATCACCCAGTCCCTGAGCGTCTGCCGATCCATTCCCGCGCTGCGTGCCGCCGCCTCGCGGCTCATCCCTTCCAGCACGTTCGCCAACGCGATCAGCCGCGCCGACACCCGCCCGTCCCGTTCGCGCCGCGCCAGACGCCGGAGGCTCCCCGCCTCCAGGTCAGTTCGGATCGCCACCGCCGCGCCCATCCTGTGCTCTCCACAACTTCGGAGAACACCGAATCACGACACCTCGCTCCGCACCTCACATAAATGAGTCAGCAGTTCGTGGGCCGGGTATCACTCTCTTCCAGGCGCGCGCTCACGGTGGATCGCCGGAAAGGGCAGGCCGAGGTTCTCGCGCAGGGTGGTGCCCTCGTAGGCCGTGCGGAACAACCCGCGCCGCTGCAGCTCGGGGATCACGTCGTCGCAGAAGTCGCGCAGGCCCGCGGGAAAGGTCGCGGGCAGCACGTTGAACCCGTCGCAGGCGCCGCCCGTGAACCATTCCTCCAGCGCGTCCGCCACCTCGGCGGCGCTGCCGATCACCACACGGTGCGCGCGCTGGCCGATGATGCGCTTGTACAGGCTGCGGATCGTGTGGTTCTCGCGCCGGGCGAGGTCGGCGATCAGCGCGCGCCGCCCCTGCTCGGCATTGGTGTCGCGGATTTCCGGCAGCGGGCCGTCGAGCGGGAACTGCGACAGGTCGACGCCGTAATAGTTGGACAGCTGCTTCACGCCGACTTCGGGCTGGATCAGCTCCTGCAGCTCCTCGTACTTGGCGGCCGCCTCGGCGCGCGTGCGGCCGACCACCGGCATCACGCCCGGGAGCACCTTGACGTCCTCCGGCCGGCGCCCGTGCCGGACGACCCGTGCCTTGAGGTCGGCGTAGAAGGCCCGCGCCGGTTCGAGGTCCTGCTGCACGGAGAACACCACCTCCGCCGTTTCGGCGGCCAGCTCGCGGCCTTCCTCCGAACCGCCGGCCTGCACGATCACCGGCCGCCCCTGCCGCGAGCGCTGGATCATCAGCGGCCCGCGCACCGAGAAATGCGCGCCGCGATGGTTCAGTACGTGCATCTTGCCAGGGTCCATGTAGATGCCGGCCACCTGGTCGTAGACCATGGCGTCGTCGTCCCACGACTCCCACAGCCCCATCACCACCTGCGCGAACTCGCGGGCCCGGGCGTAGCGCTCGCCGTGGCCGGCATGGGCGTCCTTGCCGAAGTTGCGTGCCTCGGCGTCCTTGAGCGAGGTGACGAGGTTCCAGCCCGCCCGGCCGCGGCTGATCTGGTCGAGCGAGGCGAAGACACGCGCGGTGGTGAAGGGCTCCGAGTAGGTGGTGGACATGGTGGCCACCAGGCCGATGCGCTGCGTCACCGCCGACACCGCACTCAGCATGGTCAGCGGCTCCAACCGCGACGCCGCGCTGCTGCGCATCCAGTAGTCCAGGTCGTCGGAGCCGAAAGTGGCGTTGGTGTCGGCGGTGAAGATCATGTCGAAGCAGGCCCGCTCGGCGGTGCGGGCGGCATCGATGAAGGAATCGATGTTCAGGCGGCCCGCAGGGTCCACGCCCGGGTGGCGCCACGCCGCGATGTGGTGGCCGCCTCCCTCGATGAATAAGCCGAGACGCATCTTCTCCGCCGGGCGCTGCGTCGTGGTCATGCTCTGCTCCTGGCTCTTGGTTCCATCTCGGTAGAAAGGAAAGCCGGGGGGAAGTATCCCCCCGGACCCCCTTCTACTTTCGGGAGTTTTTCGGGTGCGCCGGTGACCACCGGAGCACTTTTACTCCCGAAAAAAGGAGGGGGTTCGGGGAAGTTCACTCCCCCGACCTTTGCCGCATTCGCTCAGCGCCCTCAGTCCTCCGCCACGAAGCCGGTGGAGCGCACGATGGCGCCGTAGCGCTCGTAGTCGAAGCGCACGGCGGCGGCGAAGTCTTCCGGGGTTCCCGGCTCGATCTCCGCCCCGAACTTCGCCGCGGCCTCGACGCCCTGCGGCGAGCTCATGACCCCGTTGATCAGGGTGTTGGCGCGCCGCACCAGCTCGGGCGGCGCGCCGGCGGGCATGAACACGCCCGACCAGTCCTGGAACACCACGTCGCGGTAGCCGAACTCCTGCGCCGTGGGCACGTCCGGCAGGAAGCGCGACCGCCGGGAGCCGAACACCACCAGGATACGTGCCCCGCCGCCGGAAGCGTGCGGCAGCACCTCGGCCAGCGGGTTGATCGCCGCGGCGATGTGCCCGCCCAGCATGTCCGTCACCGTGGGCGCGCCGCCGCGATAGGGTACGAGCGTGAGCTCCACCCCGGCGGCGCGGCCCAGCATCACGCCGGCGAAGTGCTGGCTGGCCCCCGATGGCGCGCCGTAGGTGGCCTTGGCCGGGTCGGCACGGCACCACGCCACGAAATCGGCCAACGTGCGCACGCTGTTCGGTACGGCGGGCCCGACCGACAGCGCCAGCATGGAGCGGGTGGTCAGCGCCACCGGCGTGAAGTCCTTCAGCGTGTCGTAGAGCAGCGTCCGGTAGACGTGCGGGAACAGCACCATGGGAAAGGCCGGAGTGTAGAGCAGCGCGCTGCCGTCAGCGGGCAGGCGCTTGGCGTATTCCGTGCCGACGCGGCCGCCACCGCCGGTGCGGTTGTCCACCAGCGTGGTGGCGGCGTAGGAACCGTGCAGCCCCTCGGCCACCATGCGCGCCGCCATGTCGGTGGCGCCACCCGGGGGAAAGGCGTTGATGATCACGGCCTGCCGCAGGGGGGCCTGCGCCCGGGCTGGCCGCAGCACGGTCAGCGGCAGCGCCGCGGCACCCGCGGCGAGGAGATGACGACGCGACGCCATGGTTCCTGTTTTCCTCCCTGCTCTCGTTCCGCCGTCGTCGCGGCGGTTCCGTTCAGTTGTCCACGCGGTGCTGCAGCGCCTCCCCGGCGAGGAGGCGGCGCAGGTTGCCGGCGGCACCTTCCGCCAGCCGCTCCAGGCTGGCCCGGCTGCCGCCGCCGGCGTAGTGCGGCGTGATCAGCAGGTTGGGGCTCGACCACAGCGGGTCGTCCGCGGGCAGCGGCTCGGGGTCGGTGACGTCCAGCCCGGCGCCGCCGAGCCGACCTTCCACCAGCGCGTCGCGCAGCGCCGCCTGGTCGATCAGCCCGCCGCGCGAGATGTTCACCAGCAGCGCGCCCGGCTTGCAGCGCGCCAGGGCCGCCGCGTCCAGCAGGTGCCGCGTTTCGGGCGCCAGGTTCAGCGCCACCGCGATGGCATCGGCGCGGCCCAGCAGTTCCGGCAGGGCGGGCAGGCCATGCACCTCGTCCAGCAGCGGCTCCTCCCCCGGGGTGCGCGTCACGCCCACCAGCCGCATCCCGAAGGGCCGGGCGCGGCGCGCGATCTCGCGCCCGATATGGCCCAGGCCGAGGATCAGCAGGGTCGCGCCTTCCAGCGAGGTGGCGCGCCCCGCCGCGGCGCGGTCCCACTGCCCCCGCGACGTTTGCCCGACCATCTCCGGCAGGCGCCGGGCAAGGGCCAGCAGCAGCGCCATGGCGTGTTCCGCCACGGTGGGCGACACGGCACCCGCGGCCCAGGTGACGGCCACGCCGCGCGGCAGGCCGGCAGCGTCGAAGCCCTCGCGCCCGGCGGTCAGGATGTGCATCCAGCGCAGCGCGCCGCCCGGCGCTTCCGCGGCCTCGCGCACGGCGCGCGCCTCCGGCTCCGGCGCGTCGTAGCAGACCAGCCCTTCGGCGCCGGGTAGGGCGTCCAGCAGCTCCGGCAGCTTTTCCACCACCTGCAGCTCGACGCCCGGCACGGCGCGCAAGGCTTCCGTGACCTGCGCCCGCGCCAGCCCCAGCCGCGCCCAGTAGATCACCCGCATCCGCCTAGTCCTTCCCGCTCATCGCGACTTCGGCGGGTGGGCGCGCACCGCCTCCTCGTTGACCTCGGCGCCCCAGCCCGGCGCGGTGGGCACCAGCATGTGCCCGTTCTCCACCACCGGCGCCGCGGAAACGAGGTCGTGCTTCCACGGCACGTCGTCCACCTCCAGCTCCATGATGCGGAAGTTCGGGATGGCGGCGCAGAAATGCGCGCTCATCAGGCTGGCGAGGTCGCCGTAGAAGTTGTGCGGCGCCACGTTGACCTCGAAGGCGTCGGCCAGCGTCGCAATGCGCACGGATTCCAGCAGCCCGTTCCACGGCACGTCCACCACGCCGACATCCACCGCGTACTGCTCGAAGAAGGGCCGGTAGGCGCGCAGGCCGTGCAGCCCTTCCAGCGAGGCGACCGGCGTGCCGCTGGAGCGCCGCACCAGCGCCAGCGTCTCGGGGTCGTGCGCGTCGATCTCCAGCCAGGTGAGGTCGTAAGGTTCCACCGCGCGGGCGACCCGCCGGAAGCCCTCGACGCGTTGGCTGAAATTGAGGTCGAGCATCAGGTCCACGTGCGGCCCGGCGCCCTCGCGGAAGGCGGCCAGCAGCTCGGTCATGGCGGCGATGGCGCGGGCATCAGGGTTGCGCTCCAGCAGCCCGGGGGTCAGGCGGAAGCCGGCGTCGAACATGCGCGGCGCCGGGCCGTCGAAAAAGATCGGGTTGGTCTTGAGCGCGCCGAAGCCGCGCGCCACCACCTCGCGCCCGAGGTCGCGGATGTCGTCCAGGCTGCGAATGCGCGGCCGGCCGAAGCCCTCGAACAGCTCGGGCAGCCGGACCCGGAAGCTGCCGCAATGCGACCAGTACACCTTGAGCCGGTCCCGATAAGGGCCGCCGAACAGGGCGTGCACGGGAACGCCCAGCGCCTTGGCCTTGACGTCCAGGCAGGCATTCTCGATGGCGGCGATCGCCTGGTGGTTGAGCCCGCCCGTCGCCAGCCGCGTCATCGCCTGCAGCGAGGCGCTGATCCGCCCGACCTGGCGCGGGTCCATGCCGGTGACCACCGCGGCCGCGCGCCCAATCAGCTCCGTCACCCCGCCCAGGCCGAAGCCCTCGGCGTATTCCGACCAGCCCACCAGCCCCTCGTCGGTGGACAGCTTCAGGAAGGACAGCGTGCGCCAGCCCGCATCCGCGTGCAGCGTTTCCAGCGCCGTGATGCGCATTCGCGTTTCCTCCCTGCTGGCCAGGTCGGCCCGTCGCCGTTGTTGCGCGGCGGCGCGGCCTCCGATGCGCGGAACCCTATCCGCCGCTTCACGGGTTGACTAGTCAAGAACCTCGCCATCGCGAGGCGCTGCGTTCAGTCGCGCGGCACCGAAGTTCCGGTTGTCGTTGAGGTGCGCGACCCGCCCGTGGAGCCGCCGCAGCAGCTCGGAAAGATGGGCGACCTCCTCGGGGGTCAGCTCGCCCAGGATCCAGGCCTGCCGCTCGAGCGACGCCGCCGCGATGCTGTGGCAGAGGCGCCGTCCCTTGCCGGACAGCGTGACCCGCCGGCGGCCGCCGCCCCGCAGGTCCTTTTCCAGCCGCACCAGCCCGCCGCTTTCCAGCGCCGCCAGGCCGCGGCTCACGGCCGCCTTGTCCAGCTCCGCCGTGCGGGCGATGTCGCTCGCCGTCTGCCCGGCATGGCGGTCGAGGTGGAGCAGCAGCCGGACCTCGACCATGCCGACGCCGTAGTTCTCGCGGTAGAAGGCAGCGCCGACGCGCCACAGCTGGTTGGCCAGGTTGACCACCAGCGTCGGCACGTAACTGTGCAGGTCGAAGCCGGCCTCCGGCGCGGGGCCGGCGGCCGCGTCCGGATCGGCCTCGGCGGTCCGGACGGGGGTATGCTCTGGGCTGGACATGGCGCCCGCCATGGCACGGGGACCGCGGGGCGTGAAGCCGGCGCGCTCAGAGCTCCACCAGCACGCGGTCGTCCTCGGTGCTCACGGGGAAGGTTTCCGCCACCAGCAGTTCCCCCGCCGGCGGCCCCCCCGGTTCCGGTGCCCCGGGTTCGGGCGATCCGGGCTCGCGCGACACGGGGTAGCTGCGCACCGCCACGCGTGCCGGGTCGCAGAAGGAACGGCCGGTGCGGATGTCGAATTCCCAGGCGTGCCAGGGGCAGCGGATCACCTCGCCCTCGCGGCCATACTCGTACTCGCCCGGCATGCGGGAGGAGACGAGGCCGGTGAGGTGCCCCTCGCACAGGCTGCCACCCTGGTGCGGGCAACGGTTGAGCAGGGCGAAGAACTCGCCGCCGAGGTTGAACAGCACGATCGGCCGCCCCTTCACCTCCACCAGCTTGCGCCCGCCGGGCGGGATGTCGCGCACCCGCGCCACCACGTGCCGGGCCATCACGGGAAACCGTACAGGGCGCGGGCGTTGCCGATGCGGATCGCCCGCCGCTGCGCTGCGTCCAGGCCGCGTGGCAAGGCCAGCACGGGGTCGTCGAAGTCCCAGTGCGGGTAGTCGCTGGCGAACATCAGGCGGTCCCAGCCGATCCAGCCCATCACCTCGGCCAGGTGCTCCGGCACCGGCGGGTCGGGCTCCTCCATCGGCTGGGTCGTGACCCAGACGTGCTGCTTCAGGTATTCCGAAGGCGGGCGCCTCACCTGCGGCACCTCGTCGCGCATGCGTTCCCAGCAGCGGTCCAGCCGCCAGCCCAGCGCCGGCAGCCAGGCGAAGCCGGCCTCGATCATCACGATCTTCAGGGTCGGGAAGCGCTCGAACACCCCTTCCATCACCATGGAGGTGAGCAGCGCGGAGCAGGAGGTTTCGTGCTCCGTCATCTCCTCGATGTAGAAGGAGGGCCAGCCCGTGCTGGTGGCGGGCCAGCCGCTGAAGCCGAAGACGTGGATGCCGACCGGCAGGTTGTGCTCCGTCGCCGCCTCGAAGATCGGCCAGTAGCGGCGGCGGCCGAGCGCCTCGGCGGTGCGGCTCATCAGCAGCACCTGCGCGAAGTCGGGGCTGCCGGCGCGCCGGTGGATCTCGGCGCGCGACGCCTCGCCGTCCTCGTAGGGCACCAGGATGGAGGCTTTCAGCCGCGGCTCCCGGCTCGTCCAGGCTTGCACCTGCCACTCGTTGGCCGCCGTGCACAGGGCGGCGCTGAACTCCGCGTTCAGGTCGCCCTGGCCGGTGGGGGAAAGTGGGTTCATCACCCCGAAGGTCACGCCGTAGCGGTCGAGGTACTGGGCGCGCATGAAGTCCAGGTCGCTGCCGGGCATGCCGCCGCCGGGGGGATAGGCGTCGCGCCGCATGCCGTCGGCCGGCTGCGACTTCGGGTAGGGATGGCCGCGCACGTAGCCGTGCCGCCGGCGGTGGCCGTAGGTCTGCCAGTAATCCCACCAGCGTTGCGACAGATAGGGGCGGAGATCCTCCACCGAGCGGGTGCGCGGGTGGATGTCGCAATCCGCCAGCCCTTCCGCGTTGGCCACCGCGGCGGGTCGCGCCGCCTGCAGGACGTCCTGGTTCATCGCTGATCCTCCCGGAGGCGGGGAAAGGTGGCGAGTGCGTTCTCGGTGAGGATTCGTCGGCGCAGCCGCTCCGGCAGACCGGGCGGCAGGGCGGCGTCGCCGTCGAAGTTCCAGTGCGGGTAGTCGCTGGCGAAGAGCAGCATATCGTCGCGGGCGAGATGCTCCAGCGCCCGCGCCGCCTCGGCCGGCGCGCCCGGCGCATCCAGCGGCTGCACCGTCAGCCGGAGGTGGTCGCGCACGATCTCCGCCGGCGAGCGGTCGAGCCAGGGCACTTCCGAGCGCAACCCGCGCCAGAACTTGGACAGGCGCCACAGCAGCGCCGGCAGCCAGGTGACGCCGGATTCCAGCAGCACCGCCCGCAGTCCCGGGAATTTGGTGAAGACGCCCTCGCAGACCAGGCTGGCCACCTGCGACTGGAAGCCCAGCGACTGGCTGGCATAGTCCTCGATATAGAAGCTGGGCCAGCCCAGCGAAGTGACAGGGTGGCGGTAGGCGCTGCCGGCATGGATGCAGAGCGGCAGGGCGTGCTTTTCGCAGGCCTCGTAGATCGGCCAGAACTCCCGCCGGCCGAGCGGCGCGTCGCCCATCGCCAGCACCAGCGCGCCGACGAAACGGCGGTCCGGGGCCAGGCGCTCGATCTCCGCCACCGCGCGCGGCACGCTCTGCAGCGGCAGCACGATCGTGGCGCGCAGTCGCGGGTCGCGGTCCAGCCATTCCGCCGCCACCCAGTCGTTGATCGCGCGGGCGATGGCCACCGCCATGTCCTCGTTGAACACCATCTGCACGCCGTAGAGGCAGTGCAGGATGCCCAGCCGGATGCCGAGCGGGTCGAGCAGCTGCCGCTGCAGTTGTCCCACCTCCGTCGCACCGCGCCCGTCGGCGCCGCGCCAGTCCGGCCGGACGGAGACCGGCGCGCTGGGCGGGTAGCTCGTGCTCTCCAGGGAGTCGATGCCGCGGTCCACCACCGTGCTGCGCCACACGGGATCGAGGTAGGGCAGCAGCGCCCGCATCCCCGGCACGGTGGGGTGCAGGTCGCAGTCGATCGCGTCCAGGCCCGTGCTGACAACCATGCTCAGCGCGGCGCCTCAAGCGCGTGTTCCTGGACGATCTGCCGCCAGCGCGCGATCTCGCCTTCCAGGAACCGGGTGAACTCGGCGGGCGTGGACCCGACCGGCTCGAGCCCGAGATCCGCCAGCCGCGCCTGCATCCTGGGCGAGAACAGCACGTCGCGGATATCCGACGCGACCTGTTCCAGGATCGGCCTGGGCGTGCCGGCCGGCGCCACCAACCCGGTCATGGAGGTGACGGAGAAGCCCGGATAGGTGTCGCCGATCAGCGGGATCTGCGGCGCACTCGCGATGGGCGTGGGATTGCAGGTCCCGAGGACGCGCAGCTTGCCCGCCTCCACGTGCGGCTTGGCGGAATACCAGATGTCGAACATCACGGGGACGCGCCCCTGCATCACGTCTGTCAGGGCTGGGACCGAGCCCTGGTAGGGAACTTCCACGAGCTTGGCGCCCGACAGGCTGGTGAGCAGGGCGATCGACATGCTCATGATCGTCCCCGCGCTGGGCGAGGCGAAGGAAAGGCCGCCCTCCGTGCGCTTCGACAGCTCCACCACGTCCCGCACCGTGCGCGCGGGGAAGTCGGGATTCGCGAGCATGACGATCGCGGCGTTGGTGAGCTGCGTGACGGAGGCCAGGTCGCGCAGCGTGTCGTAGGGCATGTCGTTGCGGATGATGGGGTTGATGACGTGCGCGCTGATAACGAGGCCCATGGTGTGCCCGTCCGGCGCGGATTTCGCCACCGCGTTGGTGCCGACGATGCCGCCGCCGCCCCCCGCCCGGTTCTCCACGATCACGGTGTGTCCCCAGCGCTCGCTCAGCGGCTCGATCAGCAACCGGCCCATGATGTCCACCGGCCCGCCCGGCGGAAACGGTACCACGAGGCGCACGACGTGGTCGGGAAACCGGCCGGCCGCCACGCCGGGCCGGGGCGTGAGCATCGCCGCGCCGGCGGCGGACAGGAGACTGCGTCGTTGCATCGTTTTTCTTTTCCTCCCTGAGCGCAGCTTGAACATGCCGGGCGCGCGCCGGATCAGACCTCGATCACCAGGTAGTCCTGTTCCACCGCCACCGGCACCGTTTCGGCCCGGAGCGGGCCGCGGGCCAGGGCCTCGCCCGGCTCCACGGTGACGGCGTAGCGTTTCACGAAAGTGCCCTGCGGGTCGCAGAAGGACTGGCCGGTGCGGATGTCGAACTCCCAGCCTTGCCAGGGGCAGCGCAGCATCCCGCCGGCCGTTCCAGGCTGTAATGCCCGGGGCCGTCGAGTGCGCCACGCCGCCCAGCGTGCCCCAGAACAGCGCGGCAGCCTCGTGCGGGTAACGGTCCACCAGAGCAAAGAACTCGCCGCCGGGATTTGAGCAGCACAAAGTCGCGGTCCCTCCCGAGCAACTCGGGAGCAGGTCGCGGTTGAACGCGCTGACGTCCATCACGCTAATCTCCCCGGGGGCTTGTCGGTTTTCCCGATCGCCTGCCCTTTAGTCACTTACTGTGCCCAGGGAAGTACCCGGTAGGTTGAGTTGTCAACAGGAGACTTCGGGAAGACGTTCTCCGTCTGGATAAGATGATCCCGGACCCTTGAACCGTTCAGGTGATCACAGGAGTTTTGTGGCGAGAATATGCCCTAGTGGTCTGAGTTAGTGGTCTGAGTTAGAAGTTCTCTGTCACATTGGATGGGGTGTAGGGTGGGGCGTCTCTGGTGGGAGGCGTCCATGACCCGTGGCCCGAGAGCGGCAGCGCTGGTGCTGACGGAGGAGGAGC
>NZ_JBLLEB010000067.1:0-10833 GCF_047690175.1 Roseomonas sp. BN140053 | reverse complement strand
CCCGGCAGCGGCGGGCCGCCTTCCAGTGCAGGAAGCCCCGGCCAGAGGCCATGCCCGCCGCCAAGGCGAAGCCCAGGTGAGTTTTCCCTAGCCCGGTCGGCCCGCCGATAAACATGCGGGTCGTGTTCGTGACCAGCTCGCCCAGCAAAGGCTCCGGCACCTCAATGTCACGCTCTAGCCATGCCGGAGTGCCCAGCAGCTCGTCTAGGCGAAGCCGCGGCGCGGCCTCCGGTGCCCCAGCTTTCACCCGTTCGACCGCGTCACCCAACGCGTCACCTGGCGTGTCAGGTGACGCAGGCCCTGACGCAGCATGCCGCTGTTTGCTCGGCCGTCCGCGGCCCTGCCAGCCATGCGCCTGGGCGAGAAAGAACACCGTCCCCGCGCCCAGCTTGTTAGGCGGTGAGCCGGTGTAATGCGTCCAGCGATCAACGCACGCTTCCGGGTCGTGCTTGGTCGCTTGGGCGCTCCAGGCAAGCCAGGCGTCCAGCCCCTCCGGTGCGCCGCCCGTGGCACGGAAAACGGCCATGCCCAGCCGGTTCCATTCTTCCCACGGGAGTTCCGCGTTCGGGATGTGCCGGAGCGCGTCCGCCACGTCCTCCAGGGGCGCTTGCGCCTGGCCGGACGCCTTCGGCGCGCCGTCGCCCAGCTTCCCCAGGCCGGCGGCTTCCACGGCCTCCCGCAGCCGCTCCAGCGCGTCTGTTAGCTCAATCTCGGCCGAGGTGTTCGAAACCGTACCAACGGCCATGCGCGGCCAGCTCTTGCGGTTCCAGCTGCCGGGCCAGCGCAGCGGGTGCGCGAGCGGCGCAGCGGAGCGGTCCGCCCCCACCAGCACGGCCGCCAGCCAACGGGCCTCCCGCAGCCGGTCGTGATCCTCCGGCGTGCGCGTCGGTTCGGTTAGCCGCCAATGAAAATGGGCCTTGTCGTGCAGCTCGCCCGTATTCGGGTCTGGCCAAGTGCCACCGGAGGTAAGCCCGTAGGTAACAGGCCCCAGCAGGCTTTCCAGCGTGGCCAGCGCGCGTTGCGGGTCGCCCGCGTCCACCTCCACGGACAGCGCCACACCATTAGCCAAGTCGGCCGTTTTCGCGCTGCGGGCGGTGCTGAATGTGGCCACCGGAGGCGCAAAGACCGCCGGCTCCGGCGTGTTCGCGGCCTTGCCGGCCACGGCCGTGGCCCGCTCCACCAGGCGCGCTAGGTCGCCGCGCACGGGGACGCCTTCCACATGGACGGGAGGCCGCGCGCGGTCCCGCTGGTCAAAGGCCCGCAGGCTAATGAATGTTCCTTCGTCCGCGTAGCGGAACAGCGCGCCCACGAAAGCTGCCAGCTCATCGGCCGAGGGGCGCAGCTCCGTCCCGGTCACAGCCAAGCCCGGCGGCAGGATGGCGTTCACCGGCCTGCCTCCGCGGTGAGGCGCTTATGGCAGGCTAAGGCGTCCGCCAGCTGCGCAAAGGCGAACACCGCCCCGCCACCCTGTTCCAGCGTCGCCGCTGCCAGCGCCAGGCCGCGCGCGTCGGGCCAGGTGGTGCCACGGTCATGCGTCACGACAGCTGATAGACCGGCGGGTGTGCTGGTGATGGCTGCCGGGTCGGGCTGGAGCGGCGGGCGGGCCAGCGCCACCAGGTAGCCATATCCGGGCATGCCAGGCAGGCTCTTGCCGATGTGAACGCGGGCAATAGCGCCAGGAAACGGAACGCTTTTCGTCATGGGCCTTCCTCACGGAAGCACCCCAGGCGCGGACGCCCATTGCATAACCGCAAAACGCATGCGATTCTTCGCACGTCCGCTGCGGTCGCAACGGATACCCCGTGCCCCGGGGTACTTAGTTCAGCGTTTTGAAGCCCGCCCTGCCGCCAAGCATGGGGCGGGCTTCGTCGTTCAGGGTAGGCATCACCGTGCCTCCCCGCATAGCCCCGCCTAAGCGGGTCGGGCGCTCCAGCCTTCCTCCAGACGCACCTCCGCCGGGTCCAGCACTCCGGCCTCAATGGCGGTTTTCCAGCTCGCCCAGCGGGTTTGCGGGTCGCCCCGCAGCAGGCCGGACAGGTCCACCGTCAGCGTCGCGTCAGCAGCTCCGGTGCCTAGCAGGGAGCGCGCGGCCTCGGCCTCCACCTTGCGGCACCAGTGCGAAAGCGTGCCCTGCGCGAAGTAGCGAATCAGGGTCTCCGAATTGCTGAAAGTGGAATGGCTGTTCTCGTTGATGACGGCGCTCGGCACGCCAAACAGCCGTGCCACTTCCTCCACGGAGAACCGCCGGGAGCCCAGCAGCTCCGCGTCCTCGGGTGAAATGGCCATGGGCGCCCAGGTCGCGCCGTTCTCCAGGATCAGCACCGCGCGTGAGTTTCGGGTGCCGGTGACTTCCTTCCGCAGCCGGTCGCGCACCTGCTGCGCCTGCTCAAACGACAGGCTTTGCGGGAAGCTAATCACCCCCGAAGGCGTCGCCCCGTTCCGCCAGCCGTTGAGCGAAAAATCCTGCACCGCGAGGGCGTTCTGGATCACCGCTCCAGCACGGGAAATACGCGAGATGCCCACCAGCCCGTCCGGCCCGGTTCGGTCGCGGAGGTGGAAAATCTCGTACTCGCGGAAGCGCCGCGGCTTGCCGCCGTAGCTGCCGGACAGCGAGTCGTATTCGGACACGTCATAGACCACGGCACCGCTGGCCAACCGGACCATCTGCACCGCGTGCCAGGGCACGGGCCACAGGGCAGCGGGCCGCCCGGCGCCGTCGTGCTCGATGCGCAGCAGCCCGTTGCCCGTCAGCAGCACGGAGGCCAGCAGGGTTTGCACCAGGTCCGGGCCGGTCATGTGCGGGTTAGGCCGCCGAAAGAGGCGCGCCACGGGGTGCTCCGGCGCTTCCACGCGGCCGCCGTTCACCAGGCGGTGCAGCAAGATCGGCTGTGCCGCGATGGTGCCGGCAATGGCATCCACCGCAGCGCCCACGGCGGAGAAGTTCTCCGCCAGCGTCGTGCCATAGGCAGCACGTGCGCCGCCCTCGCCCCAGGCGGCCGGGAAGTCGGCCGGCGTGAGCGCGCGCACCTCGGGCACCAGCAGGCCGCGGAGGCGGGACAGAACACCCATTACAGCAGCCCCCACGCGAGGCTCCGCGAGCGGTTGGCATGCGCCAGGCTGCGGGCGGTGATGGTGGTGGCCGAATAGGCCGGGAAGCTGTGAACCACGCTGATTTCCACCAGCTCCACGGCCCGCAGCTCGCGCCGGTCACGCGCGGGCCAGGCTTCATCCTTCACCCGGAAGCCGAAGCTCATGCCGCCCAGGTCGCGGCGCTCCGCGAGGGCCAGCACGTCCCGGCCCAGCTGGGTCTCCGGCAGGTCCAGCGCGAACTCCAGCCCCCGCGTGTCCTCCGCCAGGCGCAGGGTGCCGGAGCTGGTGCGGGCCAGCAGCCGGCCGGGGTCGTGGTCCACCAGGGCCAGGATATCGCCCCGCCCTGCCAGGGAAGCCCGGAAGGCCCCCGCCCGGATGGTCTCGGTGAAGCTGCCAACGGCGGCAGCTACCCCGAAAACGGCTGCATAGCCCTCCAGCCGGCGGCCGGAGGCGCGCAGCTCGGCAGCGGCGCGACACTCCAGGCCATCGGGGAATCGCGCCGCCGCGGTCACGGCTTCACCACGCCAGTAATGCGGGCCATGGCAGCCGGCCGGGCCAGCGCCACGTCCGCGCGCATCCACAGCACGAAGCCCACTTGCCCCGTGTCCGCAAAGCGCTCGTTGAGCACGCTAATCGTAAGGGCCGTCCGCATGCCCACGAACACCGTGCTCCAGTCGCCCAGCACCATGGAGGAAGCTGCGTTGCTGGTGCCCTGCGTCTCGGTGACGCTCAGGCTGGTGGTGGTGAGCAGCGGCACACTGGCCAGCCGCGGCGGCAGCTGGAGCGGCTGGCCGGCGGTGTCCACCAGCCCGTAGATGGCGCGCGCAGTGCGGGGGTGCGCCACCACGGCCGTAACGGTGCCGCTATTGGCCGTTTCCAGTGCCAGCACAGCGTCCAGCACCGGGCCGTACCCAAAGAGGGCGGAGCCATTGGTGCCCATGCTCACGGTCTGAATGCCGGGGGTGTTGACCACGCCCCGCGGCTCCGGCCCGGTGCCGCTGCCGGTGAGCACGGCGCGATCCAGCGCCAGGCCAGCGGCCGCCGCGAACACGTTGCGGAGCTGGGCGTCTGTGTTCTGCCCGTCCTCCAGCAGCTCGCGCGAGCACCGCACGATCAGCGCCCAGGATTTCGCGGTCATCGTCACCGCATCAAAAGCCGGCTGGTCCTCCACGATGGGCGCATTCTCGTTGCGCCAAGCGCCCTCGGGGTCCTCCACCACGCGGGCAAAGCGCAGCGTCTGCGAGGTCATGGGGATGGTGCGCGCGCCAGCCCGGAAGGCCACGCTGCTGGAGCGGGCCAGGTCGATCACCTCCGCCGCCAGCGGCGTGGGCACCAGCGCACCGCCCGTGCCAATGCTGCCTTCGGCCAGCACGCGGCGCTCCAGCTCGGTTTGCGGGCCGAGATAGAGCGCGCGCAGGAAGCCGCCCACGCCTAGCTCAGAGGCGCGGTTTTCACTGGCCGGCACGAAGTCCGCCAGGCGGTGCCGGGCCTCCAGCACGGGCACGCGGTCGCCGTGCTGGGTCAGCAGCGTGGCACCGTCGAAGGCGGCCGGGGCAGCACTCGGAGCACCGGAGAACACGCGGACTTCGCGCGCCGGGAGGCCTGCGCCAGTGCCGGCGATCACGGTTCCGGCCTGGCGCCGCTCCGCTTCCTCGGCCGCTTCGGCCATGGCCAATGCCTGCTCCACATTGGCGTACTGGTTGGCCAGCTGCGCGTCGCGCGTGCGCAGCTCGGTCAGCTTGGCATCGTCCGGGGCCTCGGCCACGGCCAGGGTAGCAAAGCTATCCTTGAGGTCAGCGCGCTCGCGGCCAATGGCTGCGCGCCGTTCGAGAAGTTGCAGGCGGGTCATGCGGATTCTCCGTCATGGGGAAATAACCGCCTAGGGCGGGAACCGCAGAAAACGCGCGCATCTCAGTGAACCTTGGCCAGCGCATGAGTCCTGCGCAGCGCCGAAAGGTCGCAGCCCAAGTCCTCCAGCATTTGATCCACGGGCAGCGTGAGGATCGGGATACGGATAGGGTCAGTCGTCGCCGCCAGGTCGGCAGGCGAGACCCATTGCACCACTGGCTTGCGGCCCTTCCACGCCACCAGCAGGGAGCGCGCGCCGCCGTCCGTGGCCCCCTTCGCAGCCTCGGCCGCGATGGTCACAACGTGGCCGAGGCTCATCAGCTCGGCATTCGTCAGGAGCCCCACCAGGTAAATCCCCACGACACTGCGCACCGTTAGCCAGCCGGGCTCGGCCGGGCTAAACGGCCCCATGGCCAGCCCCTCCAGCGTCTCCGCGTCGAGGTTCAGCGCCACGCAAACCTCGCCCAGGCTCACCAGGCTATCGGCTGGGATGGGCTGGATTTCGGAAGGCATCAGGTTGCCTCCGCGAGAGCGGCAATCAGAGGCTCAAAAATCGCGTCGAGGTCGAAGTGCATCGTCAGCCGCGCGCCGGGCTCAGGTGCGTTAGGGAGAAGGTCCTCGTTGATGAGGATGGATACCTTAGAGTCCGCGCGGTCAGGCACGCCGTAGTAGCGCAGCACCACCTCCCGCACCGGCTTGCTGCTGTCCCGTGTCCGCAGCCACATATCCGCAAAACGGTGCGCGGCCGGTGCGTCGAACTCCGGAGCGTCCACCCCGCCCATATGCTTCTGCCAAAGCAGCGCGCAGGCCAGGGCATCTCGCAGGGTCAGCATACGCATGCGCCCCCTCACACCGCCGGTATGATCGAAGGCATCGAACATCCCGCGTTCCGCCCAGGTGCCGATGGTGGACTGCTTCATGTGCAGCGCCCGCACCACGTCGCTTGAGGGAAAGGGGCCGGGCGGCAGGGGTACGGTCGGCATGGTGTGCCTCACTTGTCTCGCCCGAGATTTGTAGCCGCTGTCCGAGGAAAGCTCAAGCGGGATTAGTGAGGGGAACGGCGGTGCAGCGGCAGCGGAGCCCCGAAGTATTCGCCCCCGCCAGGGCGGCCGGCGGCGGGGTGCCTGGCAAGTCCTCGCGGGAGGTGTGACTGCCGGGCGGGGCCAGCCGGGCATGGGGACTTGCCGGGGACTATGGGAGGACTGCGGGAGCCCCCCGATAAGCAATGTTATGTCAAAACGCGGCCGTGGGGGCCGTAGCAGCAAAACGGGAACGCAGCCTAAGCTGGGCAGTAGCGCACTCCTGGAACCCACATGCGGTACAGAACCTCAACTTTAGGCTCTCGCCCCTAATGCACTCAGATTTAATCGCTGCAGTTGACTACGCGGTCTCGATTGCAACATCCGGCAGGTGGGCTGCCCTCAATAAGAAAATAGAGCACTACGCCGGAACCTCCGAGGCAGGCAGCCACCGGCACTTTCCTCTATTCTGTAAATTGGTTTTCCGTATGTTCAGCGAATATCTAATGCTAAAAAAAGCCTTCTATGAGCCGAGTATAGACGATTTGTCACTCATCGCATGGCGAGCGCGAAATCTCTTAGAGTTAAGAGTGTGGGCGATCTATTTTTGCAGCGACGAGGAAAGTGCACGCCGCATTGACGTGGACGCTGGCCGGGATGCAAGAGATATTCTGAAAGCTATGATAAAGTGGGGAAAAGAGACGGGCCAGCCCGAAGGCTGGGCAGCCCCATTCGATGATGCCGAAAGTATTTTGACTCAACGAGCGTCACTATTCGGCTTTAACTTAGATGGTCCCTACAAGGCCGTAAGCGCAGCCGCAAAAGAGTGCGGGCTAGAGGCTGAATTTGCTCTTCAATTCAAGTTACTATCAAAATTTGCTCATCCTACAGCAATGCAAATTGCGGGAACTGTGAATGCTGTCGAGGAACAATTCCGGGAACTACTCTTCAGCCGTGGTTGCGCTCTTTTTTCCAACACATTCGACCATCTCGAAAACTATTTGAGCGGTGATGGCCCGCCATGGGTGAACACGAAGGGATAACTTATTTCACCTCAAGACGTGCCATGGGAACCGTTAGCGGCGATGCAGCAAAGCCCGCAGCGCCCGCGTAAGGGGTCCGCCGGCCATCCATTCCCGCAGCTCCACGTCCGCCCGCTCAGCCCGCTCGCGCTCCGCCTGGGCCTGCTCCCGCAACACCTTTGCCTCACCCTCTGCCGAGGCCGCCTGGACCCTAGCGGCCTCGCGTTCGCGCTCCGCCTGCTCCAGCCGTACTCGCAGCTCAGGCACCACGGCTGCGGCGGCTTCCGCCCGGTCCAGAGCCAGGCGAAGCGCCGCAGCCTCGCCTTCTAAAGCCTTGATTGTCCGATTTTCGTCATCGGGCAGCCCCGGGACAATTTCGGTCTGCCTGGTGACAACCATCACCGGACTGCCCCCGGGCAACTGTCTGGTTCGGAAGAATGCTTCCGGGACAGCGACCCGCACTGTTCCATCGTTCCCATCCTGCCTAGGCCACCGCTTCCGCCGCGTCATACGGATCGCGGAGGCTCGATCTATGCCCCGAATGTCCGCGATCTCGTCATAGGACAGCCACCGGGCAGCCCCAGGGCTAGACTCGTCCGCCATCCCAGCTCCCCATAATTTGCCCTAGGGCTGCCCGGTGACAGCCGCCCCCGGACAACCTCTAGGCAGCCTAGTCCGCCAACATCATTCCCGTGAACAGGTAGGTTGGCGCGACTGGCTGCCGGGCAGCCTCAGCAACCGCCAGGATGGCCGCGATGGCCGGGTCAATCCGGCCGCGGGAACGGGCCTTCTCTGCCTTGCGGTTGCCCGCGGGGTCCGTGGCAATGGCGATATTCGCCACCGCCCAGCGCAGCAGCGGGTTGCCGCCGTGGCGCAGCTTCGCGTCTAGCACTGCTGCCTCAAAGCCGGACAGGGCGGGGGCCTGGTCCTTGAAGCCCATGCCGATTGGCTTGAGCGGGAGTCGGATGCCCTCGCGCTCCCACTGCTGGGTGAGGTCGTTGAGCATCCAGCGGTCCGCCGCGATGCTCACCAGCTCCAGCCCGTCCATCTGGCGCGCGATCCATTGGCCCAGCCAGGCGCGATCAATGGCCCGCCCAGGCATCTCCACCACGTGCCCGGCCGCCTGCCATTGCCGATAAGGCGCGGCGTCATCTTTTCCTTTGGGCTCGAAACTGGCGGTTGGCAGGAAGGCCCAGACTTTCAGAGTGCCCGATGCCGGCCAATACAGGGAGAAGGCGGTGAGGTCCGCCGGGCCGGCGGAAAGGTCCAGCCCGCCGAAACATGGCCCTTCGGGTGCAGCTGTGCCGGCACAAGCATCCCAATCCGCCGGCCCGATAAACCGATCATCGGCCGTCACCGGCTGGTTTAGGACATAAGCCCGGAACGGCGCTTCCTGGCTCGGAAGCCGCTGCGCTTGGCGGGCCTGCACCTCGATATCTGCCAGGCGCACCGCGTCTGCGTCCGGATTAGCCAGCAGCCAGGTTGCGGGGTCCCATGGGTCCGCGTCGAGGGGCGCACTCCACACGAAAGAGGCAAAGCTGGAATCCTCCAGAATGCCCTCCCGGACTTGTGCGCCGTATCGGATTAATTCTTCTAGCGGGTTATCCGGGTCCGGGCTGCGGGTGGAAATGATAATGCCCAGCGGCTCCGCGTGGGCACCCTGGCCGCTGCGGAGGGCGTCCAGCAGCTCCCGGTTTCGCCACTGTGCCACTTCGTCGGCAATAAAGGTTACGGGGCTGGTGCCGTGCGCCTTCCGATGGTCGGAAGATGCCGTTGAGAACACAGAGCCGGTCTCGGTGTCCTCAATGGTTTTATTCCATTCCCGGAATACCAGCCGCCCGGCCATTTCCGGGTCCGCCAGGGCAAAAGCCTTGGCTTCGTTGTAGATGATGCCGCCTTGGTTCCGGTCGGCCGCGGCCGCGATGATCTGCCCGCGTGGCACGGCTTCCGGGCCAACCAGGTGACAGAGCGCCAGGCCAGCCGTCAGGGTGGATTTCCCGGCCTTGCGGCCTAGGGACAGTAGCGCCGTTCGCACCGGCCGCCGCCCGGTCGAATCGGTCGCGTAGATGGCTGCCAGTGCCTCCCGCTGCCACGGCCGGAGCACCAGCGGGCGGCCCGCGTGGGCGCCGCTGGTGATGGTCAGGCGCTCCAGGAAGGCCATCACCCGCTCAGCCCGGCTCAGGGCCTCCAGGGACGGCCTAGGAGGCGTTGGGGCAGGGGTGGTGGCCCGGCGGCGCACCGGACGGGCACCAGGCCCCCTAGTGCCCATGGCGCGGCCCTTTCGATGCCAAACTAACATTTTTCGATGGGTGAGGGGCGGTCTGGCCGGCCAGCTGTGGGCGATTGTTGCTTGCCGGGGCGGCCGGGGAGGTGTTCCACCAGTGCCCCTGGTCCCGCGGGGTGCCCCTGGCATCGCAGCCCCGCAGCCGGGGCTCCGCCGTGCCCCGCCGCGCCTGGTGGCAGTGCCAGCACCGGCCGGTCAGGTTGGCCAGGTCGTCCGCCCCACCCTGGCTGCGCGGGACGATGTGATCGGCCACCACGCTGCCCCGGCCGCAGCCGGCCGTAGTGCAGAGCGGGTGCGCGTTGAGCACCACCAGCCGCAGCCGCCGCCAGTGCGGGGACGAATAGAAGGGGTCCCGACTCATGCGGTCCTCCAGCTCTATGCCCGGCGAGGCGTCCAGGAGGACGGGTCCGTTAGTGAGTCAGGTAGTTCGGGCGCCGCCGCGTCAGCGTCAGTCCCCCTTATAGGGGGGGACTGACGTGACGTGACGCGGACGGAGGGGTGCCGTGTCAGCTATCGCGTCAGTTGGTGTCAGTACTGACGCTGTTTGGCAGCCAATACAGGTTGCCGTGCTGGCAAAGCTTTCCCTTATCTTTCAATTCGTTGAACATCTTGTACCGCTTTTGCCGGGAAGCCGGCGTCAGCTTCCCGTCAGTATCGGTTTCAATGCGGCCTTTCTTCAGCAACCAAGCCCTAAGTTGGTCGTGCGTCAGCGTCAGTACTGACGCGCCGGGGGCGTCTGGACTGGAGCCTGGCACAGACATTCGCTGGGGTCCGTCAGGCCCCTCGGACATGGCGAACCGGGCAACAATGTCCCCGTGCCATCCGTGTTCGGCTGGCGTCAGGGTGACGCGCCGGGCTGCCCCTGACGCGCTGGGGTCCGCCCCTTCGGCTGCCCAGGCGTCGTCAGTCATCGTCAGGGTGACGGTTTCGAAGTCCGCCCGGTTGGATGGCTTCCGCCGGCGGGCCTTCGTCCACTCCAGCGTGAAGGCGATATCAGCGGCGGTCCGCTCCAGCTTGGTCAGCAGCCCCACGGCGTCGAACTGCCATTCCTTCGTCTTGGTGCCGTAGAGCTGCCCCGTGTTGTGGCCGGTGTGGTCCAGCCAGATTTGCGCGATACGCTTGCGGGTGAGTTCCTTCACCAGCGGCATCGTCTTCGTCCAGGGCTCTTCCTCTTTCATGTCGCCGCACAAGAGGGACATGCGGTTGTCGAAGAACACCGCATCCACCCCGCCTAGCATCTCGATCAGCTTGAGGATGAAAGCCTGCCCGCCATCTGTGTTTAACGGCTCCAGGAAGCCCAGTTGGGGGAAGCGCTTAGCCAGGTCCTCGCAATCCTCCGCGCAAAGCACGAACAGGCCGGAGAGGTCGGCACCCGTCATGCGGCGCGCGAGGTCCCGCAGGCGCTCTTGCACCAGGTCGCGCGACATCTCGCCGTCGATGTAGAGGACCCGGCAGCGGCGGGCCGCCTTCCAGTGCAGGAAGCCCCGGCCAGAGGCCATGCCCGCCGCCAAGGCGAAGCCCAGGTGAGTTTTCCCTAGCCCGGTCGGCCCGCCGATAAACATGCGGGTCG
>NZ_JBLLEB010000066.1:0-11335 GCF_047690175.1 Roseomonas sp. BN140053 | reverse complement strand
AGGGTGCCAGCCAGCGTCCCAGCTCGCCCCTCCAACCCAAGCTCGACACCATGACCGCCTCCAATCATCCCAGATCAGAGCGCCCCGCCTTCCTGCCAGTTCCAACAGCCTGCCAAAGTAGTGTTAGAGCCTGTTTGAGCGGGATCAGAGTGGGTTGATGAGGGCTTCGGCGGCGGCGAGTACGGCGGCGCAGGCGAGACGCGCGGCTGCGGCGTCGAGGCGACCGGCACGGTCACGCAGCAGGCCGCCCCAGTGGGCGAGCCAGCCAAAGCTTCGCTCGACCACCCATCGCCGGGGCAGCATGGCGAAACCGCGCTGGCCAGGAGGCCGCACGACGACCTCGTGGCGCTGCCGTGCAGGTTGGACCACTCCCGGCAGCGCTCGGCGGTGAAGGCGCCGTCGAGGATGGCCACGCGCAGGCTCGGCCAGGCCACCTTGCCGTCGTCGAGTGCAGGCAAGGTGTCACGCTCCTGAACCGAGGCCGGGACAACCGCGATGGCCAGCCCGTTGCCGTCGGCATCCACCATGGCCATCCGCTTGCGCCCCAACGTCCGCTTGGCAGCGTCGAAGCTCCGCGGCCCGCGCACCGGGATGCACTTCACCGTCTGCGTGTCGATGATCGCCAGCCGGGGCTCAGGCCTGCGACCTGCCGCGCGACGGCGCAGCCAGGTCAGATCACGTATCATCCGCTCGAACAGGCCCAGGGCCTGCCAGCGCCGGATCCAGCCGTACACCGTCCGCCACGGCGGCATACACTGGCGGTAGTGCCCGCCATCCACCGCCCACCCGCAGGTGCCACGCGATCGCCCGCACCACGGCAAGGGTCGGCGTGGCACCGTCGCTGCTGGGTGGATCAGCCCGCTCCAGCCAACCTGCCACCTCGCGCACCGCGCAACTCGAAACCATGTGCTTCAGGCGCGCCGCGTGGCCTGCCCGATGCTGCTCCGTCCACATCTCTCCCACCCCTCCGCCCCGCCAGGCGGTTCACGGTGTTCACCTCAGGAGAAGATGGGGACGGACGGTAGAGGGCCGCTCAAACAGGCTCTTAGCAATGCCTGGAAAGGCCGATGGTCATTCGCGCTGATGGGGAAGTGACTCGAATAATCAAGCCTAATGTTCTCCTCGCATTCGCCGCCGCTGTCGCCACCCTTACGCTCATATCGAAGGCGAACGTTGCGGCTCAGTTGAGTCGCTGCTACCCAGCATCAACTGCAAGCGGTCCATGCGATGGCTGCCATTCGGCACGTCGAAATCTGTAATTTCCGGGGTATTGCTTACCTGAGCTGGGCACCGAAGGAGGGAATCAATGCCCTTATCGGACCCGGCGATGTTGGCAAGTCAACGGTCCTCGAGGCGATCGACCTAGTGCTCGGAACGCGGCGCTCCACGTTCACCGACACGGACTTCCACTGCTTGAACGTTGAGCAGCCTATCTCGATCGAGGTGACGGTCGGAGATCTGCCGCGCGAGTTGTTGGATCTTGAACTTTACAGCGCAGCCATTCGGGGCTGGTCGGCGGTCACGTCTGAACTTGCAGATGAGCCTGGAGAGGGCTTGGAGCCTGTCATCACGCTCAAGGTTACCGTTTCGGAAAGCTGCGAGGCGACGTGGCAGTTGCATTCGGAACGGCTCGCCGCCAATGAGCTGCCTAGGGCGATGCGGAATGACCATCGCGCCATGATCATGGCGCAGAGGCTCGGGTCGGCAGTCGGGCAACATCTCGCGTGGGGTCCAACCTCGTCACTTTCAAAGCTGTCCGGCAGCGGTAAGGGCATGGGAGCTGCCCTAGCGCGCGCCGGGCGCGCCGCGCGAGATGACTTCACCGTCGCGGATGCGCCGGCACTGAAGCCGGCGGTTACCGCCGCCCAACAAGTCGCACGGGATCTTGCCGTGCCCGCCGCTCTCGACGCCATTGCGGCACTGGACCCGCGCTCCGTGAACATCAGCAACGGTGCAATCGCGCTACACGGCAGCAACCACGTTCCGCTCCGGGCACTAGGAACCGGATCAAGCCGTCTCCTAGCGGCCGGTTTGCAGGCGAAGGTCTCCCGCTCCGTTCCGGTGCTGCTGCTCGACGAGGTCGAGCACGGCCTTGAGCCGCATCGGATCGCACGCCTTCTACATTACCTCGGTTCGAAAGAGACCGAATCTCGCCCCCAGGTAATCATGACCACGCATTCTCCGGTAGTGCTGCGGGAGCTCTCGGCGGAGCAACTGTGTGTCGCTCGGTCCGACATTGGAAAGACGCTTCGACTCGAGCGCTTCGGCGAGGCTGAGCGCGGGCTGCTCCGGACGCATGCCGAAGCTTTCTTGTCCGCCGCCATACTTGTTTGCGAGGGACCGACAGAAATTGGCTTAATGCGCGGCTTCGATCTGTTTTGGTCCAGCTGTAATCAGCTGAGCCTTGCCTTTCTAGGGATCAGCCTAGTCGATGGGAAGGGGACGCCGAACGCGCAGAAGACGGCGCTTCAGTTTTCGGCCGCCGGCTTTGAGGTTGCGCTCCTGCGAGACTCCGACGTACCCCCGCCGCAGAACGAGCAGACCTTCCGCGGCAGGGGATGTCCGGTCTTCTGCTGGCGAGATGGTCATGCTACCGAGAACGAGTTATTTGATAGCTTACCGCCTGAAGCACTACCGGAACTGATTGCGATCGCCGACAAGCATCACACGAGCACAGTCGTCGACACGAATCTCGGAAGTCACGGGCTGAACAAGGACTCGATTACCGCATTACGAACTAGGCCGACGGATGCGCATCGCTCGATTCTGGCGAAGGCAGCACGGTCCGGAGCATGGTTTAAACGGATCGACTTCGGCGAGGAGGTAGCCCGCGAGGTTGTATGCCCGAACTTCACTTCCTTGACTGGCCAGTTGCCAATTACGATTCAGGAGATTTGGACGTGGACGAGGCGCTTCGCGCCGCCGAATGACACCTGACGCGCTCCTCGGATCCAGACACTCGCTCGTCGTTGCGCCGGCCGGCTGCGGCAAGACGCACCTCCTGAGTGAAACCGTACGAGCCAACACCGCCGGACGCATCCTGGTTCTCACGCATACGAGGGCAGGGGTGGCGGTCATCCGGAGCCGGCTGCGAACCGTCCCGGCACATGCCTATCGCGTCTCGACATTCGACTCATGGGCTGGGTGGCTTGCTAAGCAGTTCCCAGGAGTGTCTGGGTATATACCGACGGGCACAGCGCGGGACTACGCGTTAGCCAAAGAATGCGCACTTCGCCTGCTTCGGATTGGCGCTGTCCAGCGCGCTCTGGCCGCAACCTATTGCCGGGTGTTGGTGGATGAGTATCAAGGCTTCGGCAGGCAGCAGTTCGCAATGGTCGACGCGATCATGTCGGTACTCCCAGCCGTCGCGTTCGGCGATCCTATGCAGGCGATCTTCGGCTTTAATGAAGCATTGCCAGGCTGGGCGGAAACCACCAAAGGCTTCGAAACAGAATGGGAGCTCTCTGAACCGCACCGCTGGACCCGAGTGGGCGAGGAAACTCTTGGCCGGTGGGTGCTACAATGTCGATCAGACTTAGCGAAAGGTCTGTCGATCGATCTCTCGAAGGGGCCGCCAAACGTGTGCTGGCTTCCGCTCTCCTCGCTGGACGAGATCGGGTGCCAGCTTCGCGCGATCGCTGCCGCACCGATCGACGGGACGCTCCTCGCCATCAACGACAGCCGATTTACGCAACAACGCCGAGCGCTAGCTCAACGTGGGGGAGCAGGATTGTCTGTCGTCGAGACGGCTGAGCTTCCGGACCTCAGGGCAGCGGCAGTTCAAATCGGAGCGAGTGCAGGCTTAGTCCGGGTGGGTCATCTGCTCGATTTCGCAAGCTCAGTGATGATTGGTGTCGATAAGCGTGGCCTGCTCGACCGGGTGATGGGCGTTTGCGCTGGCAATATTACGCCAGCCTCGGAGGAGGACTGGGCATTATTCCATGCCCAGAATTTAGAGGGCGTCGCCACAGCGTTAACTGCACTTCGGCGCACACGGGACGTGTTTCGTCCCGATCTGCTCGAAGCACTGCTCGAGGCGGCGCGTAACCACGGGGATGACCTAGTTGCGGCAGCGGCCAAGGTGCGTGCCCGTCGGCTAGACATTGGCCGCCGCGTGGAGCCGCGGGCTATAGGCAGCACGCTTCTGTTGAAAGGGCTTGAGGCCGATCACGTCGTCGTCCTCGATGCGGACGGGATGAGCCGTCGAGATCTTTACGTGGCGATCAGCCGAGGCTCAAAGACCTTGACTGTCGTTTCGCGTTCTCCGGTTCTCCCCATTCGCTAGCCCGATTGATTCTAATGCAAGCGCTTTTCACCGGTCGGCCAGGCGGTTTCGTATGGGTGTGCCCTGAGCTTCAGCTTACCAGCGTTCGCGCCGCACCGAAGGATATATGCAGCGACTAACAGTCTAGGGAGGTCGTCAGTGCCGCACGGTGACATGGTTCTTGTCTCCCACGGGCCAGCCGCCAAGCTCCTCCTCCACCGCATCGCGTCCGACCCGGAGAGAGCTCCACTGGTACACCCGGTCCCGCGGCACATTCGGGTCCACGATGAAAACTTCGACTTCTTCGTCGGCACAAATCCGCACGAGATTGCCGGTCTCATCCACGGTGAAGGTGATCCGGTTCATGCTCGATGTCCTTCCATTGCTGATGGTGTGATGAGGCCGAGAACTCGGCGCTGCGCGGCCCAGGTGGTCGGGAACGGGTCCATGAGCCGCGGCAGTCCCACCCACGGCGCCTGCCGCCCGTCTAGGATTGCCTCCACGATGTCCGGCGCGAGCAGTGTCAGCTGCAGCAGCCGCCCCAGGAACCCGCGCTCCAGCTTCTCCGCCGCGGCGAGCTCCGTCACCGACGCGTACCGCCCCTCGTCCAACAGCCGCTTCCAGCGGAACGCCCGCGCCAGCGCCTTCACCAGCGCTGGGTCGGCTTGGGTGCGAATGACAGCCGGCTTGTCGCCGGCGGCAGGGATGTCGGTGCCTACGGGCGTGACGATCGTCTTGCGTCCGGGCCGACGCCGGACCGCCAGCGGCACCTGCACAGTGATGCTGCCCGGGGTGGGGCTGCTCCCCTGCATGGTGCCACTCACGCCGCAGCCTCCAGCACGGCGGCCCTGCCCGCCCCGAGGTCCCGGACCAGGCTGGCCAGCCCTTCCACCCGAAGCCGGATGTCCGCCCCACCGGCCGACACCGTCACCCGCTCCACCAGCAGCCCGATGATCCGCGCCTGCTCCGCCGGGAACAGCTCTCCCCACAGCGGCTCCAGGCTGCCCAGCGCGTCGCGCACCTCGCCCTCGGTCAAACCGGGGTCGCTGAGCCGCGCTTCCGCCCAGGTGCCCACGATCACCTCCGGCTGGCACAGCAGCGCCCGCACCTGGGTGATGACCGCCGTCTCGATCGCCGCGGCCGAGATGCGCCGGACCAGGGTGGGGTCAACCGAGCCCCCTGAGGCCTCCTGAACAGGCAACGCAGGCACTTTCCTGTCAAGAATTGAAACAGTGATCAATTTTGACACAAAAAATACTAGCGAGAAGCCTAATGAGAAGTTACTAGCTCCAAGTGGCAGATGGGCGCATCTAATTGTGCGCTGCAATATCGTTGGAGACCTGGGTGTCCCACACTCAAGACGCAGAGCTGCGCCGCGATGCACTTCTCGGTCCGGCTGCATCGCCAGGCCTTGGTAGGTCGCTCAGTGCCGTCACAGAGCTCGACGGTCGGACAGCAGTAAGCCCTCCAGCCGGGCGCCCCTATTGGCCGGTGAAGCGAGGCATGGATGTCTTGCTGGCCGGCGCTGCTCTCTTGCTGCTGCTGCCGCTCTTTGCTCTCTTATGGGTCGCCGTTCGCCGCGATGGTGGAAAGGCCTTCTTCGGCCACACCCGGATCGGGCGCCATGGCCAGCGGTTCCAGTGCCTCAAGTTCCGCAGCATGGTTCCGGACGCGGATGCAGCGCTTGCGCGCCTGCTGGCCGAGGACCCCGAGGCTGCGCGCCAGTGGGCCGAGACCCGGAAGCTGCCGCGTGATCCACGCGTGACGCGGCTCGGGGCATTTCTTCGCGCGACAAGTCTCGATGAGTTGCCGCAGCTCATCAACGTACTGCGCGGTGAGATGAGCCTGGTCGGGCCGCGTCCCGTTGTTCAGGATGAGCTCGACAGGCACTACGGCTCTCACCGGGCATCCTACCTAGCGGTGCGCCCAGGTGTCACAGGCCTCTGGCAGACCAGCGGCCGCAGTAGCACCAGCTACGCGACGCGTGTCGCCCTGGACTGCCAGTACGTTGAAGACTTCTCTTTTGCCTCGGACCTGCGAATCCTTTTCCGCACCATCCCAGCTGTCCTCAAGCGCACAGGCGCTTTCTGAACGCCTTCAGATCGGGGCTAGGCAGAATCCCTGATGCTTGGCTCACACTGCAACTTCGCACCTACTGGCAATCACATCATTCGGTGACAACGAGTGTTAGCGAAGCAGGTGAAGAACGATCAGGAACAGGAGCGACCAGCAGGGTAACGCTAGGCACAGGCCGACCAGGACACCGCGGACCGCAGAGCTCGAGGCCTGCGAAGGGTCGATCTTAACCGTTGAAGTAGCCAACCACGGCACCGTTGAAGTTGTCACGGAACATTCCCCCTTCCTACATCGTCTTATCACGATGCTCGTGCGTCCAGAGCTGCAGTACAAGGGACGAAGGGAGAACCGACCAAAATACAAGGGCTGCTCTAATATGCGGTGGTATGGCCCTCACCGCGGAGAAGGCAGGCGTTGGGCCGTATGACAGCATTGCTGCGCTGCAACCGCGCGGTGCCGAACGACGACAACAGTTCAGGCGGCGCGGCGCGGCACAGCCCGCGCTTGAAGCTTTACCCGGCTGGTTCCTTGGCGCGTCGTGCAGTCCTAACAACGGCAGCCAAGTGGACAAGCAGTCAGTGGCTTATGGGGACATGGTTCCTGTCTCCCACAGGCCAGCCGCCGACTTCATCCTCCACGGCGCTCCGCCCGACTTGAAGAGAGCTCCACCGGTACACGCGGTCACGTGGCACGTTCGGGGCCACGATGAAGACCTCGACCTCTTGGTCGGCACAGATCCGCACGAGATGGCCATTCTCGTCGACGGTGAACGTGATCCGGTTCATACTCGATGTCCTTCCATTGCTGGTGATGTGCTGAGGCCAAGCGCGTCGTGCTGCTCGGCCCAGTTAGTCGGGAACGGGTCCATGAGCCGGGGCAGTCCCAATCCTGACGCCTGACAGCCGTCCAGGATGGCTTCCACGATGTCCGGCGCGAGCAGCGTGAGCTGCAGCAGCCGACCCAGGAACCCGCGCTCCAGCTTCTCGGCCGCGGCCAGCTCCGTGAGCGAGGCGTACCGCCCTTCGTCCAGCAGCCGCTTCCAGCGGTGTGCCCGCGCCAAGGCCTTCACCAGCACAGGGTCGGCCTGAGCGCGGATGACAGAGGGTTCGGGACCGACAGCAGGGCCGCTGACGCCCTCCGGCGTGACGATAGTCTTGCGCCCCGGCCTGCGCCGGACCGATAGGGGCACCTGCACCGTGATGCTGTCCGTAGTGGCACTGAAGGTGGCGGGGGCATCACTCACGCCGCCGCCTCCAGCACCGCCGCCCTGCCCGCCCCGAGGTCTCGCACCAGGCTGGCCAGCCCCGCCACCCGCAGCCGGATGTCGGCCCCGCTCGCCGACACCGTCACCCGCTCCACCAGCAGCCCGATGATCCGCGCCTGCTCCGCCGGGAACAGCTCGCCCCACAGCGGCTCCAGGCTGCCCAGCGCGTCCCGCACCTCACCCTCGGTCAGGTCGGGGTCACTGGCCCGTGCCGCCGCCCAGGTGCCCACGATCACCTCCGGCTGGCACAGCAGCGCCCGCACCTGCTGGACCACCGCCGCCTCGATCTCCGCGGCCGAGATGCGCCGCACCAGGGCAGGGTCGGGCTCCTGCCCGGCCTCCGTGCCCTTCAGCGCGCCCTGGCTCACGTAGTAGCGGTACAGCCGCCCCCGCCGCCGCGTGTGCGTGGGCGACATCGCATGCCCGTCCGCGCCGTAGATCAGGCCCCGCAGCAAGGCCGGGCTCTGGTTACGGTGGCCGTTACCTCGTGCCCGTGGGCTGGTCTGCAGCACCGCATGCACCCGGTCCCACAGATCGTGGGAGACGATACCTCGGTGCTCTCCCGGGAAGCTCTGCCCCTTGTGCGTCGCCTCGCCGAGGTACGTCCGGTTCTGCAGCAGCTTGTAGATGTCGCCCTTGTCCAGCAGCCGTCCCGACTTGCCCGTCAGGCCCTCCGCCCGCAGCTGCCGGGCCAAGGTGGTCGCGGACTGAACCTCCGCGAAGCCCTCGAACACCCGCCGGACCGTCTGGGCCTCGGCCTCGTTCACCACCAGCTTGCGCTCGCGCGCGTCGTAGCCCAGCGGCACCTTGCCACCCATCCAGATGCCCCGGGCACGCGAGGCCGCGAACTTGTCCCGGATCCGCTCCCCGATCACCTCGCGCTCGAACTGCGCGAAGCTGAGCAGGATGTTCAGCGTCAGCCGGCCCATGGAGGTCGTGGTGTTGAAGCTCTGGGTCACCGAGACGAAGGTGACCCGGTGGGCGTCGAACAGCTCCACCAGCTTGGCGAAGTCCATCAGCGCTCGGCTGAGGCGGTCGATCTTGTACACCACCACCACGTCCACCAGCCCGCGCTCGATGTCGGCCAGCAGGCGCTTAAGAGCGGGGCGCTCCAGGGTGGCACCCGAGACACCGCCGTCGTCGTAGCGGTCCGGCACCAGCGTCCAGCCCTCGGCGCGCTGGCTGGCGACGTACGCCTCGCAGCTGTCGCGCTGGGCGTCGAGGCTGTTGTAGGCCTGCTCCAGCCCCTCCTCGGTGCTCTTGCGGGTGTACACGGCGCAGCGCAGCCGCCGCGCCTGGGCGGGCGCCGCCGGCGTCAGGGAGGCTGCCTTGCGGCTCATGCCCCTGCCCTCCCCTTCAGCCCGAAGAAGGTCCAGCCGTTCCAGCGCGTGCCGGTGATGGCGCGGGCGATGGCGGAGAGCGACTGGTAGGGCCGGCCCTCCCACTCGAAGCCGTCGGCCAGCACGGTCACCGCGTGCTCCACGCCAGCCCACTCCCGCAGCAGCCGCGTGCCGGGCAGCGGGCGGTGGTCGGCCCGGATACGACGGAGCACCACGTTGCCGCCGTCCAGCTGCTCGCCGAGCGCCACGAGGCGGTCCACCGTCTCCTGGCGCAGGCCGCCGTAGGCCAGCTCCTGGATGCGGTAGGCCAGCCGGCTCTGCAGGTACGTCCGGGGGTGGAACCGGGGCGGGGCGTCACCGAACAGCTCGCGCCACTGCTGCTTCAGGGCCGGCGTGGAGGCGGTCCGGAGCGCTGCCAGGCGGCCCAGCACGTCCGCGGGTGGGATGGCGGGTAGCACCGGCTGAGGCGGCAAGGGCACCACCTCCGGGGCTGGGGTGGGACGGCGTCGGGTCATGCGGCTCTCCGGGTTTGGACAGCTGCACCACCGCTCTGTTCGGCTCGGAAGTGTAGCGAACTCTCTCCCCGCCCCCGGGCCTGAGCCGCGTCGCGGGCGAGTTCCTCGGCAGTGTGGGCACGGAGCCGCAGGAGGCCGGTGGCCAGGATGGCGCAGAGCTCGCGCAAGTGCGGAGCGAGGTGGAGAAGCCCGGGTTGAGCCGCTGGCGTGACAAGTCCTTCCCGACTGCCTCGGCCGCCGTCGACAACCCGCTCGGGTTTCGCGTCGGTTCCTACCGCCAGGCGATAGCCACCTGGAACAGGACGGGAACATCGGCTAGCCTTCGCCATCATGGCCGAGTCCTCCCGAAACAGTCGTGACGCCTGAACCTCCGGTCACACTTCCCTTCGCCACGGTGCTGCGCCGGGTGTGCAGCCGAGGCTTGGCCGAAGAACTGGTTCAGGCCGTCCGCGCGATGGCGGCCTTGGAGGAAGGCAGTGAACCTCCGGTCGACCCTGGTCGCCTTTCGGGTAGGTCGGCTCCGCCGGCAAAAGGGGTTGATGTCAGGCTCCGGGCCCGTCTGCATCTGGTGCGCGCCAATAACGCCCTTGCTGCGGACCTTGCTTCCCGGATCAATCGCGGCGAGTTCCACCTTCGGGGCCGGCCCATACAGTCCGAAGCAGCCGACGGCTCCGTCGTCATCCCGTCCGAGCTGACCGACAACCTCACCATCGATCCTGAGGCTAACAGCGTCAGCACGGCCGATCAGATTTACTCCGATGTCGAGGCCGTGCTCGGCCCAGCGCCGTCCTGGGCCTCCGGGGAGGATGCACCAGATACGTTGCCGCTCTGGGATGCACTCGTGGGCTGGTGCAGCCCGCAGCTCCTCTTCGAGATCCGCCGCCACGAGTGCTACTTCAGCCGCGATCAGCTCCGCGCTGCCGACCACCCCACCCTCGGCGCTGCGGGCGATGGCAGGGCGCAGCTGGGACCTACCGAATACCAGCGGATGCGCACGGCGCTGGGTAGCTTCTGGTGGGACCTGAGGCGGGACCTCAAACGGCGCATCGAGCGCGGCGAGGTCTACGTGCAAGGTGTTCAGACGCGCCCCGATCTGCGGACCGAGCCCGAGCCCATTCCTTCCGTCTGGGCGACAGACTTCGATTTTGATTTCGAGGCTGGCAGCCTCACTGTGGCGCGCTATCGCTTCATCGCCGTGACCTGCTCTCTCAAGCCTCCGACGCAGAGGGCGCTGGCCCCACCTATCGCTGAGTACCGCGTGGGGGGTCCAGGCAGACTGGCCGTTCTCCACCCGGAGGATGTTGCCGCCCTTGAGGACGACACGATCCTGGCGCTGCTGGAGGAGCATGCTCGCCGCGTGGTCGACAGCCCTGATGCCAAGCTGTTCCCCCCCGGCAAGATCTCCCTCCTGCCGCTGATCCGCCGCAAGATGCTGGCGCGAGCAGCCGCGGGCGAAACCCAGCCCAGCTTGGCCAGCGAAATGACTTGGCTCGCCGAATGGATCGCCCTTAAGGCTCCGTCGCATCAGGTACCCACCGCCGCAACCCTCGAGAACGTGCTGCGCAACGACTACCGGGCACTCTCGGCACGATCCAACGCCACGATCCCATGATCCGCTGATTGGATCATGGCTGTGGATCATGGCTTCCGCGCGCCCCCTCTTAGCGGCCTAGGTCGTTATGGAGCGCGGGCATGCAGGTCGGGGGTGCGGCGGGATCCGAGGGCGGCACCGACGTCGGTGCCGCTTATCCGCCTAGAGCAGATCCCGAGCGAACCGAATCAGAGGGCTTGCCCGGCTCGGGGGCAATCTGATTCAAGCTGCTGGCTGGGGTTGGAGGCCAGCGGCGATGGCGAAGACCTTGTCGGAGGACCTGCG
>NZ_JBLLEB010000065.1:0-11453 GCF_047690175.1 Roseomonas sp. BN140053 | reverse complement strand
CGTCCGTGACTACGAGCGCCTCCCCGAAACCCTCGCGGGCCTGCATCTCGTCGCCTTCGCCTGCCTCATGCTCAAGAACCTCCTCAACCTGGAGCAGGTCCACAACAGCCTCTAGAGCCAACCGGACCCAAGAGGACCCACGAACCCCGCCCGGCGCCGAGAACGACGGTGACGCGCCTCAGAGGTCGGCGAGCACGGCCTCGCAGACGCGGCCGACCTGTTCCTCGTCGAGGTAGGCGTGGATGGGCAGCGACAGGATGCGGGTGCTGACATCCTCGCTGACCGGCAGCGGGGCATAGCCCTGGTGATGCGCCTGGTAGGCGGGCTGCTGGTGCAGCGGCATCGGATAGTAGATTGCGGTGGGGACGTTGCGCGCCTTGCAAGCGTCCAGCACGCGCGGCCGCGACGCCGCGTCGGGCAGCAGGATGGAATAGTAGCCGTGGGCGCTGACGGCGCCGGGGATCTCGGCCGGCACCTGCACGCGGTTGCCCAGGCGCTCCGCGTACCAGCCGGCGACGCGGGTGCGCGCTTCCAGCTCCGGCTCCATCAGCGGCAGCTTGCACAGCAGCACAGCGGCCTGAATCGTATCCAGCCTTCCGTTCATGCCTGTGCGCAGGACCTCGTAGCGGGTCTTGCCCTCGCCGTGCGAACGCAGCGAACGGAACAGCTCGGCGCGATCCGCGTCGTCACACAGCAGCGCGCCGCCGTCGCCATAGGCGCCCAGCGTCTTGGTCGGATAGAAGCTCAGCGCCGTGGCATGCGCCCAGGCGCCGAGGCGCTTGCCGTGCAGGCTGCCGCCGAAGGCCTGTGCCGCATCGTCCAGCGCGAACATCTTCTCCGCCGCGCAGATCTCCTGCAGCGCCGGCCAGTCCGCGGGCAGGCCGAACAGGTCCACGCCCACCACCGCCCGCGGGCGCAACTTGCCCTCCGCCCTGATCGCGTCGATGCGGCGGCGCAGGTCGGCGAGATCGATGTTGTAGGTGCGCGGATCGACGTCCACGAAGACCGGCGTGGCGCCCAGCACCAGCGGCACCTCGGCCGTGGCGGTGTAGGTGAAGGCGGGCAGGAACACCGCGTCGCCGCGGCCGATGCCTTCCGCCATCATGGCGATCTGCAGCGCATCCGTGCCGGAGGACACGCCCACCGCATGCGCGGCGCCGGCATACTCCGCCAGCTTCGCTTCCAGCTCCGTCACCTCGGGGCCCAGCACGAAGCGGCCACTGCCGAGCACGGCGGCGATGCGCCGATCCAGCTCCGCGCGGATCGGCGCCTGCTGCGCCTGCATGTCGAAGAACGGGATGGGGCGGGGCGTGGCGGAAGCGGTCATGTGGTCCAGTCGGGCTCGGTTCAGGCGGGGACGATGTAGGCCCCGCCCTCGCCCCTGGCCAAGTCACCCTTCGTGTCGCCCGGCAACCTTGCCGCAGTGGCGGCCGGCAGGGCGATCGGCCCGGCTGCACATCCGGCTGCTGCACCGGGCGCTGCCGCGGTCGTTACCCCGGGCGGCAGCACCATCGCGCCGCGCAGCGCGCCGCGCGTGTCCACCACGAGTTGCGCGTGCCGCCGCACCAGCTCCAGGTCCATGGCACGGTGCGGCGTCACCAGCATCACCGCGTCCTGCTGCGCCAGCGTGTCCGCGTCCAGCGGCAGGCTGAGCAGGTCCGGCGCCGTGCCGGCCAAGCGCCGCGTGGCGGGAAAGCGCGGCACCAGCGGGTCGTGGTAGCTGAGCTGCGCGCCGTAGCCTTCCAGGATGCGGAAGATTTCCACCGCCGGGCTCTCGCGCGTGTCGGGCACGTCGGGCTTGTACGCCAGGCCCAGCAGCAGCACCCGCGCCCCGCGCAGCGTTTGCCCGCGCGCGTCGAGGGCGTCGCGCAGCCGGTTCACCGCGTAGTGTGGCATGGCGTCGTTGACCCGCCCGGCCAGCTCGATGAAGTCGCTGGGCACGCCCAGCTCGCGCGATTTCCAGGCGAGGTAGTAGGGGTCCACGGGAATGCAGTGCCCGCCCAGGCCGGGGCCGGGGCGGAAGGGCATGAAGCCGAAGGGCTTGGTGGCGGCGGCGTCGATCACCTCGTGCACGTCGAGGTTCATGGCGTGGCAGAGGCGCTTCAGCTCGTTCACCAGGCCGATGTTCACGGCGCGGAACACGTTCTCGTAGCACTTGGCCAGTTCCGCCGCCGCCAGCGAAGACACCGGCACCAGCCCCCCCGCCACCGGCCCGTAGAGCGCCCGCCCCACGGCGAGGCACGCTTCCGTGGCGCCGCCCACCAGCTTGGGCACCCTGCCCACCGTGCCCTCGGGGTTGCCGGGGTCCTCGCGCTCGGGGGAATAGACCGCGAAGGCGTCCTCGCCGACCCGCAGCCCGGCGGCGCGCAGGGCGGGAAACACGAACTCCTCCGTAGTGCCGGGATAGGTGGTGCTTTCCAGCGCCACCACCTGCCCGGGGCGCAGGAAGGGGCCCAGGGCCGCCAGCGTGTCGCGCACCGCCCCCAGGTCGGGTTCCTTGTGCGGCCCGATCGGGGTGGGGACGCAGATCAGGATGGCGTCGCAGCCGGCCGCCGCGTCCATCGCCGCGTGCGCCGTGATGCGCGCCGCCGCCACCCGCGCATCGGCGATGCCGTGCACCGGCGAGCGCCCGGCGGCGATGGCCTGCACCTTGGCCGCGTCGATGTCGAAGCCCACCACGGGGAAGCCCACCTCGGCGAAGCGCAGCGCCAGCGGCAGCCCGGCATAGCCCAGTCCCACCACCCCGATCCGGGCGCTGCGGCTCTCGAGCCGTGCCAGCAGCGACAGGGCGGTGGGTGTCATGGCGCGGGCTCTTTCCGGGTCAGGGAGGAGGGTGTCGGGGCACCGCCGGGGCGCGGCAGCAGTGTTCGCCGGCCGCGGTCGGACGGATCGGGCCCGCCCCGCCGGCCGTGCCCGGACGGATCAAGCCCGCCCCGCCGCGGCGTGGTGCGGGTCGTGGTCGAATTCCGGCACCAGCCGCGACAGCTGCGTCAGCGCGAGGCGGGGCTGGCCGGCGCGGCAGGCGGTGGCGATCTCGTCGATGGCGCGGCCCACCAGGGCGGCGTCGGCGGTGCGCGGCTTGGCCACCAGCAGCCCGGGGAAGCGGGTCGGGCGCGGCGGCTCCTGGCCGTGGAACAACTCCTCGTAGAGCTTCTCGCCCGGGCGCAGGCCGGTGAAGCGAATCTCCACCTCGGCATCCGGGCGCAACCCGGCCAGCCGGATCATGCGGTGCGCGAGGTCCACGATCTTCACCGGCTCGCCCATGTCCAGCACGAAGATGCCGCCCTCGCGCAGCTCCGGCGGCAGCACGTCGCCCGCCGCCACGGTGCCGGCCGCCGCCCGCGGGGCCTCCGCGCCCGTCGTCGCCAGGGCAGCGCCCGCCGCGCCGCCGGCCGGCGGCACCGCGTCGGCCGCCCCCACCACGGAAGCCTGCAGCACCAGCCCCACCGCCTCGCGCACCGTCATGAAGTAGCGGCGCATGTCCGGATGCGTCACCGTCAGCGGCCCGCCGCGCTCCAGCTGGCGGCGGAACAGCGGCACCACCGATCCCGTGGAGCCCAGCACGTTGCCGAAGCGCACGGTGACGCAGCGCATCCCGCCCTGGGCGCGCGCCTGCACGTCCAGCGCCTGGCAGTACATCTCGGCCAGCCGCTTGGAGGCGCCCATCACGGAAGTCGGGTTCACCGCCTTGTCGGTGGAGATCAGCACCATGGCGATCGCCCCCGCCGCCCGCGCGGCGTCGGCCACGATGCGGGTGCCGGCGGCGTTGGTCAGCAGCCCCTCGGCGGGGTCGTTCTCCACCATGGGGACGTGCTTCAGCGCGGCGGCGTGGAACACCAGCTCGGGGCGGGTGTCCTCCATCAGCCGGCGCATCCGGGGCTCGTCGCGGATATCGGCCAGCACGGCGCGGCGCGGCACGTTGGGGTGCCGCTCGCCGAGTTCGAGGTCGATGCCGTAGAGCGCGAACTCGCCGTGGTCCAGCAGCGTCAGCATCGCGGGGCCGAGTGCGGCCACCTGCCGCGCCAGCTCGCCGCCGATGGTGCCGCCGGCGCCGGTGACCAGCACGCGCCGCCCCTGCACCAGCCGCGCCATGCCGGCGCGGTCCAGCGGCACCTGCGGCCGGTCCAGCAGCTCCTCGATGGAAACCGGGCGCAGGTCCAGCCGGCGCGGCCGCGGCGCCCCTTCCGCCCCCGGCGCGTCCTCGCCCGGCACGCTGCCGCCGTCGCCGGCCTCCACCGCGGCGGGGTCCAGCGCCGTGGGGCGCGGCGCGCGGCGCACCGCGACGCCGTGCCGGTCGGCCGCGTCCAGCAGCGCTTCCAGCGGCTTGCCGGCGATGTCGGGGTCCACCAGCACCAGCAGCGCCGGCAGCCGGCCGGAAGCGCGCAGCCGTTCCAGCACCTCCGCCGCGTCGTCCAGCGCGCCCAGGATCGGCACGCCCTGGATGCGCCGCCCCGCCTGCCGCGCGCGCGGCGCCAGCAGCCCCAGCACCCGGAAGCCCGGGGCGCGCTGCCCGGACAGGGCGCGCAGGAACAGGTCGGCGGCATTCACCCCGCCCGCCACCAGCGCCCAGGGCAGCGACACGTCGGTGACGGGGCCGACCCGGTGCGCGTCGCGCCAGCGGCCGATCAGCCGGGCGCCGCCCAGCAGCCCCAGCAGGGCGCCGGCATGCAGCACGGGAAAGGCCAGGCTGGGCGGCCGCCAGGCCTGGAACAGCAGCAGCCCGAGAAAGAACAGCGCCGCCATCACCACCGCGGCACTGGCCACCGCCAGGAGGTCGGGCAGGCCGACGTAGCGCCAGTATTGCCGCGGCAGGCGCAGCGGCAGGGCGCCGGACAGGAAGGCCAGCAGCCCGCCCGCCAGCGCCGGCGGCCACCAGTGCAGCGGCGGCCAGATGCCGGGCGCGGCCAGCCAGAGCGCCAGCGGCAAGGCCAGCGCCGCCAGCAGCAGGTCGAGGGACAGGTTGAGCAGGATACGTCGGGGCGCCATCGCGCGTCCCGTCTAGCCCGCCCGGGGCAGGGGGGCCAACCGGCGATACAGCCCCACCAGCCGCGCGGCCTCCGCGGCCCAGCCGAAACGGCCCAGCGCCGCGTCGCGCCCGGCGCGGCCCAGCGCCTCGCGCCGTCCTGGATCGGACAGCTCGGCCACCGCGGCGGCGATGGCGCCGGGATCGGCGGTGTTCACCGCCAGGCCGCAGCCGGCGTCGCGCACCACGGCAGCGACCTCGGTGGCGAAGTCCGGCACGATCACCGGCAGGCCGGCCAGCATGCAGTCGAACAGCTTGTGCGGCAGCGCCAGGCGGTGGTTCTCCACCCCCGGCTGGAACAGCACCAGCCCGATATCGGCCGAAGCCGCCAGGGCCAGCGCCTCCGCCCGCGGGCGCCAGCCGTGGCGCTCCACCTGGTCGCTCAGTTCCAGCAGCCGGGCGCGGTCCAGGAAAGCGTCCTCGCCGCCGTCGGTGAAGCGCCCCACCAGCCGCAGCCGCGTTCCCGCCGGGCACAGCGCCAGCGCGTCCAGCATCTCGTGCGAGCCGCGCGAGCGGCCCAGCGCGCCCAGGTGCAGCAGCGTCACCGGGCCGGGGCCGTGCCGGCGCGGCTCCAGCGCCGCGGCCTCGGCGTAGTTGCGCACCGCCACCGTGCGGGCGGGGGCGCGGAAATCCGCGTCCAGCCCGTCCTTGGCCACCACCACCGCGTCGGCCGCGGCGGCCATGCGGCGGCAGCACAGGCGGATCGCCGCCCGCGCCACCGGCCGCAGGGCGGGGGGCAGGCGCTCGTCCAGCCGCGACGGGTAGTGCTCGTGCACGTCCAGCACCACCCGCGCGCCGCGGCCGCCGCCGGGCAGCCGCGCCGCCAGGATCGCCGCCAGCCAGCTGTCGGGTTCCGAGGCGTGGATCACCGCCGCGCCGCTGCGCCGCGCCCGCCGCACCAGCGCCGGCAGCCCCAGCACCCGGCCGCGCCAGCCGCGCCGCCGCCGATACGGGGCCAGCGACACGCCCCAGGCCTGCGCCTCGGCCGCCTCGCCGGGGCAGATATGCACCACCCGCCAGCCGGCCGCGGCCAGGGCGGCGCCCTCCTTGCCCACCACGCGAACGTCCTCGGGCGGATGCGCGGCGGACAGCATGGCCACCAGGGGCGCCGCCGCGGGCGGGGCCGCCGCCCCCGGCGCGGCGTTTGCCGCGACGCCCGGCGCGGCCGGCACGGGCAGGCCCCCCGCCATGGCCGGAACCGACGCGGGGCGCTTCACGCCGCCACCCGCAGGGCCGGCAGGATTTCCGCCAGGTGCGCCACCATGCGTTCCCCCGCCCGCCCATCCCAGAGCGGGATCGGGCGCGACCGCGGCCATTGCCCCGCCAGCACCTCCGCCACCGCGTCCGGCAGGACAGCGGGGGACACGAGCCGGTTGGACCCGGCCGCCAGCGTCACCGGCCGCTCGGTGGAGGGCCGCAGGGTCAGGCAGGGCAGGTCCAGCACCGCCGCTTCCTCCTGCACGCCGCCGCTGTCCGTGCAGGCCAGCCGCGCCCCGGCCAGCAGGCCGAGAAAGGCGCGGTAGCCCAGCGGCGGTAGTGGCGTGATGCCGTCCGGCACGCGCAGGCCGAAGCGTTGCAGCCGCGCCGCCGTGCGGGGATGCACGGGCCAGGCGAGCGGCAGCGCCTCGGCCGCGTCGCCGGCCGCGGCCAGCACCTCGGCCAGCGAGGCCGCATCGTCCACATTGGCCGGGCGGTGCAGGGTCAGCACGCCGTACTGCCCGGGAACCAGCCCGGCCGGCAGCGGCTGCGCGCGGGCGGCGGGCAGGGTGCGCAGCAGGCTGTCCACCATGCTGTTGCCCACCGCACGCACGGCGCGGGGGGAATGCCCCTCGCCCAGCAGCCGCGCGGCGGTGGCCTCGTCGGGCGCCCAGAGCAGGTCGCTCACGGCATCCATGGCGCGGCGGTTGATCTCCTCGGGCATGTCGTGGTCGCCGCAGCGCAGCCCGGCTTCCAGGTGCGCCACGGGAATGCCCAGCTTGCGTGCCGCCAGCGTCGCGGCCAGCGCCCCGTCCACGTCGCCGGGCACCACCGCCAGGGCCGGGCGCCGCTGTTCCCACAGCGCGCCGCAGGCCATCAGCGTCCGCCCGGTCAGCTCGGCGTGGCTGCCGCCGGACACGTCCAGCGACACCGCCGGCGCCGGCAGGCCGAGGTCCTCCAGCGGTTCGCGAAACATCGCGGCGTCGTGGTGCTGGCCGGTGTGCACGATCACCGGCGTGGCGCCCAGCGGCCGTTCGCGCAGCGCGTGCCACAGCGCGGCGATCTTGGGCAGGTTGGGCCGCGCGGCGACCACCAGGTGGATCTCGGTCATGCCGGCACCATCGCCAGGGTGGGGCGCGGGGCGGGAAAGACCGCGGCCTCCACCACCTCGCACAGGCGGCGCGCCTGCAGGCGGCGGTCCCAGCGCGCCACGGCCTGGGCGCGGGCGGCGCGGCCCATCGCCTCGCGCCGGGCGGGATCGGCCGCCAGGAAGGCCAGCGCCGCCGCCAGCGCGTCCGGGTCGGCGGGCGGCACGGCGATGCCGCTGGGCGCGGCGCCGGCAGGGGCGGCTTCCAGCAGCCGCGCGGCGCGGCCCGGCACGTTGCTCACCACCGGCCGCCCCGCGGCCAGCCCGTCCATCAGCTTGTTGGGCGCCGTCCATTCGGCGAATTCCGGCACGTCGGCCAGGCAGTGCAGCACCACCTGGCTGCCCGCCAGCAGCGCCGCGAGTTCCGTCTTGGGCAGCGGGTCCAGGAAGCCGAGGTTGTCCAGGCCGCGCTGCGCCGCCGCGGCGCGCAGCCGCGGCTTCTCGCCGCCATCGCCCACCAGCAGGATGCGCACCCGCCCTTCGCCCCGCGCGCGCAGCGCGGCGGCGGCGTCCAGCAGCAGGTCCAGCCCGTTGGCGCGGCCATGCGCGCCGGCATACACCGCCAGGCATTCCCAGGGCGCCACGCCGGGCGGCCGCCAGGGCGCCACCTGCGGCCCGAACAGGTCGAGGTCGCAGCCGTTGGGTACCACGTGCACCCGCGCCGGATCGGCGCCGCGCGCCAGGGCGGTGTCGGCCATGCCCTCCGTCAGCCCGATCACGGCGGCGGCTTCGCGGCAGGCCGCCCCGGCGAGGCGCTCCATGCCCGCCAGCGCCCAGGACGCGGGCAGGCGGGACGCGCCGCTTGCCCGGCCCGCCAGCAGCGCGCGGGGCAGTTCGGGCCAGGGGTCGCGGATCTCGAACACGAAGGGGGTGCCGCGGCGCCAGCGCGCCAGCAGCGCCGGCACCGCCACGGTCAGCGGGGTGGAGGAGGCCAGCACCACGTCCCACTCGTCGCGCATCGCCAGGGCGGCGGCGCGGGCGGCGAAGCGGGCGAAGCTCAGGCCTCGGGCGCGCAGCCGCTGGTTGTTGCCGCAGGGGATGTCGAACTCCACCACGGTGAAGCCGCCCACCCGGCCGGAGCGCCGACCGTTGCGGAACGGGCCGCTCAGCCCGGTGGCGGCACCCTCGTAGCGGCCGCAGGCCAGGGTGACGCGGTGGCCGCGTGCCGCCAGCGCCGCCGCCATGGCGTGCGAGCGCGTGGCGGTGGCGCCGCCGGGGCCGGAATAATGCTGGTGCAGGTACAGCACCCGGCGCGACCCGGTGCCCGGGCCGCCGCCGATTCCCACGGCGCCGCTGCCCGGGGCGCCCAGCCGGCCGGCACCGGCCTCCGCGGCGCTCATGCCCTGGCGCAGCCGCGCACCACCTCGATCACCCGCTCCTGCTCGGACACCGACATGGCGCCGGAAGGCAGGCACAGCCCGCGCTCGAACAGCCCCGCCGCCACGCCGGGCCCCACGAAGCCGGCGCCGCGAAAGGCGGGCTGCAGGTGCAGCGGCTTCCACAGCGGCCGGCTCTCGATGCCGGCGGCGTGCAGGGCGCGGCGCACCGCCTCGCGGTCGGCGCCGAACACCGCGGGGTCGAACAGCACGGTGCTGAGCCAGCGCGACGAGCGGCCCCAGGCCGGTTCCGGCATGAAGCTCACGCCCGGCAGGTCGCCCAGCCCGGCGAGATAGCGCGCGAACACCGCCCGCCGCTGCGTCACCCGTTCTTCCAGGTGCAACAGCTGCGCCATGCCCACCGCGGCCAGCACGGAGGACAGGCCGTAGGAATAGCCGATCGTGTCGTGCTGGTAGTGCGCCCCGGCTTCCCGCGCCTGGCTGGCCAGGAAGCGCGCCCGCGCCACCAGCCGCTCATCGTCCGAGGCCAGGGCCCCGCCGCCGCCGGCGGTGATGATCTTGTTGCCGTTGAAGGAGAAGGCCGCGAGCTGCGCCCCCTGGCCGGCCGCGCGGCCGCGCTGCGTGGCGCCCAGCGCCTCGGCGCTGTCGCTCATCACTGCGACCCCCCAGCGGTCGCAGATGGCCACGATGGTGTCGAGGTCGCAGCACTGGCCGTAAACGTCCACCGGCACCACCACCCGCGGCAGCTTGCCGACCCGTGCCGCGCGGGCCAGCTCGGTGCGCAGCAGCTCGGGGTCCAGGGTCCAGCTGTCCGGGCACACGTCCAGAAAGGTCGCCACCGCGCCCATCTGCACCGCCGGTGCCACCGTGGCCACGAAGGTGAAGCTGCTGGTCCAGACGCCGTCGCCGGCCGCCACGTCCAGCACCCGGTAGCCCAGGTGCAGCGCCGCGGTGCCGGAGGACACGGCCGCGACGTGCTCGAACCCCGTGGCGCGGCCCAGCGCCGCCTCGAAGGCGCGGGGCACCGGCCCGGCGGGCGCGATCCAGCCGCTGTCCAGCGTGGCGCAGAGCGCGGCGTACTCGCTGCCGGCCAGCTGCGGCGGCGACAGGTGCAGCCAGCACGGCGTGGCCTGGGGCGGCAAGGCTTCCGCCAGGGCCGCCGGCGGCCCTGGCGGCGAAGTGCTGCTTTGCGGAAATGCGACGATGTTGCCCGGGCCCGTGTCGGCCTGGTTCGCCCCCGATTGGATAAAACGCAGGGTCATCGCGAACGCCACCCACCTTCAGATGTCTGACAATGCACAGCAGACAGGATGGCTCGGGTGGTTGCAACCAAGTTTCACAACCTGAAGTAAAAATTAGATGGTTCGTCCACCCGCACGGCAGAAATGACGCAGTTCGGTGCCAGGATCGGTTGCGGAGACCAGTCGGTCCGGGTGCTGGTACCGTATCCGCCGGTATCGACTCGCGTCAAAAATCTTAGCGCATGTCCAGATTGATCGGAGTCGAAGCTTTTCGGTGGTTATGCCGAGCCGTGCTTCCGCATGCTCCCCGCTGCCGCCGGGTCAGCCGTCCAGGCGTGGGCTGGTCGGGTGGGCGGGGGCGTGCACGCCCTGCCCGCGCAGCAACACCCCCAGGCTGCCCAGCGCGGCGGCGCAGTCGCCGCCCAGCGACACGCGCTCGGCGTAGCGGGCGTCCCATTCCAGCCGCTCCGCCCAGGGCAGGGCGTTGCGGCCCCGCGCCACCGCCAGCCCCATCAGCCCCGGCCGGACCCGCAGCCGCCCGCGCTGCCGCGGCGTGAACAGCGGGATGTAGTCCAGCGGCAAGGGCCGCGGCCCCACCAGGCTCATCTCGCCGCGCAGCACGTTCAGCAACTGCGGCCACTCGTCCAGCGCGCTGGCGCGCAGCACCCAGCCGAAAGCGGTCAGCCGCGCCCCGTCGGGCTCGCCGGGCCAGGCGGCCGGGCGCATGGAGCGCAGCTTCAGCACCGTGAAGGGCACCCCGTCCCGCCCCGCCCGCACCTGCCGGAACAGCACCGGCCGCCCCAGCGCCAGCCGCACCGCCAGCGTCGCTAGCCCCAGCAGCGGCGCCAGCAGCACCAGCAGCGACCCCGCCAGCAGCGCGTCCAGCGGCCGCTTGCAGCGCCGCGCGTAGAAGCCGTCAGACACGCCGGGCCGCCACCGCGGCCGACAAGGCGAGGCCCAGCGCGAACCACACCATGCGGTTGCCCAGGTCGGTGGACACCATGGCGCCGATCGACACCGGCAGCACCAGCGCCACCAGCCGCCCGGCGCGTTCCGGCCCCACCGCGCGCAACTGCCCCAGCAGCAGCAGCGCGCCGCCGCCGAAGGCGCCCAGCCACAGCGCCAGGCCGGGCAGCCCGCCCTCGGCCAGGGCTTCCAGCGCGTGGTTGTGCGGGTACAGGCCGCGCCGCTCGCCCAGCCCGGCGGCCAGGGTGAAGCCGCCGGTGCCCAGGCCCAGCGGCGCCGCCTCGCCGGCCCAGTCCAGCGCCGCCGCCCACAGCACCGGCCGGGCGGAAGCCGCCAGCCCTTCCCCGGTGAAGCGTTCCAGCGTCCGCAGCGCCGAGGCTCCCCCGGGCGCGGCCAGCAGCACCGCCAGCGCCGCCGCCCCGCCGAGCGCCGCGGCGCCCGCCCAGCCCAGCGCCGCCCCGCGCCGCCCGGCCGCCCAGAACCGCGCCGCCGGCGCCAGCGCCACCGCCGCCCCGGCCGAGAGCAGCGCCGCCCGCCCGCCC
>NZ_JBLLEB010000064.1:0-11571 GCF_047690175.1 Roseomonas sp. BN140053 | reverse complement strand
ACCTGCCGCTTGAATGCGACACTGTGGGAACGGTGCCGTGCCATGACTTCCATCCTCCGGAAGCCCAGCCAGAGAGGTCAATCCATTTCGCCCAAGCCGTCCACCAGGAGGGGCGCACTCCAAGAGGGGGGTGCCTCTGGAAGGACCCAGACCGGGGGGGTAGGGGTGGGCTACCCCTCCCAGCCCCCTCAGTCCTTCGCCCTGGCTGGCGCGAGCCGCTACCAGGCCGAATACGCGGGTGGCTCGACACCCTGGACCCGCACCGGCAGCCGCCCCTCGCGATCCCCTACACCGCCGCGCCGCTCCTCCTTCGCCTTCTCGGCTTCCAGCTTAGCGTCGTACTTGGCCAAGGCTTCGCGCTCGGGTTCGAGATAGTCGCGCACGGAGAGGACCGACGTGCTCTCGAGGGAGCGGCGGGGGCCGGTGCCGTAGCTGATCGTCACCCCGGCCTGCGGCGCGACGTCCGGAGCGTCCCGCTTCTCCTCGCCCGTTGTGGGGCTGGTGACGTAGCCGCGCTGGTACAGGGCCTCAGCCTCCGACAGCGGTAGCCGCAGTGTTCCGCGCCCCTCCAGGAGAAGCGGCGGGATGTTGGTGAGACCGCTGGGGTGGGGCTCGATGATCACGGCGCGCAGCTGATCGACCGACACCACGACCCCTTCCTGGTGCGGCTCCACTATTGCTGTGAAGAGGTACGACTTTGCCGCATTGACGACGGCGGAACGTGCCCAGGGGGCGAAGTCTCGGGCGAAGTCGGCAGGCTCTTCGATACCGAGCGGCCCGGCGTCGCGCACGTCTTGCCGCAGGTAGGCTGCGGCGACGTTGGCGCGGAAGGTGGCCCGCAGAGAGAGGAAGAGCTCGCTCATCCCTTCCTCATTGAGCACTGCCATCACCTCCGCAGCTTCGGCCCGCAGCACGGCCAGCGTTTCGCGGCCGGTGGCCCCGTGCAGGTCGGCCTGCATGCGCGGCAGCAGCGCGACGATCCGGTTAGCGGCGAGCCGGGCGGAAGCCGCGTCGGCCTCGGCCTTCAGGATCGCCTTCTCCTCCTGGGTCAGCAGCCCGCGCTCGCGGGTGCGGTCCAGTTCGGCCGCGCGCGCCAGCAGGTCGGAGCGCGTGGCCTCCGCCTGGGCGATGGCTGTCCGTAGCGTGGCGGCGTTGGCGCCCACGGGGTGCAGCGCGAGGATCTCGTCCAGCTTCATGGCGTGCTTCCTTTCAGCGGTTGCGGCGGCCGGCGTTGAGGATGAAGGCTACGGCCTCAGCGGTGTTGGCGCGGTCGGCCTCCGCAGCCTTGGCCGGCTTCGCGTGCAGCGCCCGCGCGGCAGCGACGAGGCGCTGGGCGGCGCCCTCGTTGAGGTGCGCGAAGGTGGCGCCCGATGCCGCCGGCTTTTGCGTGCTGGCCGTGCGCGCCGCGGCAGCGGGCTTGGGCTTGGCGGGCGATGCCTTCGCCTGCGCGGCCGGCTTGAACACCTCCAGCCCCTCGGCGGCGGTGCGGGGCTTCGGCGCGAGGCCGTAGCTGTAGGCCGTGCGCTTGTTCATGACGTGCGACGGTGCGGCTGGGGATTGCTTGGTGGGCATGGTGTTTCCTTGCTTGGGAGACGTGCTCAGCCGAAGGCGCCGACCATGGCGCGCTCGACCCTGACCTCGCCGTTGGGGCCGCGGGCGGTGACGCGGGCGCCATCGGGGACCGGACCATTCCAGCTGACTTTGAATTCCACCTGCTGCGCAGGCTGACGGGCGGACTGCTGCCCAGGCAGCGAGGGGTTCGCCATCGGCCGCTCGCCCAGGTCGGACGGCGCCGGCGCGCCGGGGGCGACCGTGGTCGGCGCGGGCGGTGAAGGACGCCGCAGTTCGGGCAGCATGCGCTCGGCGGTGTTGCCGCGGGATATGGCTTCCCCGAGGCCACCCGCTGGCCGCTCAGAGAGGCGGGAGAAGGCGCTAGCGGCCTCTCGCGCTGAGCCAGCGCTGCGCAAGGCCTCACCAGCCCGGCGCGCGCCGCGATCCGGTCCCTCGGTCAGCTCGTAGTGGGTGAAGTCGAGCTGCTGCTGCCGGGTGCTCTGGCGGAACGGGGTGCCGGACCAGCGCTCGAACGAGGCGCGGCGGGTGGCGTCCCACTGCCCCATGCCGCCCGAGTTGCCGCCGTCACCCCACGGGCCGTCGTGCCGCACCCCGCTCTCGTGGTGAAAGTTGGCCACGATCCCGGCCGCAGCCTCGTCGCTCCATCCACGGCCGCGGAAGTAATCGAAGGCCTCTCGGTGTCTCGCTGTCACCTGGTTCGGACCGTCGCCGCCGCCTCCCACGTCGTGTTGCGCGGCGCGGCGCGTCTCGCCACCGGGTAGCAGACCGGTGCGTGCCTCGGGGCGGAGCATGGTGCCGATCCGCATCGCGAGCCGGTCGGCGAAAGTGTACATGTCGTTGCCGGTCAGCCCTTCTGGCTCCTCGGCTGGGCCACTGTAGAAGCCCGGCAAGGCTCCACGCCGAGCAAAGTTCTGCTCCTGCTCGCGCTGCCTTTCGCCGGTCTGATCGCGCTGCTCGCGGTATTTCCGGAGCCCTTCGCCCACGCCGAGGGCCAGCCCACCGACCCCGAGAAGCCGCAGCATCCACACGGGCGGGCGGAAGGCCACGAGGCGAACTAGACTGGCCGTCATGGTCGCCAGTGGTGCGACGAGACGGGCCGTCAGGATCGCGCCCAGCGCGGTCGCCGCGTTCCCCCAGCCGCCCATCCAGCCGACTACGCGCTCCACGTTCTTGCCGAAAGCCAGGGCGCCGGTCCCCAGCCGCTCGAAGCCGCCGCTGTCCGCAAACTCGTTGATGTTGACGGTCAGGCGCTTCACCGCGTCCTCGATGCCCTGGCCGATCGGCACGCGGTTCGTGGCGAGCCAGCGCGACAGGCGGTCGGTGAGCTCGCCCAGCGACGGGGCCACCGCCTGGGCAATGGTGTTGCCAAAGCCGCTGCTCGCCAGCGAGATGCGCTGCATGGACTGCTCGAACCGGGCGCCGATGGCCGCGCCGTTGTCGGTGACGGCCCCATAGCGCCGTGCCTCTACGGTCGCCGCAGCCAGGGCCCGCGATCCCCGCTCCACCGTTGGCATCAGCGTGGCCGGGATGCGAAGCGCCCCCATCACCCGAGCGCGCAAGGCCGGGTCGCCGATCCTGGCCAGCTGGTCGGCGACCTCGGGCAGCACCTCGGCCGCGGTGCGGGCTTGGCCGGTCACGCCGTCGCGGATCGCGACTTTCAGCAGGGCGAAATACTGCAGCGCTTGGTTGTCGCGCCCGCCGGCCGCATCGGTGAGGGCATCGCCCAGCCCCTCCAGCCCCTGCGTCATGGCCTCAGCCGAGGACCCAGTCAGGATCGCGGCGCCCTGCAAGGCATGGAGGTTCGCGGTGGTCGTGCGTACCCGGCTGGCGTCGCGGGTCAGCTGCCCACCGAAAGCACCGAAGCTCTGCGTCAGCCGGGCGATGCCCGCCACCGTGCCGGCCGCGCTGAGGGCTGCCAGGGGCGGTGCGATGGCCGTCAGGTTCCGGGTTACCGCTTGGGCGGACTGCCCCAGGCGCTCCATGCTGCGGGTCGGCGCCGTCATGCGCTCGGCCATGGCGGCAAAGCCCCGCGACATCCGCTGCGCCGTGGCGGTGAGGCGCTGCAGCGGCGCGGTGATGCGGTCGTTCGCGCTGAGGGTGAGGGACAGCGTCCCAGCGGAGGCGGTGGCCATGTGTGGGCGTTCCTGGGCTCAGCCGACGGCCACGGCGCGCGGCATGGTGGTGAGGGAGGCGGCCCGCGGCTCACGGCGCAGCACTTCGCGCTCGGCGGCGTCGAGGCGTTCCATGGCGAGGTGCAGCCGGTCAGTTTCGGCGTCGATTTCGCGGATGATCGCGTCGGAGCCGTCAGCCAGCAGGTAGCTCTCGCGACGGCGCGCCAGCGTGCCCACGGTGCTGAAAAGGGCAGTACGCTCGACGCCAAGGCGGGCGAGCGCGGAACACGGCGGAAGGCTGAGGAGATCGGTGATGCGGACCATAGAGGCGGCTCCTGCGATGACAGGAGATTGGCCCTAAAGCACTGAAAGTGCGTGTCTATTTAGCTGCTGTACGTGCAGCCGCGCGAGTGGTGAAAGATGTTGAGGATCTGACGCGCCTTGATGGACTTGCCGTCGTTCAGCGTCGCGATGCGCCGCAGTTTGTCGCGGTAGCTGTCCCCCGCGTTGTCGGTGCGATTGGTCCAGTCAGTCGCGAGAAAGCGGAACAGGTCTTGCGCCAGGGTGCGGGCCTGAGCCTCGGCCAGTAGCCCGGGCAGGAAAGCGCGGGTCGACCGGATTACCTCGTCACGCTCGTTCAGCCGCCGTGCACGGGCCAGCGACGCCGGCTCCACCTTCTGCGCCAGGAACAGCGCGTCATCGGGGGGCAGTGTGGCGAGGATGCGCTGCAGTCGTGCGCTGTCGCTTTCACTGCTCAACGGCTCATCCCGCCGTAGTTGCTGGCCGGGAGGGCAAGCCACTCATCGACGGCGTCCCGCCGCTGCGGTGCTGGCGGCGCGAGCTCTGCCGGCGCGAGGTAGTGCTCGGCCATCGCATCGGCCTCAGCCGCGTCGTGGTCGAGGTGCACCAGAGCCGTCCGCAGCGTCAGCAGGTGCGCCACCTCGTCGCGGTGCTGGCGCAGCGCGGTCAGCAGTGCCGGCGGAGGGCGGGTGGCGCTCCGCACCCGCACCTGCCCCGCGGCGTCGAGGTGCAGCTGCACCCCAGCGGCCTCGGCCTGGCGGAGGGTGGCGGCGGCGCTCAAAGGGTGTCCTCCCACCCCTCAGAAGACCCTTCTTCCCCAGCCACCCCCGCTGGAACCGCCACACTGCAACAAGTGGCAGAATTCTGCGGAAAACTGCCGTTTTCCAAACCGCCACGCATTTGCGCCTGTTGCACTTCGCTCGCGCGGTTTTCTGGCGGATTTCCGCGACGCGTCGCGTTGTGGCGGTTTGAAACCGCGGTTTGGGGCGGCGGAGGCAGATATCGCGACCATGCCGCCCGGAAGCTGTCGGCGTAGTAGCCTTTGGGTGTGGTACCATCGCGGAGGCGGATGGACGCGGGCCAGATCCCGAACGGCTTCAGCGCGCGGGCGAGCTGGTTCTTGGACATGGGCTTGCTGGCCTTCCACTCGGGCCAGGGCCGCCCTTCCATGTCCACCAGCGAGCGGGTGATATCCTCGCTGGCCATCCGGTCGGTCCCGGCCGCGGCGAAGATCGAACGGATATCGGTGAGGAGCAGAGCACCGACCTCCAGGGTGCCTTCTTCGGCCGTCCGGACGCCGAACACGTCCAGCAGTGCCTTGCGGGCCAGGGCCGGCCAGGCACCGCCGGCATCGTCGGCGATCGCCACCAGCGGCACCGACACGTCGGCTTCGCGGTCGCCCAGGGCGGCGGGCATATTCGGATCAGCAGGGAGGTGCCCGCGGCGATCACCGGCCCAGCGCGCCAGCTTTCGCGCCAGGTCGTGCAGGCGGTCGCGGGCGCCGGGCTCGCGCAGCCGCGTAACGGTCTCAGAGGCCGCCTTGCGCTGCAGAACCACGGGGAGCGCCCGATCCTCCAGCGTGCCAGGCAGGGCGCCGATGCCGGCCAGTGCGACTGGCGCGAAGGTGGCAAACCGGATGGGTTGCCATTCGTCCTTCACCTCCACCACGCGGATCACCTGCCCCGACTTCTCGAAGCCGCTGTTCAGGATGCCGCGCAGTTCCTCGTTGTCCCCGAGGAAGGTGTCGGCTTCATCGATCAGCAGCGTGAGCGGGGCCAGCGCTTCGACGGTGCGAAACACCCCCGAAGCGGAGATGCTGTCCGCCTTGAGCGGCCGGCAGGACAGGGCGCGCAGTAGGTCCAGCAGCGTGGACTTGCCGCAACGCTTGGTGGGGCTGGTCACACTCAGGCGGGGCGTGTGCTGGAAGCGGTCGTAAACCCACGTATGGGCGATCCAGAGGGCCACGGCATCGGCGGTGGTGGCAGGCAGGATGACGTGCCGGCGGATCGCGGCCGACAGGTCCGTCAGCAGCTCGGCGGCTTGCGCCCGTTCCGGCCAGGGCTCGACCTCGGCCAAATTCACGCCGCGGCCAGTGGCAGCCCCAGGCTGCGGGCGAGCCGCCTTTACCTGCTCGTCCAGCGTAGAGGTGCGGCAGCCCAGGCGTTCGGCCGCGGCGGCGCGCTCGCGGTCGTAGTCCAGCAGGTCCAGTGCGGCGAGGCGGGCAATCTCCAGCGCATCGGCGGCGCGGTCCCGCTCCGGAGGCGTCATGCCATCCATCAGCGGCTCCCTTTCGATGCAGCGCCGCTGTCGGTCCGCTGCGCCACTGCCCAGGCGGCGATGGCGGAGCCTTCCCCGGCCGGCTTGCCGGCCTGCTGCAGTGCGCCGTCGACCGCCCGCACCACCTCGTCGCCGGTGAGCAGTCCGGCCACGACCAAACGGGCAAGGCTCCAGGCTTCGGACACGGCGGTAGGGTGCCGGCTGTCGACGGGCGCGGTTGCGATGTTCGTGCAGGCCCGGGTGAGAGCGGCCCAGGCGTAGCGGTCACCACCTCCAGCGCCGCGCGTCAGAGCCGCAGGGTTCGGCTCGGGTCGAGGGGGCGGCATCAGCTGCTCCGGCGCAGGGCAGGGCACTCGCTCCTCGCCCGGCAGCTCGGCCAGCCGTGTCGGCAGCGGGTCGGCCATGCCCACGAACACCGGGGCGGCCGTGTAGCAGACCTGAGCGGCCCGCAGTGTCGAGCGATCCAAACCCGGCACGTCGCGCAACCACCGCTGGCACATCGCGCCAATCAGCGGGCGCTCCAGGTGGAACCAGAGCCGCAGGCGCAGTCCGGGCTTGATGCCGTGACTGGCGGTCGCCTGCACCACGCAGGCGGCGGCGTGGAAGGCCGCCGGCAGCATGCCGCGAGCGATGGTGCCGCATTCGGCGAGGTCGCGAGGGTCGGTGCCGGCCGGGGCAGGGATGCCGTCGCAGTCCAGCGCCACCCAACTCCGCGGCACGTCCAGAATGGTCGGCTCATCGCCCGTCTCAGGGTCACGGTGCATCAGCCGGCGGACGTTATGGCGGTGCCAGGGCTGGGCGATAGCGCCGCGCAGCAGCCCTTGCCGCTCCCGGCCTCGCAGCTCGCTCAACAGCAGCAGCAGGGTCGCCCGATCCGGCGCCAGCACCGGCACCAGGTCGACGTGCTTCGCCAAGCCATAGCCCTCGGTGGTGCCGTCGGCGTGGATCGTCTTGCACAGCCGGGGGCCGCGGGTGGTGATGCGGGTCAGGCCATCGGGGTAATGCAGCTCGCTCATCGGCTGCCCTCCTTCACCGGGTGGACGCCGCCGCGATCTCGGGCGCTGATGATCAGCGATGGGAGGTGCCGCCCCGCGCCGCCACGCCGATCGGTCTCGGCCTGCAGCAGCTCGCGCCAAGCGTCCTCTTGGTCCGTTGCTGTCTCCACCAGCAGGACGCGCCGGACCAGGCGCGCGGCTTCCACCACAGCCGAGTAATGCTCTTCCTGACCGCCCGAGGCGTGCAGCATCGTGTATGCCGACCAAGCCAGCAGGCGCCGTGCCTGCGGGAAAGCCTCGGGGCCAGGCGTCAGCACCCGAGGGCCCGGGTCGCCACCCAGCACCACCACCGTTGGCGGGCAGGCGTGATCCAGCAGCCGGACGGGCGCCCGGCCGCCGGGCGATAGCACCAGGACGCGCAGGTCACCCGCCAGCGCCGCAGCAATCAGCGGCACGGCGAAGGCGATCGGCCCGCCGCGCATCTTTTCAATCACGGCTGAGAGCTGCGCCGGCTGGTTCAGCACCAGGAGGTCGGCCGCTCTGGGGACAACGCCCAGCATCAGCGAGCTCCCTCAATCTGCGACTTGAAAGCAACGGCGGCAGCGAGGCTGCCGAACACGCGCAGCGCAGCACGGCGGCCGTCTACAGGCGGCATCTCCAGTGCCACGCGGGGCACGCCGTCGGCGTCGGCCAGCGCGGGGATATGCACCAGGCGCACCAGGGCGCAGCGTGCGTCCCCTGGCCTGTTATCTCGGTTCTTGAGCATCGGGCTTCTCCAGGAGAAATGCCCGGCGGAAAGGTCTGGCGCAGCAGCGAGAGGAACGCTATATGCGAACTGTCGTAGGTGTTCGCGTAGTCAGTAGCGTGGTTTCTCTCGCAGCCCGTCATGGCCTCACAGCCGTGGCGGGTTTTTGCTAGGCGGCGATCTTCGCAAGTTCGGCCGCGCGGTGCGGGAACGTCCGGGCACTGGCCCAGCGCTCAATCTCCGCGGCGTCGTACAGCACCCGGCGGGCACCGGCCCGGATGAATGCGGGGCCGCCGCCTTCACCACGCCAGCGCTGCAGGGTGCGGGGCGAGATGTTGAGCAACTGCGACGCAGTTGCTTCATCGAGATACCGCTTGGTGTCCATCGTTGACGGCCTGTCCCTTAGTCGCGCGACACGCCATGCGTCGCCGGGACATTCCAATAGCTGCAAGAAGTCAGACCGAGGAACAGCTAAGGCGTGGCGAAACCACGCATCCTTGTGCCGCCATGGTAGGACCGACCCCGCCGGCTCCACCATGGCGAAACCTACCCCTCTGGCTTCGCCACTTCCTCGTCGTCCAGCAGTTTCCGCCCTTCGCGGATCCGACGAAGCATGTGCGACGGATCGTCCACGCCGATCACGCTGCCGATTGCATGTAGCGCCACCTTTGCAGGAATGCCCTGCTCGCGTGCCTCCTCGTAAAATCGTGCCTGGTGCATCTTCTGCGTGGTCGCTTCGAGGGAGGCGAACGCATTCCAGCCGCCATCGCGCGTGAAGCCCAGGGCTGCCGGAACCATTGTCAGTGCTTGCGTGTAACTGATCTTCATGGCTTCGGCGTACCGCTTCGCAGCAGGCGTCTTGATCATCTCCCAGATGTTCGCGAACTCGCGGGGATCGATCGGCGGGTGATTGCTTGCCGGTGGCTCCTTGCTCAAATCCACACCGGCTGACAACGGCATCAAGCCCGCAAGCACCTGCAAGAGGTACTCCGCCACCCAGCCAGGAATGGAGAACTCTTCTCCGATTGGGTTCTCGCGTAAGACGCCGAGCTCCGAATGGAAGCGCGCTTCTAGCGCCAGCCACGCGTACATCGGATTTTGCGTCTTCTTGGCCAACTGGTGGTAGCGACGGATATTGCTTTCCCAGTCGATGGGCTCGTGCTCGCTGGTAGGCTGAGAGCTTTCTCCGTCGTCGCTCATCGTCAGCGCCTCCGCAGCGCAATCCGCAGGGTAGTGGCGGGGCAGCCAGCGCGGAGTGCTGGTTTTCGGGGGCCATCCTAGCCCCGCCGTCCGGCAGTGTAGCCGACCGACGGGTGACGCGCACGGGAATAGGGGTGCTCACCAGGTTGTGCCTGCCACGCGCCTGCACTGCCGGCTGGGCGGGGTCATCGTTCCACCTGCCGCAAACCTCGGTCGCTATCAGCAGCGCGACCCAGGCGAACCCGCCGCAACCGCCAGTTTGTTCCGGTCTCCATAGCAGGGGTCTATCGATTTCAGGATGACTGAAGCAGATGCATCCCTGGCACGGGCTTGGAAGTACGCCGAGAGCGTAGTCGCGCGACTGGACCGACAAGTCGCGCTTCTGGTCGAGATCAGGCGAGACGTGCCCCACTGCGCTCCGGCGTGGGAGAGGGTTGTGCAGAGGACCCAGGAGGAAGCTGCTGCCAGTAGGCGGACGGCGCAATGGCTTGAGCAACGCTTGGGGCGTCAGTACGGCAGCAGGCTGCCAGCGGGCCAAGTTGAAGGGCGGCCGCATTAGGCAAGGGCTATGCGGGGCGGTCACGCGGAACCGCCATTCAGGCCCAGCAGGTCGCGGCACAGCGACCACGCCAGTTCATCGTCGGGATGCGGGTTGTTGCATTCGCCCGGGTCTACGATGGTCCGTAGCACCGCAGCTTTAGCGCGCAGCCCATCGAGTGTCCGCGCTGGCAGTTGTGCCAGCCGGGCCTTCGCCTCGTGCCACAGGCTCACCCTGGCGTGGATGCTCTGCCAAAGCGCCTCGCGCCTGGGACCGTACGGTATGGTGTCGGTCAACTCCGTATCGGCGTCCGTGGCGCGGTGAAGATCCATGCACAGGTCGCGCAGCCGGAACAGCTCGGCGTCGGGGTGCGCGACAGGCTGTGCGGCAGTTGCGGCAGGCGCCAGCGCAGCTGCGGCCGCCACGATGCTACGGCGGGAGGACGATCTTCTCACGCGCCGACCCTCCCCAGCAGGCAGCGGCGCAGCTCGCGCGGCACCTGGGCGCCGGTGGCGCGGTAAGCGGAGCGTTGCTCGGCCGAGGTGGCACGGGCCGCGGTGGCGCGCCGGACGAAGGGGGCGAGGGTGGCCGGCTGGGCGCTGGCCTCGGTGTCGTCCGGGTCTCCGGCGCCGTAGTGGTTCCGGAACTGCCGGCAGGGCTGCGACACGGGATCGTCGTCGGCCGCGGCGCAGCAGTCCTGGTTGTCCTCCTCGCCGTCGTCATCCGGCTCCAGGTCCGGATCGCCGTCGATGCGGTCCAGCAGAGCAAGCGCGCGCTCGATAACTGCTGCGAGGTCGGCGCGCTGGCGGAGCAGGCGGGCTCTTCTGTCGAGGATAGCGGTGGCGGTGCGCTCTCTTCTGGGCGTGGCTGTGCTATGGGCGTGAGTAGCCATGGTTTGCTGACCTCCATCAGCGGGTTGTGGTCAGGCCGGGCATGGAGGTCGCAACTCCTTGCTCGGCCGCTCACACCCTCTTACAACGTCTAGAGGCGGTCAAGCCTTTTGTAAGAGGTTGTAAGAGATGGCGAAGGCGGCTGTCCTGTCGTTCCGCGTCAACGATGACACGAAGGAAGCGATCACCCGGGCTGCCACCACCGAGGATCGCAGCGTTTCCTATCTGGTCGAGCGCATCCTACGCGCTTGGCTGGTGGAGAAAGGCTTTCTCGCCCCAGCCTCGGACGCGTGATGCAAAGGACAGAAGCCCGGCTCCCCCAGGCGACGCATCAGGAAGTGTCCGGGTCCTGTCCAGAGCAGGGCGACCAGGAAACTGAAGTTGCCCGTCTTGGCCGTGAGTTGGACGAAGTCAAAGGACAGCTTTGGGAACTGCAGAAGAAGGAAAAGCAGTCCGAGAGAACGAGCGCTGAGCGTATTGCCACCTTGGAAAAGGATCTCAAGGCGGCGCGTGCTTACACACTAGACGCTGGCTTGGCGCGGATCGAAGCTGAGACAAAGCTTCGGGCGCTACGAGCTGCCATCATGGGCGTATCAGGCCCCAGAGGGTGGCTGTTCCGACGGGTCGCGCGAAAACTGGTGGACAGCGCACAATGACCCCTGAGCAGTGCCGCGAAGCGCGCAGGCTCCTCGGCTGGACCTACCAGCGGGCGGGAGTTCGATCGGACGTCAGCAGCTTAACAGTTCGACATTTCGAGAGAGGGGTGCGCCGGACACGTCAGACGAACGTGGCCGCGATCCGCGCAGCGCTGGAAGCCGCCGGCGTCGAGTTCATTCCAGAAAACGGCGGCGGCGGCGTCCGGCTGCGGGAGCGAGCGGCGTGAGTTCCGATCGAGACCGCGATGGACGCTGGCTCCAGCAGTTCACCGCATTGGGCGTTGCAG
>NZ_JBLLEB010000063.1:0-13346 GCF_047690175.1 Roseomonas sp. BN140053 | reverse complement strand
CGCAGGTCCTCCGACAAGGTCTTCGCCATCGCCGCTGGCCTCCAACCCCAGCCAGCAGCTTGAATCAGATTGCCCCCGAGCCGGGCAAGCCCTCTGATTCGGTTCGCTCGGAATCTGCTCTAGTGGTGCTGGTAGGGCATCGCCGGGCACTCGGCATCGCAGTGCGCAACGGCAGCGCCCGCCGACGCTGGTCCAAGCTCGGCGAGTGGTTGGTAAGAGGGAGCCCATAGCACCCATTGTGCAGCCAGAGCGGCCGAACAGCTGAAGTTGGCCGTGAGCGAAGGGGCTGCTTTCAAGCGAGCACCAGGCGCAAGCGGACGCTCTTGCTCTGGGCTAGCTAAAACTGCTGCAATCCGGTTAGCGGCTTGACCATGTAGCCGTCGACAGCCTGATAGCTGCAATCTAAGTTTGTCAGGAAACCTTCCAGCCGTCCGCGATCTTCGCTCGTTGCGAAGATCACCTGCTGCCCCGCCGCTTTGGCAGTGGCTGCTCGTTCAAGCAAACGCTGAAAGCTTATTTCGCGCGCAGCCTGTTGGCGGGGTTCATCGAATACCACGAAACCTGGGTGGTTGGTTCGGTCTGTCCGTGACAACTCTAAAAGCGCCAAGTGGTATGCCCATTTTAGGCGGATAGCGTCGCTGGCGGATAACTCAAACCCAATCTCGAATCCCTCTTTCTGCGGGCGAAAACTGTCTGGTGCGATCTCGATCTCTCCCGCCGGGAATGTGGTGAAGCCGTAGCTGGAGGCTTGCTGCTGTATCAGGCGCGTCATTCGGTTCAGCTTGGCTTGGTCCTCTGATGACAGCCTGTCCGCAGGGAGTGACTGCCGTTCAGCGAGGATCCGGGCGTGGCGAGCGGCAAGCTCAATGAGAGCCAATTTGTGTTGCTCGAACTGCTGCTGCACGTCTTCAAGCGTGTCGAGGCGCGCTTCGGCGCGGAGGCGTTCCTCCAACGATGCGGTCGAGGGAGAGTGGGACGGGGCGACCAAGTCGGCGCGCAACGCTCTAAGGCGGCTATTGGTGTTGTTCACATCGACCGTTGCCGCAGCCAATCGTTGGTCAAGACTGGAAATAGCGGCCTCGCCCTGCGCACGTAGTCGCTGAAAGATGGTCCGCTGTGACCTGATGTACTCGATGTTGTCTTCGACGGGCATAACCGTCGCACTCGCCTGCTGAGCCAGCAGAGTATCCTGGATCGGCTGTGAGCAGGTTGGGCAATGGTCTGCCGCAAACGCAGTGGTTATTTGCGAGCCGAAGTTGCGCAGCTTTTGCGCGTCCAGGTTTTTCTGCAGGTCTTCCTCTAGTGCGGCCACCCTGCGCTGCACGGAGGCCAGCTGCACTATCTCTGCCTGCCGCGCGCGGAAGAGCGCATTTCGGCTGGCGTTCTGCTCAGCGGCTATCTCTATAAGCTGGTTTAGCTCTCCGGCGGCGGCATCGGATGTGTCTTCCGCCGTAGGGATTTCGGCTTCGCGCAGTTTTGCAACATGGCTGCGGAGTACCGACGTAATTTCATCCAACGGCTGCCATCTGTCGCCCGAGGGAGCCTGCAGAAATGCACCCTCGATGTCAGCGGCGGAGATGGTCGGGGTCGCTGAAATCCCCTGAATGCGGGCGTTCGCAAGCCCGGCTACCGACAAGATTTCCGAGCGCTTGGCTGACCATGCGGAGCTGCTGGCGGAGTAATCCATGTCGAGCTGCTGGCGCCGAAGTTCGAGTTCGTGGGTGTCTAACCCCATCAGAAACTCGACGGCTCTGCGCCCGACGTCGCGGATTTGCAGGTAGTTGGGAAAGGCAGCTGGCATTGACGACCAGCCAGCCTTCTGTTCAACGTAAAGAAGCGGGAAAACGGTTTCGAGATAGAGAATCGTCTCGCTGCCGTCAAACCGGCGTGCTCTTGGAAGTTGCCAACCCATGAATTCCGCTAAAAAGCGGTGGAACCCGGCTTCGCGTTGTGCGGCTCCTGGGTCAATCACGAAATAGTCGCGCTGTTCGAACTGACCTGCTGGGTTCGTAAGCTGTGGCCCCTGGAAGACGGTAACCAGCCTGGTGTCTTTGGTGGATTTTACCGCACGCCGGACGGTAATGACCTGACCATCTCCGTTCTCCAGCTCAACCGAGACGGAGGACTCAAGGATCGTATGCTTGACGCCGGCTTTGTCGTCCTCCTCCAGATGGGATGTCATGACGTATGTCAGAGGGATTTCGCGGCGTGAGCTGAGCATCCGCTCTAGACCGAGAGCATACAGTAGACCCTGCAGGCTGGTGGACTTGCCTTTGGTGTTGTCTGCCCAGAGCACGTTGAGGCCGGTGCTGAACGGGATATCAGCCCCGAATGGCCCAGAGCTGGTCTCGGCCCTGAGTCGGAGATGCCGGATCAGCAGCGTCACAGCAGGCGCTCCATCCGCATAACCCTGTCTACAGCGGCCTCAGTAGCGAGCGGGCTGATGACGTTTAGAAACTCCTTTTCTTCCGTCATGACGGATTCAGCAGAGGATAACCGCTCGAGCGTTTTGACACCGCCGTCGGTCAACTTCACGGCTCGACCATGCTCAAGCGTGACCAGGCTGGCTGCCGTAGCAAATGCAATCGCGCGGTTTAACCACGGCTCCACCCGGACCACGAGGTCGGCCGAGCTGTAAGTGCCAGCGAATACGCGCCTGACCTCTTCCCGGGTTTCCTTTGTCCTTGCTGAGTGGGCCATAAAATGTAGCTTTTGCAGGCTGGCGCGCTTACCCCGGCTTCGGCCGAGAATAAGAATGACGAGCGCTATGCCCCAAGACATGCGCAGATCGCCCGCCACCGGTTCCGGCCGGGAGGTAAGCTTGAACGGTCCGTCAAGCAGGCTGTCGAGGAAACTATGCGGCATGGCCGTAGGGAGGAAAGTCGAGCGGGCAGCGAAGCAGCCACTCCGCGATTGCTCCCAGAGCGATCTGCTGGGCACTTCCGTCGGAGAAGTTCGGGACGCTTTGCTTAAGCTCGGCGGTCAAGGACTCGACTTCTGATCGGAGAATGTAGTACGGGGTGGCGTCCTCGGGGCTGCCGTAGAAGGACAGGCGTGTAGCGTGCCGTGATATGACCGCCGCGAGCGCCTCATGAAGATGAGGCGCATCTCGGCGTAACGAGTCGAGCGTGTTCTCTTTTTCCAGGAATAGTCCAACCATATCTTGCACAGCGGCGTCCAGCTTTGCCGGATCCCTGGGACCGATGCGCTTGGTAAGTTTTCGGGATAGATCGGACACGAGCGGATTTGACGCCTGCGTCCAGCTGCTAATCTGTGCAGCCGTAGCTGGCTGCGGTGGCAACGATATTTGTTGACGGTGAAAAGCCCGCGTTGCCACGGAGGTCGGGTCAAAACCTTCGAGATCGTGGACGAGAACTTCGAAATCAGGGGCCACGTAGGACAGGTTCAGCGATCTGACGTGTTTAGTTTTCGCGCTGAGGTGCAGGTTCACCTGTGCGCTGTCATGGATTGGCACGACAAGGATCCACCGCTCGACCTCGCTGCTCACGAAAAGTTTTGCGACCTCGGCGCGCGAGCAGAACTTGTTCAAGTCTTTGGTGATCTTCGCCTTTTGTTTTGTCGCGCGGTCATCGACTTCTACCGGCTCCTGGACAGCATAGCACTGGTAGGCCACTCGACCGGATACACAGTAGTAGTCAATGCCGAAGTCGCCCTTATGCCGGGCTGGCACCTTCATGACGTTGGTCGCGCCGTGGCGATCTTGCAGCAGACCGAAAGCGTGTAGCTCCCACTCGTTTGGATCCCAAAACTCTTGGAGGGTAGGCATTTGCTCTCAGGCGACCCATTGGATGTCAGTCTTAGCCATCAACGATCGTCCCCCTCGTAAGCAATACAAGGCGGTATTCAGCACCGTGGCAATCCCGAGATCATCCATCTAGTCCAGACGAAGCTAGCCCTACCTCCCGCGTCCGCTACGGGATAACTGGCTGGAGCGTCCAGATTACCGCTTTGGGCGCAGGGCGGCCACGGAATGCGGCTCTCCATCTCATCTCATGCCGGTAGTCAGTCCCGCCGCCTCGGCGTCAACGCGGCCCGCAGCGCTCCGATCTCCGCCCCAGCTCCGGCATGGTCAGCCGCCAAGCGAGCGTAGAGCTGCGCAGCACCGCGATAGATGTCGCCCTCGCCGTGCTCCGGGCCGACGAAGGCAGCAATCTCATCCATCTCGCCAACCCAGCGGTAGGCCTTGTCGAACATGCCGGGTACCGACCGCCCGAGCCAGGCGAGCAGCGCAGGTTGGCTGTCGGCCAGTTCGGCGTGCAGTGCCTCGCCAGCGCCGCTTCGTTCGGCTGCGAGCAGCATCGCGCTGCCGATCGCCGTCAGCCCCTTGGTGATGCCGGCGTAGCACATCTTCAGCGCCGAGGCCGCGCCGATCGGACCGTCCAGCACCGGCACCTGCAGCCCATGGGCCTCCAGCACCGCCAGCCGCCCGGCGTGCGGACCGCTGGCGTAGATGCGGGGCGTGTAGCTGTCCTCTCGCGGCGGGCCACCGATGATGCCGGCGTCGACGTAGGCGCAGCCGGACGGCGCCAGCATCGTGCCGATGCGTTCCGCCAGGGCCGGGCTGATCGCGTTGCAGTCCGCGTAGACCATCCCTGGACGCAACAGCGGCGCCACCCGCTCTGCGATGGACAGCGCTTCAGAGGGCGGGAGGACCGAGAGGAACAGGTCGGCCGAGGCCAACGCGTCGAACGCCACCGCTTGCATCCCGGCAGCCGTGGCGCGTGCGGCGCTGGCCGGGCTACGACCGTCCAGGCAGGTGACCACGGCGACGCTGTGCCCCGTGAGGCGCCGGGCGACGCCGGCCCCCATAGCGCCTTGGGCCATAATGGCGACCGTGAGCATCGCAGAACTCCTGGTGAGTTGCTGCGAGGCTACCGTGGGGCACCAGCCGCTCCAAGATGCAGCCTCTCCTGCATCAGCCGCCCCGAGTGCGCAGGAACCCACGGATCCATGTCCGCCTATTGATTGGGCGCGGTGACGGCAGAGGGACCGCGATGTTGGGCGCGTCAGTCCTGTCCACGCCGACGGGCTTCGACATCCATTTCACGATCGACATCGCTGTTCAGAGCATAGCGCTTTGGGCCGGGCGCATGCCGATCATCTCGGTCGGGAACTGACGCCTAGCACCTTCTGCTGTTCGGCCCAGGTGGTCAGAAACGGGTCCATGAGCCGGGGCAGTTTCAACCCCGACGCTTGGCGACCATCCAAAATGGCCTCCACGATGTCCGGCGTGAGCAGGGGCTGCTGCAGCAACCGCCCAAGGAAGCCGCAGTCCAGGCTCTTGGCGGTGGCGCGGCTTAACCATGCCCTGAAGCCGTGGTCTCGGCGAGCCAGTCCACCACCGGTCTCAGCGCCTCGCGCTCCTCCAGCCCGCTTTGCCGCGCTTCCGCGAACAGCTTTGCTTGCTCGTCAGCGCTGGTGCCGCTGGTGGCAATAGCTCGCGCAGCGTCAACCTCGGCGTGGCAGCCCAGGGCCGCCGCGTCGTCCGCCACCAGCGCCAACAGCTCCTCGAGGTGCGCCCCGAACGACACCGCCTCCCCCGACGTTGGGTCGATCATCTTCGCACGCACGCCGTCGCGCTGCGCCCGCCATAGGTTCTCCGCCGCGATTGCCCGGTCCCCTCCGGTCAGGCCACGGTTCAGCTCCGGCCGCCGGTCAACTAGGCGCACCAGGCAGCGGTACAGGGCAGCGATGGCGATGGTGTCGCCCAACCGCGTACAGGCGTCAGCCACCCGCAGTTCCAGCGTCGGGTACTTCAGCGACGGCCGCAGCGTCCACCACAGGAAACTGGCGTCCTTGATCGCTCCGGTCCGGGTCATCGTCGCCACGTAGCGGGCGTAGTCGGCCTCGTCGGCGAACAGATCGGGCAAACCGGTGCGTGGCATCTCACCGAACGCCGACAACCGGTAGCCGGACAACCCGGTGGCCCGCCCCTGCCAGAACGGTGACGAGGTGGAGAGTGCCAGCAGCGTCGGGGTGAAGGGCAAGAGACGGTTCATCAGGTCAACGCGCGCCTCGGGGCGGGGCACCTCGACGTGCACGTGCATGCCGCACACCACGTTGCGCCGACCGAGCATCCGCAGGTCGCGCATCAGCCCCTCATACCGCTCAGCCTCGGTGTGTGCCTGGCGCGACCAGCGAGCCAACGGGTGGGTGCCCGACGCCAGCACCAGGACGCCGTGCTCACGTCCGATGGCGGCCAGGTCGGCGCGTAGCCCTGCCAGTACACCGCGCGCCTCGGCGAAGTCGGTCGAGGGCGGCGAGGCTACCTCGATCTGGCTCTGCAGCAGCTCGCGCTCCGCCGCGGGTAGCCGGCCGTGGGCAGCGGCGTGAAAATTCTTCACCGTGCGGCGCGGGGTGCCACGGGTAGTGGCGTCACCGAGGAAGTATTCCTCCTCAATCCCGAACCGGTAGCTGGCGTCCACGGGCATTCTCACTTCGAAGGAGGGAACATCGATAGGGCAGCATGACAGGTGAGGCGAAGGACTGTCGCACCACAAGGAGCGGAAAATGACGTCCAAGCCTTTTCGTCGGTCCGGCGCTGCTCGATCGCCTGTAGCGGCGTCACCTCTCACGCGGGCTGCAGCTGGATTGCGTTTAGCGTCAGCTCTGACCCTCACTTACAGACTTGTTGGTGCTGATCCTGAGTGCCGCTTCCTGCTCGGCCCAGGTGGTCGGAAACGGCTCCATGAGCCGGGGCAGCCCCAGCCCTGGCGACTGACGACCGTCTAGGACGGCCTCCACGATGTTCGGCGCCAGCAGCGTCAGCTGCAGCAGCCGGCCCAGGAAACCGCGCTCCAGCTTCTCCGCTGCGGCGAGTTCCGTGAGCGAGGCGTACCGCCCCTCGTCCAGCAGCCGCTTCCAGCGGTGCGCCCGCGCCAGCGCCTTTAGCAGCGCTGGGTCGGCCTGGGTGCGAATGACAGCGGTCGCAGTGCCGCCACCGGGAGTACTGACACCCTCCGGCGTGACGATCGTCTTGCGCCCTGGCCGGCGTCGGACCGCCAGCGGCACCTGCACCGTGATGCTCCCCGGGGTGGGGCTGGTGCCGGGCCTCGCGCCGCTCACGCCGCTGCCTCCAGCACGGCAGCCCTGCCCGCCCCCAGGTCCCGCACGAGGCTGGCCAGCCCCGCCACCCGCAGCCGGATGTCCGCCCCGCTCGCCGACACCGTCACCCGCTCCACCAGCAGCCCGATGATCCGCGCCTGCTCCGCCGGGAACAGCTCTCCCCACAGCGGCTCCAGGCTGCCCAGCGCAGCCCGCACCTCGCTCTCGGTCAGGTCGGGGTCACTGGCCCGCGCCGCCGCCCAGGTGCCCACGATGACCTCCGGCTGGCAGAGCAGCGTCCGCACCTGGGTGATGACCGCCGTCTCGATCTCCGCCGCCGAGATGCGCCGCACCACGGCGGGGTCAGCCTCCTCGCCAGCCCCGGTGCCCTTCAGCGCGCCCTGGCTCACGTAGTAGCGGTACAGCCGCCCCCGCCGCCGCGTGTGCGTGGGCGACATCGCTCGCCCGTCTGCCCCAAAGATCAGGCCACGCAGCAAGGCCGGGCTCTGGTTGCGACGGCCGTTGCCCCTCGCCCGCGGGCTGACCGCCAGCACCGCATGCACCCGGTCCCATAGCGCCCGGTCCACGATGCCCCGGTGCTCGCCCGGGAAGCTCTGCCCCTTGTGCGTCGCCTCACCGAGGTACGTCCGGTTGTGCACCAGCTTGTAGATGTCGCCCTTGTCCAGCAGCCGACCCGACTTGCCCGTCAGCGCCTCCGCCCGGAGTTGCCGGGCCAGGGTGGTGGCCGACTGCACTTCCGCGAAGCCCTCAAACACCCGGCGCACGGTGGCCGCCTCGGCCTCGTTGACCACCAGCTTGCGGTCGCGCACGTCGTAGCCCAGCGGCACCTTGCCACCCATCCAGATGCCCCGAGCCCGGGAGGCGGCGAACTTGTCCCGGATCCGCTCCCCGATCACCTCGCGCTCAAACTGCGCGAACGAGAGCAGGATGTTCAGCGTCAGCCGCCCCATGGACGTCGTGGTGTTGAAGCTCTGGGTCACGCTGACGAAGGTGACCCGGTGGGCGTCGAACAGCTCCACCAGCTTGGCGAAGTCCATCAGGGCGCGTGACAGGCGGTCGATCTTGTACACCACCACCACGTCCACCAAGCCCCGCTCGATGTCGGCCAGCAGGCGGCGCAGGGCCGGGCGCTCCAGGGTAGCACCCGAGACACCGCCGTCGTCGTAGCGGTCCGGCACCAGCGTCCAGCCCTCCGCCCGCTGGCTGGCGACGTAGGCCTCGCAGCTGTCACGCTGGGCGTCGAGGCTGTTGTACGCCTGCTCCAGCCCCTCCTCGGTGCTCTTGCGGGTGTAGACGGCACAACGTAGCCGGCGGACTGGGGCGGGCGCTGCGGGCGTCAGGGAGGCTGCCTTGCGGCTCATGCCCCTGCCCTCCCCTTCAGCCCGAAGAAGGTCCAGCCATTCCAGCGTGTGCCGGTGATGGCGCGTGCGATGGCGGAGAGCGACTGGTAGGGCCGCCCTTCCCACTCGAAGCCGTCGGCCAGCACCGTGACCACGTGCTCCACGCCAGCCCACTCCCGCAGCAGCCGCGTGCCGGGCAGTGGGCGGTGGTCGGCCCGGATGCGCCGCAGCACCACGTTGCCGCCGTCCAGCTGCTCGCCGAGCGCCACGAGCCGGTCCACGGTCTCCGGGCGCAGGCCACCGTAGGCCAGCTCCTGGATGCGGTAAGCCAGCCGGCTCCGCAGGTAAGTCCGGGGGTGGAACCGCGGCGGTGCTTGGCCGAACAGCTCGCGCCACTGCTGCTTCAGCGCCGGCGTGGAGGCACTCCGGAGCGCGGCCAAGCGGCCCAGCATGTCCGAACGCGGGATGGCGGGCAGCATTGCCGTCACCGATGGCGGGCCGGCGTCGTGGGCTGGGGTGGAACGGCGTCGGCTCATGCGGCTCTCCGGGTTTGGACAGCTGCACCACCGCTCTGTTCGGGACCGAAGTGTAGCGAACTCTCTCCTCGCTCCCGGGCCTGGGCCGCGTCGCGGGCAAGTTCCTCGGCAGTGTGGGCACGGAGCCGCAGGAGGCCGGTGGCCAGGATGGAGCAGACCTCGCGCAGGTGCGGGGCGAGGTGGGGGTTGGGAGTGAGGCGCGTCATGTTCGCAGGCATGATCGGGCTCACCGAGAAGCGATAACAGCAAAAACAATCGACTAGCGAAACGGAGAGAAGAACAAAGTAGAAACACGAACCCCGATCCGCTCAGATGGCGTGGGCCCTCCCCCCGGGCCCGATTCGCCACCTCGTGTCGGAGCCCCCAGCACCGTGCCGACTGTTGCCCAGTTCCTCCGCAGTACCCCGCCCGCAGCTCTCCGCAGCTACTTCGCTTCGCTCGGGACACCTCTCCCCGAGCTACCCTGGGATGGGCCGGCAAACGCCGTCGTCGCGCCTCTCCTGCAGGCCGTGGACGCGTTGGATGACCAAGCCAGGACCAAGCTCCTCACCGACGCCGACCGGCTCGGCGTGATGGCGGACGAGGCCGGCGAGGCCGCGCTGTACTCGGTGACCCGTTTCGCAGCCGTCCTGGACAGCCTCGAGAACGGCCATGCCCGCGCCCTCTGGATGTTTCAGCACGACCCAGCAGGCTTCAGCCATGCCGAGGAGGTCCGCTACGCCGACGACAAGCGGTTCGGCCGGCTGTGGGAGGGCTTCGTCCTGCAGCGCGACTGCACCGTGGCACGCGAGGGAGCGGCGCTGCAGGCCTTCCAGCAGGCCATCGCCGAGCGCTTCGACAGCCGCAACGTCCATGTCGAGATCTGCGACCGCGCCCGACCGGTCCTCGGTGGCGAGGATGCCACGCTGGTGCAGGTCGCCATCTACCGCGAAGGTCGTGCCGGCGACATTCGCGAATTCGTCGACGGCAGGCTCGACCGCCGGCCCTGGCGACCGGTGATCGAGGCAGCGCTCACCTACGAGCCGGAGAACGGCACCGCCGAGGTGGTCGCGCCTGTCGCAGAGACACGGGAGGAGCTGGTGCGGCTGTTTGCCAGTCACCTGCTCGGCAGTCTCTTCGTCGGCGACCGGTTGCGGGTGCGGCAGTACAGCCTGGAGCGCTTGCGCAGGCCCTTCGCCTTTCCCAGCGACCCCGAGGATGGCATCGAGGCCGTGCGGGTCGGCCAGCTACGCCTGATGCCCTACGGTAGCCAAGGCGAGCGCATCACGCTGGAGTGCCGACGCGGCTCGGACCGCAGCATCTGGCAGATGGCCGAGGAGCGACTGCGCGACCAGGGGCAGCGGCTCGAGAACTACCTGCTCGTCCAGGCACAGTTCACCATCACCTTCCGTGGCACGCCGGGCCGGCGTGGCCGGCGGACGCTGCCGGTGCGGATTTCCATGCCGAAGGGCTGCGACCTCAAGGACCGAACCGAGCGGGAGCGGCTGGTGGGCGAGAAGTACCTGCGCCGCTGGGGCTTGCTGCGGGACCTCTGAGATGCCAGCGGCCACCCTGACATCGGGCGCGGTCGCACTCCTGCTCACCCTGCTGGAGCAGCGCGAGCTCTTCATCTCGGGTGCCGCAGCCGAGATGCACCCGGACGAGGTGCCGCTGCTGGTCGGCGCGGGGCTGCTGGTGCCGGACGGCCACGAGGATGTCGCGGCGGTGCCGGGCGACGATGACGACGTTCCCGTGTCGCTGTTCTGGTCGGACACGCTGGGTGGCCTTGCCGGCTTCAGCCCGACGGGAGGTCCGGTGTTGGTGCCACCGGAGAGGCTGCTGCGCCGCCGCGTCGACGTGGCCGTCGCCCTCGCCGCGATCGCTGCCGAGCTTGACCTCCCTGCGCGCTGGCAACCGACCGTACAGGTCGAGGGGCTCGCGTGGGAGCTGGGCGAGGTGCGCCTAAGGAACCGACCGCAGCGTAACTCTCTCTGGTTCGCGCGTCGTCTCTCGGAAAGGGCGGTGCAGCGGCAGGTGGAAGCTGCGCTCGCGGCCCGGCCTCACCCGCGCTTGCGCGTGCTGCTGACCAGCACGCGGGACACGAGCCTGGATGAGCTCAGCTTGCCAGGAACCTCGATCGTGCCCGTGCGGGATGTACTCGTCGCACCGGACTCACTCACCGTCTCGGGCGGGATCCTGGCCGCCCGGATCAGCGGTACGACGCCTTCGCAGCACGGAGGGCCGATCCAGCTCTCGGAGGACGGCCGCACCCTCGTGATCCTGGACGGAGACCCGATCCACTTCCGCTCCGAGCCGCAAATCGCCGTGGTTCGAAAGCTCGTGGCCGCGCACAAGAGTGGCAAGCGGTTCCGAGCTCGCGACCTGACCGAGCACGGCAGCCTGCGTCGGTTCTTCGGCGAGGAGAAGTGGGCCCTCTTGGCGCCGCACCTGTCATCGGTCGGTGGCCGTTGGGGGTTCGACGTGTAGGGCGATTTTCTCCCTGTTCTTCTCCCTCTATCGGCGTCGATTTTCTCCCGCCCTCGCCGCGATCTTCGCCGTGGCCCTTCGATGGGTCACGAGGAGAAGCGCAATGATTATCAAGCACTTGAACCAGGTCGATCTGGCTCGCCGCTGGCGTATCAGCCCGAGGACGCTCGAACGCTGGCGGTGGCTGAACCAGGGCCCGTGCTACCTCAAGCTCGGTGGCCGCGTCGCCTACCGCCTGGAGGATATCGAGGCGTTCGAGGCCGCGCAGCGGCACGACGCGGTCGGGTTCCAGCCGACCGACAACCACCCCGCGGTGCAGGGCTAGGCACCCGGCCATGGACCTGCTTGTCACCCTCGACGCCCTGCGCTGTGGTGTCAGCGCTGGGCTGTCTGCCCTCACCTGGCTTCGGCTCACCTGCGGCCGTCTGCTCGGTGTCCGCGCATGACGGCCCGCGATCCGATCACCGAACTGCGTCTGCAGCTGCTCAGCGCCGGCTACGAGCCCATTCCCGTCGTGGGACCGGATGCGCCCGGCAAGTCCCCCGGCAAGCGTCCGGCGCTGCGGGAATGGCAATCGGTGTCGCTCGACACCGACACAGTCCGTGGCTGGCGCAGCGGGAACCTGCGGAACTGCACCAACACCGGTCTGCGCACGGGGGAACTCCTCGCCGTAGACATCGATGTGTTGCTCCCCGGGCTGGCTGAGGAGATCGAGGAACTGGCACTGCGCCTTTTCGGCGAGACCCCGCTTCGGCGCATCGGACAGGCACCCAAGCTCCTCCTCTGCTATCGGACCACTGAGGCAGCGGCGAAGGTCACGACGCCCGAGTTCCGGCTGCCCGATGGCGGCAAGGCTCAGGTCGAGATCCTCGCTAAGGGACAGCAGTTCGTCGCCTACGGCATCCACCCCCTGACCCAGACCGATTACGACTGGCCGCACTCGGGTCCTGATGTCGTTCCGCTGCAGCAGCTGCCCTTGGTCACCACCTCTGGCGTGGAAGTGTTCCTAGCGGCCGCCGAGGTGCTGATCCGCAAGGCTGGTGGGCGCACCATCAAGGAGACCGGGGCACAGCCGGGTGACGAGGCTCGGTCGTCCGAGCGCCCGCGGGCAGAACGCAGTGGCAAGGGGCAGCGGGAGGGAGACTTCTTCCGCAACGTGAATGCTCGCGCGCTGCAGGACGTGCAGTGCTGGTTTCTACGGCTGTTTCCCCAGGGCTACTGGCAGCCCAATGCCGCCAAGCCGCCCGGGGCTTGGCGGGTCCACTCCTCCGACCTCGGCCGCGGGCTGGAGGAGGACATCTCCGTGCACGAGACCGAGGGCGGGCACGATTTCGGTACCCGCGAAAGCAAGACACCGATCGACCTCGTCCTGGAGCACGGCGGTGCGCCGACGCCCAAGGAGGCCGCCCTCCTGCTATGCGAGTGGCTCCGCTGTCGCCCCGATGACCTCGGCTGGCATTCCGGTCGTACGGGGGACGATCAGGCCGCTGACACCGGTGGACGCCAGAGGAGCCGCCCCGAGCCGCAGGAGGAGCCCTGGCCGGAGCCGGTAGACTTCCTGGCCGACGGTGACCTGACCGGCGTGCCGGAGCTGCGCCCCGAGCATCTCCCCGATGCTCTCTACGGCTTCGTGACGGACACGGCTGGTCGGATGGGTGTTGACCCGGTCAGCGTGGCGCTCGCCGCCCTGGTGGCCTGCGCCAGCGTCATCGACGACAGCTGGGCCATCCAGCCCAAGGAACGGGACTACACCTGGACGGAGAACCCACGGCTTTGGGGTGCCATCGTCGGGGATTGTCAACGCCGACCGGATTCTCCTCAGAAGTGCCGAAGTAAATTTCCCCAGGTGCTGGGTGGTCAGGTGGCGTTCGGCTCTGCAGGTCGGGCCTTGGGAGGTCTGCCTCGCCGGCGCGGCGGT
>NZ_JBLLEB010000062.1:0-14079 GCF_047690175.1 Roseomonas sp. BN140053 | reverse complement strand
CACCATCCCGGACCTCTGGGCCGCCATCGCCGATGCGCTCCCGCAGTTCACGCCCGCCGAGTGCGCCAACTACTTCACCGCGTGCGGATATGAGCCGGAATGACCGGAAACTGCTCTAGCTTCGGGAGAGCGACACTGCCCGGGTCTCGCGGATGGCCAGCACGGAAAAGAAGCTGATCAAGCACAGGGCGGCCATATAGGCTGACACGGAAAGGGAAGTGCCGGTTCCCGCGAGCAGCAACGAGGCGATAAAGGGGGCGAGCGCGCCACCCACGATGGAGCCGAGCTGGTAGCTGATCGAAATGCCGCTGAACCGGATGTCGGTGTCGAACATTTCGCACAGCATGGCCGCGAGCGGTCCATACATCGCCGCGATGCAGAGCCGCGCGGCCACGACCGCGGCCAGCACGGCTGCAGCACTGCCGGTATCCACGACCGTGAAGAACAGAGCGCCGACGATGACCCCGCAGCCCGTTCCACCCAGGAAAACCGTTCGGCGCCCAAGGCGGTCCGACAGCTTGGCGAAATAGAGTGTCGCCGCCAGTTCCAGCACATTTGCGGCGATGATGATGGCCAGCATCGTGGAGCGCGGTAAGCCGAGGCGGGTCGTACCGTAGCTCAGCATGAACACGAGCACGACGTAGCCCATGCCGTTCTGGGCCAGGCAGGCCATGCCGCCGAGCAACACTTGGCGAGGGCTGCGGCGGAAGACCTCGATGATCGGCATGCGTTGCTCATGCCCCTTGCTCTTCATCGCAGCGAAAACAGGACTCTCGCTGACCGTCGCGCGGACATACAAGCCGAGCACCACCAGAACGGCGCTGATGATGAAGGGGATACGCCATCCATAGGAGGCGAATGCCTCGTCGGACAGGACGAGAGTCACCAGAAGGAAGGCAAGGTTCGCGAGGATAAGGCCTGCAGCCACACCCATCTGCGGGAAGCCGCCGTAGAAGCCGCGCCGGCTGGCGGGCGCGTGCTCCACGGCCATGAGGATGGCTCCGCCCCACTCCCCTCCCACACCGAAGCCCTGCAGAAGACGTAGCAGGACCAATAGCACGGGGGCCAGCACGCCGATCTGCGCATAGGTCGGCAGTATCCCGATGAGGACGGTGGCGACTCCCATCGTGAGCAGCGACAGCACCAGCATCGCTTTTCGGCCGATCTTGTCGCCGTAATGTCCCATGACGGCGGCACCGACCGGCCGCGCGACAAAGCCGACGGCGAAGGTACCGAAGGCGGCCATCGCAGCGAGCGTGGACGAGCCTTGCGGAAAGAACTGCGTGTTGAAGATCAGTGCCGCCGCGGTGCCGTAAATGAAGAAGTCATACCATTCGATGGTGGTTCCGATCAGACACGCAACGGCGACGCGCTGCGCGGCTTCAGCCGAAGTGGCCGGCACAGCGGTGCTCTGCGCCGCCGCAAGATGCTCTGACATTTTCCCCTCTCCACTATGTTGAGCTACACTCACGGCGCGAAGAGAGCGCGTTCTGTGATCGCCGTTTGAAAAGACTTGCTCAACGTGCAACGGGAGCCTGTCCCCTTAACGGGGGACAGTGTGCCCCTGCGCCTTCCAGTACCTTCGGAGGCGGCGCCTGGGACAGGCGCATTCGACATCATGAACCTTGACCATACTCATACGCTGTCCTGCTGAGGCGGACTCACGAGCACTCGTGGACGGGGGCGGGATCTGATTTGATCTGGCGAGCAATGGAGCCTCGCCATGGGACAGCCGCTTCCTCTGCGCCCTGACTTCGACGCGCGGTCGCTACGGGCCCTGGCCCGGCGAGCGACGGAGGGGGCACAGGCGCGCCGCCTTCTGGCGCTGGCCGCGATCTACGAGGGCAGCTCACGGAGCGAGGCAGCGCGGATCGGGGATGTGACCCTGCAGGTGGTGCGGGACTGGGTGCTACGGTTCAACGCCAAGGGGCCGGAAGGGCTGGTGGACCGCGAGGCACCTGGTGCGCCATCCCTGCTGAGCAAAGCCCACCGGACGGCCCTGGCAGCCGTTCTCGAGAGCGGCCCCGTACCGGCGATCCACGGCGTGGTGCGCTGGCGGCTGATCGACCTCGGGCAGTGGCTCTGGGAGAAGTTCCGGGTCTCGGTGTCGAAGCAGACGCTGAGCCGGGAGGTGCGGGCGCTGGGTTACCGCAAGCTCTCGGCGCAGCCGCGGCACCACGCCCAGGCGGAGGGCGCGGTCGAGGGTTTTCGGAGGCGTTCCCCGCCGTCCTGGAAGAGATCGCGCGCGAGAAGGGCCTCGGCCGCGATGAGATAGAGGTCTGGTTCGCCGACGAGGCGCGTGTGGGGCAGAAGAACAAGCGAACCCGGCGCTGGGCCCGGCGGGGCACCCGGCCCGTCGCACCGCATGACCAGCGGACGGCGTCGACCTACCTCTTCGGCGCGATCTGCCCGAAGGAGGGCAAGGCGGCAGGACTGGTCCTGCCCCGCTGCAACACCGAAGCCATGACCCTGCACCTCGCCGAGATCTCGACCGCAGTTGCGCCGGGTAAGCACGCCGTGCTGCTGCTCGACCGAGCAGGATGGCACCTCTCCGATCGCCTGGAGGTGCCATCCAACATCACCATCGTCCCGCTGCCGCCGAAGTGCCCCGAGTTGAACCCGGTGGAGAACGTCTGGCAGTTCATGCGAGACAACTGGCTCTCCAACCGCGTGTTCCGATCCTACGACGACATCGTCGACCACTGCTGCTTTGCCTGGAACAAGCTCGTCGATCATCCCTGGCACATCATATCCCTCGGACAGCGCCGCTGGGCCCAGGCGTTCTGATCACCAGGACTTGGTACTTGAACGCCAGCTCGGCCATGCCGGCGTACCCATGGTCAAGGTCAATCCGCTGCAGGCCAGACGCTTCGCAGAAGCGATCGGGCAGCGCGCCAAGACCGACACCGTCGATGCTGCCATGCTTGCCCGTTTCGGCGCGCTGGATGCGCTGCAAGCCAGGCCGATGGTGAGCCAGGCGCTCAGCAATATAAAGGAGCTGCTCGTTGCCCGGCGCGGCCTGGTCAAGGACCGCATCGCCACATCCAACCGGAACCACACTCACCGTGCGCCACTGCTCAAGCGGCTGGCCGATCAGCGACTGCGCCAGGTTGAGCGCCAGATCGCTCCCATCGATGCCGCTCTGCATGCCCTGTGCCAGGCAGATGCCGGACTGAGGGCCCGCCTCGACATCCTCGCCAGCATCCCGGCTATCGGCGAGGTAACCGCACTGGCCATGCTCATCGAGATGCCGGAGCTCGGCACGATGGACAACAAGTGCGCGGCCAGCCTGGCCGGCCTTGCTCCCGTCGCCCGCGATTCCGGACAGCACAGCGGCAAGCGCTTCATCCGGGCCGGTCGCGCCCACCTGCGCCAGGCCCTCTATATGCCAGCCCTGGTAGCCATCCGCTTCAACCCAGACATGAAGGCCAAATATCAGGCCCTCATTGCCACTGGAAAGCCCCCCAAGGTCGCTATCACAGCTGTTATGCGGAAGCTTCTCATCCTCGCCAACGTGCTGCTGCGCGAACACCGAAGCTGGACGCCAAAGCCCGCTTGACCAACACGGATACTCTAGCCTCGCTCTGTTGCCCGAGTAGCTGAACACCCACGCCCCTCCTCGTAGGAGGGCGCACAAGCAAAGAGCCCCATGACCTCAGCCGAGATCATGGGGCTTTCTGCGTTTTCGGGCCTGTGCAGCTCATTTGTGCGACCTGGGGGGCAGAGATCAAGTGTCGAGTACGACGTAATCATCCTCGACTCTGACGGCGAAGGTCTCAGCGACCAGAGTTGCATCCGGCAGCTTCGCGCCTGGCTCCACGGAAGCCGCAAAGGTCCGCACCTTCACGCGGCGCGGGTCGCACCAGGACTGGCCGGTGCGGATGTCGAACTCCCAGGAATGCCAGGGGCAGCGGATGATCTCGCCGCGCCGGGAATAGCGGTACTCGCCGGGCGCGGAGGACTCCACCAGCCCCGTCAGCTTGCCCTCGCTCAGGCTGCCACCGCGGTGCGGGCAGCGGTTGAGCAGGGCGAAGAACTCGCCGCCGAGGTTGAACACCACGATGGCTCGGTGGCCGACCTGCACCAGCTTGCGGCCGCCGGGCGGGATGTCCCGCGCGGCGGCGACGACGTGACGTGCCATCTTAGCCCAGGCCGTAGAGGGTCCGCGCGTTGCCCGACAGGATGGCGCGCCGGCGTTCCGGGCTGATCCAGGCCGGCAACGTCAGGCGCGGGTCGTCGAAGTCCCAGTGCGGGTAGTCGCTGGCGAACATCAGCCGGTCCCAGCCCACCCATTCCAGCGCGTCGGCGAGGTGCTCCGGACGCTCCGGCTCCTCCATCGGCTGGGTGGTGACCCAGATATGCTCCTTCAGGTATTCCGAGGGTGCGCGCTTCAGCATCGGCACTTCGTCGCGCATGCGCTTCCAGTTGCGGTCCAGTCGCCAGCCCAGCGCCGGCAGCCAGCCGAAGCCGGATTCGATCAGCACCACCCGCAGCTTCGGGAAGCGCTCGAAGACGCCCTCCATGATCAGGCTGGTGACCAGCGCCTGGCAGGAGGTCGCGTGCTCCGTCATCTCCTCGATGTAGTAGGAGGACCACCCGCCGCTGGTCATGGCCCAGCCGCTGTAGCCGAAGACGTGGATGCCCAGTGGCAGCCCGGCCTCGGCGGCGGCCTCGAAGATCGGCCAGTAGCGCCGCTTGCCCGTGGGCTCGGCGGTGCGGCTCATCATCAGCACCTGGGCGAAGCGGCTGTCGCCGGCGCGACGGCGGATCTCGGCGGCCGAGGCTGCACCGTCTTCGTAGGGCACCACCACGGAAGCGCGCAGGCGCGGTTCCGGCCGCACCATGCACTCGACCTGCCATTCGTTGATGGCGAAGGCCATGGCCGCACTCAGCTCGTCGTTCTGGTCGCCCTGTCCGGTGGGGGAGAGCGGGTTCATGATGCCCCACTCCACCCCGTAGTGGTCCAGCAGCTGCGCCCGCATGAAGTCGATGTCGGAGGCCGGCGGGCCGCCATTGGGCGGCCAGGAGTCGCGCCGCGCCGCGGCCGGCTGCGACTTGGGAAAGGGGTAGCCCTTGGCGAAGCCATGCCGCGGACGCTGCCCGTAGGTTTGCAGGTGCTGCCACCAGCGGTCCGCCAGCCAGGGGCGGATGTCAGCCAGGGAGCGCACCTTGGGATGGATGTCGCAGTCGATCAGCCCCAGGCTGCTGGCCCGCGCGGCGGCGGGTTCCCGGACGGCGGCGGGGACCTCGATGTTCATGGCGTGGCTCCTCCGAGACGGGGATAGGTGGCGAGCGGGTTGTCCACGGTGATCCGCCGCAGCAGTTCCGGCGACAGGCCCGGCGGCAGCACCGCGTCGCCGTCGAACTGCCAGTGCGGGTAGTCAGAGGCGAAGAGCAGCATCTCGTCCGATTCCAGGTGGTCCACCACGCGCCGCACCGTGTCGGGGTCGTCGGGCGCGTCCAGCGGCTGGATCGTGAGGCGGAAATGGTCACGCACGATCTCGCCCGGCGAACGGTCCACCCAGGGCACCTCCGTGCGCAACCCGCGCCAGAACTTGGAGAAACGCCATAGGAAGCCGGGCAGCCAAGTGACGCCGGATTCCAGCAGCACCACCCTCAACGTGGGGAACTTGCTGAACACCCCTTCGCAGATCAGGCTGGCCACCTGGGACTGGAAGGCCTGGGACTGGCTGGAATAATCCTCGACGTAGTGGCTCGGCCAGCCCAGCGAGGTCACGGGATGGCGGTAGCCGCTGCCGGCATGCACGCCCAGAGGCAGGCCGTGCTTCTCGCAAGCGGCATAGATCGGCCAGTGGTCGCGCCGGCCCAGCGGCGTTTCCCCGGCGGCAAGCACCAGCACCTGCACGAAGCGCGGGTCGGCGGCGCGGCGCTCAATCTCCGCCAGAGCGAGCTCGGTATTCTGCACGGGCACGACGATCGAGGCGCGCAGCCGGGGGTCGCGATCCAGCCATTCCGCCGTCACCCAGTCGTTCAGCGCGCGAGCAAAGGCGGCCGCGAGATTTTCGTCGAACAGCAACTGCACGCCGTAGAGGCAATTAAGGATGCCGAAGCGCGGCGACCAGCGGTCCAGCACCTGTTCGCGCAGCTGCTCCACCGTGGCCGCAGCAGCTCCCCGCGGACCGCGCCAGTCTGGCCGGGCGGTGATCGGGGCGCCGGGCGGGTAGCTGGCGGATTCCAGGGATTCGAGGCCGCGCTCCTCCACGGTGTCGCGCCAGAACTCGTCGAGATAGGGCAGCAGCGCCGCAATGCTGGGCACGGTCGGGTGCAAGTCGCAGTCGATGGCGCCGGGGGCGAAAAGCGTCCCCGCCCAGCCGTGTTCCCGGCCATCGCGGACCGCCTTTCCCTGGCTCGCCCCAGTGACCTCTGCTGACACGCCATTTCCCTCCAGGGGTTCTGCGTTTCCAACGCGGGGTGCCGCGTTCCGCTGCCGTTACTCGACCCTCAGCCCCCCGGACTGGGCCAAGTCCCGCCACTTGCCGAACTCGCGCTGCAGGAATCCATCGAACTCCGCGGGCGTGCAAGGCGCGGGCTCGGCTCCCACTCGCATCACGCGCTCGCGGAAGGCCGGCAGCGCCATGGTGGCGCGCAGATCCGCGGAAATGCGCTCCAACAAGGGTTTTGGCACGCCGGCCGGCGCGAAAAGGCCGAGAAACGAGGTGGTGGACAGGCCCGGGAAGGTTTCACCGATCGTCGGGTATTGTGGCGCCTCGGCCAGCCGCGTTTCGCCCATGGCCGCCAGCACCTTCAGCTGCCCCACCTCCACGTTGGGCCGGGCAGAATGCCAGATATCGAACATCACGGGCACCCGCCCGGCGATCACGTCGGTCAACGCCGGGGCACTGCCGCTGTAAGGGATGTGCTCCATGCTGATCCCCGCCACCCGTTGCAGGAGCTGGCCGGAGACATGCCCGATGCCCCCAGTGCCCGGTGAGGCGAAGGGCAGCGCCTCGCCCCGGCGCTTCACCTCCGCCACCAGCTCCGCCACGTTGCTGGCAGGAAAGGCCGGGTTCGCCACCAGGACCACGGGCTGCAGCGTCACCATGCTGACGCCGGTTAGGGCATTGAAAGTGTCGTAGGGCAGCGGGCGCCCCACGGCGGGGTTGATGACGAAGGCGTTGGTGGCCGCCCCAAGCGTGTAGCCGTCCGGGGCGGCCTGGACCACGGCGTTGGTTCCCACGATGGTGCCCGCCCCGCCACGGTTCTCCACGACGACCGGCTGTTCCCAGCGCGGCGCCTGCAGGTCGGCCAGGATGCGGATGATGACGTCCGTGGGTCCACCGGGGGCGAAGGGCACCACGATGCGCACGGGGCGGGTGGGAAAGCCCGGTGCCTGGGCGCCGGCGTTCCGGCCCGCCAGCGGCGCCGCGCCGAGTGCAGCGCCACCCAGCACGATGCCGCGCCTCGACACCCCTGCCCACATCGCCGTGCCTCCCCTGCCGCGTGTCGGTCCCGTGCAGGGCCGCCGCGATGGCTACCAGTTTGCCCACGGCGAGGCCGGGCTGGCAAACGCGAAGGACCTAGCTGCGGCTCGGCGATGGCGGCGAGGCGCGCGCTCCCCGGCGCGGACCAGCTCCCGGAGGTCCTGGCCCGAGCCTCACGCTGACTTTATCACCGGGCGCGCGGGACACCCTGGCGGGCCAGAAATTTTTTCCCTCAGTCCAGCGTGATGTTGGCCTCCCGGGCGAAGGCCTGCCACCTCGGGATCTCGCGCCGGAAGAAAGCTTCGAGTTCTGCGGCCGTGGAGGCTGCCGGCACTGCGCCCAGGGGCTTCAGCCGGTCTGCATATTGCGGGGACACCACGATGGCCCTGACATCGGCGGATATCTTGTCCAGCAGCGGCTTCGGCACCCCGGCCGGCATGATCACCGCGTTGAAAGGGAAGGCCGTGGAAGCGAAGGCCGGGAAGGTTTCCGCGATGGTCGCGTACTGGGGCGCCTCCTCGATGCGCGACGAACCCGCCACGCCCAGCACCTTCAGCCGCCCGGACTCGACATGCGGGCGCACGGAGTTCCAGAGATCGAACATCAGCGGTACCCGACCGGCAATGACGTCGGTCAGGGCGGGAGCACTGCCGCTGTACGGGATGTGCTCAAGCGTCAGCTGCGCCTCACGCTGCAGGAGCTCGCCCGCCATGTGGCCGATGCCCCCAGGGCCAGGGGACGCATAGGCCAGGGGGGCAGGCGACCGCTTCGCGTAATCCAGCAGTTCGGCCAGGTTCGACGGCGGAAACGACACCGGCGCGACCAGTACGATCGGCGTGGTCATGAGCATGCCAACGGCGGTGAAGTCTCGCAGCGTGTCGTAGGGAAGGTTGTGCCGCAGGGCGGGGTTAAACACGAACGGGTTCGTGGCAATGCCGAAGGTGTAGCCGTCCGGGGCCGCTTGCGCGACGGCGACGGTTCCGACGATCGTGCCGCCACCCCCGCGGTTCTCGACCACGACGGGCTGCTTCCAGGTGCTGGACAGCATCTCGGCCAGGATGCGGGCGATGACGTCCGTCGGACCGCCTGGGGGAAAGGGCACGATGATGCGCACCGCACGGGTCGGATAGGGTTCCTGGGCGGACGCGGCCCTGCCGAAACCCGCCACCATGGCCAGGAGCGCCAGCAAATGGCGTCGCGGCAATGCAGGATGCGGGGCCCGCTGCGTTCTGGCCATTCTCACTCCTCCCCTTTTCGATCAGGAACATTATTCCGTCTAATTCTGTGGGATCGGCGTCATGCCGGCAATCTCCGTTTCTGCTTCCACGCGCGGCCAAACTAGTCACCTGTGCCGTGCCTGGCGAACAGCTGCTGAATTGATGCGAGTACTGGAAGCGGATTGCTCACCTGGAGCTGTGCATTTCCAGCCTAGGATATGCTCCTCGCGTGCGGGGCACCTTTCACCGTGGCGCCGCCGCGGCAGCAGCCTGCGGCTTGTCCCGACCATGCTCCGCTCCGAAGGCCTTGCTGACACCGTCGGCCGTGTCGCGGATCGCGTGCGCGATGTCGCTGTCCCAGGTTGGCGGAAAACTCGCCTCCAGGCCGCAGCCCGTGATGGCAAACAGAAGACGGCCCTGGCTGTCGAACACGGGAGCGCTGATGGAGTTGATGCCGGGAATACGCTCGCCATTGGTGCGGGCCATCCGGCGTTGCCGCACCTCCTCGAGCAGCGCGTCCAGTGCTTGCCGTCGCTTCCTGCACTCGGATGCCGAGAGGCGGAGTTCCGTCCGGAGGGCCGCCATCTCACGCTCCAGCAGGGGGGTCACCTGCTCGCGCGGCAAATAGGCCGCGAAAAGGCGTCCGGCGGAGGAGTTCCAGATCGGCAGCTCCTCCGTCGAGGTCGGACGGACCGTGAACGGCTTTGGGGGCTCCTCGACATGCAGGAGCCGTGGGCCCGCCGTCCCCCAGCCCGTGAGGAACACCGTCTCGCCGATGACCGGAGCCAGCGCGCTCACGGCATCAATCGCGATCTCCGCAGCCTGTGGGCGCCAGACCTGTGACTGGCTGAGATGATAGGCATAGGGCCCCAGCGAGTAGCGGCCACGCCGATCCTGCTGGACGAGCCCCGTGCGGATGAGGCTCACAAGGTAACGATGGGCCTTGCTCGGATGCATGGCCGCAGCCTCCGCCAGCTCACCGAGCCGGAGTGACCGACCGGCGTCATGGAGCCGCCGGAACAGTTTCATCCCGATTTCCAGCGACTGAATCCCGGGCTGGTCAGCGTCAACAGGCATGGCGATCGATCCTCCGGCTCCGCCGGCACGGCCCACTCGTTTCGGTTGACAATACCGCACCCAGGTGAGGAGAATACGCTGGATACAGCGTGCGTTAAACATAACGTAAAATAAGGGGGCGTCGAGGGGCTCGGCCGGCTGGGCCACCTCAACGACGACGAGAAGGGAGAAAATGCCCATGGCAGCGGTCCTGGCACAGGAGCGCCTACTGCGCCGGTCAGCGCTCGCCGCCGGCGCCGCCTTCTTCATGGTGTCGCCCGCGGCCCGTGCCCAAGGCGAATACCCTTCCCGCCCGCTCCGCTTCGTGACGTCAGGCACGCCCGGCAGTGTGTCCGACATCCTCCCGCGCCTTATCTCGCCCGAGATGGAAAAGCTGCTGGGCCAACCGGTGGTGGTGGAGAACCGTCCGGGCGGCAGCGGGCTCGTTTCCGCGAGCGCCGTTATGGGCGCGCCGCCCGACGGCTACACGCTGCTCATCGCCGCCGTCGGAACGATGGCGGTCAACCCCCATGTCATCCCACGCATGCCCTTCGACCCCGCGCGGGACTTCCAGGGCCTCGCGCTGATCGCTTCCATGCCGCTCGTCCTCGTGGTGGGTTCGGAAGCGCCCGTGCAGGATGTCCAGGGACTTTTGGCGACGGCGAAGGCGCAGCCCGGAACCATCTCTTACGGCTCTGTGGGCGCCGGCTCGAGCGCCAACATCGCCGGCGCTATCCTGGCTCACGGCGCAGGGCTCGAACTGATCCACGTCCCCTATTCCGGCTATTCCCAGGCGGTGGCCGAGCTCATGGCGGGCCGTTTGAGCTGCATGTTCGTGGATTTCGGAACTGCTCTCGGACAGATCCGGCAGGGCGGCCTCCGTCCGCTCGCCGTATCCACCGCGGACCGGTCGGACCTCCTGCCCGATGTGCCGACCATGCGCGAACTCGGCCACGAGATGGACGTCACTCTCTGGTACGGCGCCTATGTCCGCCCGGGCGCGCCCGCGGCAGCCTCCAGGCAACTGGGCGCCGTCATGACCCAGGTCATCCGGAAGCCCGAGATCCGCCAGAAGCTCGCCGCCTACGGGCTTAGGCCCGGCGACCTTTTCGGGGAGGATTTCCAGACTTTCCACCTCGCCGAGTTGGCGCGCTGGGGCAAGGCGCTGCCTGCCCTCGGTATCCAGACGTCGAACTGAGGCAACGCTACGCCGACATGCCAGACGGCCCGCAAGCACAATCAGACGTCCTAGTTTCAGGAGTGTTCCATGCAACGCAACACGGACCGTAGCCAGTCGCGCGACCCGAACGCCATGACGGGGTCATCCGGCTCCTATATCCGTAACACCTGGTACGTGGCGCTGTGGTCGGCGGAGTTGCGGGAGGGCGTGCCGGTAGCCCAGACGATCCTGAACGAGCCGATCGTTTTCTACCGCAAGGCCGATGGCGGCGTCGCCGCGCTCACCGACCGTTGCCCGCACCGCTTCGTGCCGCTCAGCATGGGCAAGATCCTCGGCGGTGATCGCATCATGTGTCCCTATCACGGGCTCGAGTTCGGGCCGGATGGGTCCTGCGTGCACAACCCGCACGGCAATGGCACGATCCCGGCAGCCGCCCGTCTCCGCAGCTACCCGGTCATCGAAAAGCACTCCCTCCTCTGGATCTGGATGGGACAGGCGCAACCCACGCCCGAGACGATCCCGGATTACAGCTGCTTCGACAACGCGCCGGCGCTGCATGTTTCGAAGCGCGACTACCTGCGAATGAGCGCGAACTACGAGATCATCACCGACAACCTGCTCGATACGAGCCACACCTCCTACGTGCACGAGGGCATCCTCGGCAACGCCGACACCGTCGCAGCCGACATGAAGGTGGAGCAGATCGGCCACAGGCTCGTCGTCAGCCGCACCTCGCCCGGTTCTGCTGTCCCCGGCATGTTCAAGCCCATGCTGACCAACGGCATGGAGCGCGGCACGAAGTGGAACTCCATGCGCTGGGACCCGCCGAGCTGCTTGCTGATCTACACCGGCGTTTGCGAAGACGGTGCTGATCCCGCAACGGGAACCGGCTTCTACGGTGTTCACCTGCTGACCCCGGAAACAGACCGGAGCACGCATTATCGCTTCGCCGCCGTGCGCTGGAACGTCCTGACCACGGGGGAAGAGCGGAACATGGCAATCCAGGAACAACTCTCGACAATCAGGCGCTTCGCCTTCGAGGAGCAGGACGGGCCAGTGATCGAGGCGCAGCAGCGCGCGCTAGACGCATCGCCCGTCCCGCTTCGCCCGGTGATGCTGTCCATCGACGCCGGCCCGGCCCGTTACCGTCGCATTCTCGACCGGTTGCTTCTTGAGGATGCGAAGATGCCAGGCCAGGAGGCACCCGCCGTGGTCTCGGCCGCCTAGGCTTGCCGACATGGTGCAGAGCCGCTCCAGTCCTGGCCGCGCAGCCTTCGGGAGGGTAGTACCCAGCGCCGCCCGTCCCGGAGACAGGGGCCAAACCACCTCCTTCGGTCGGTCAAGCCCACAAGTCCACCAGCACAGTCGCTGCGACCCGCACGGGGTCTTTCGGCAGGAGCATATCCTATGGTGAGCCGACGGCAATTGGCGAGTAGCGTCGCAGCCGCGGTGCTGGCCACGGCCCTGGCCCGCCCGTCCCACGCGCAGCGCCTGCCGGACGGTGCCGTGACGATCATTGTGCCCTCCACTCCCGGCACCGGTCACGACACGCTGGCGCGCCTTTGCGCCCCGTACCTGCAGCAGTTGTTCGGCCAGGCGGTGGTCGTCGAGAACCGCGCTGGGGCCAGCGGCAACATCGGATCCCATGCCGTGGCACGTGCCGCACCCGATGGGCGTACGCTGATGATGCATGGCGACCCGCTCGTCATGAACACGAGCCTCTATCGTGATCTCCCCTACGACCCCGTGCGCAGCTTCGCACCTATCATCCAACTCACCACGGCGGATCTCGTTTTGGCGGTGAACCCCGACGTGCCGGCCGAGACTGCGGCTGCCTTCGTGAGCCTCGCCGGGGCCCAACCGGGCACACTCGACTATGCATCGCCGGGCAACGGCACACCGCATCATCTCGCGATGGCGATGTTCGCGCTCAGCACCGGCATCCGGATCACTCACGTTCCCTACCGCGGTACGTCGCAGGCCCTCCAGGACCTCATCGGCAGGCGAATCACGGCCATGATGGTACCCGTCCACGTCGCCGTTCCCCTGGCGCGCGAGGGGCAGATCCGGATCCTCGGGATCGGCGCGACACAGCGCTCGGCGATTGCACCGGAGGTTCCTACCCTGCAGGAGGCCGGCATCTCCATGGGCGACACGACCATGTGGTATGGGCTCCTGGGCCCCGCCGGACTGCCTGGGGATTTCGTGCAACGCGTGAATCTGGCACTCAATGCTTGGCTCCTGCTTCCTGCGACGCAGGCGGCGCTGCGCACGCAGGGCATGGCCCCAGCGGGCGGATCTCCCGAGCAGTTCGGGGCGAAGCTCGCCCGTGACGTTCAGCGCTGGGCCACGCTCGTGCGCGAGGCCGGTATCAGTGTGGACTGACCAGAGGCACCAACGGCATGCAACTGCCGCACCCAAATTCCTCGGGAGACCGGACATGCGGTCGGACCCGTCGGTTGGATTGCGGCGGAACTGCGATTTCCCATCGCTTACTCCATCTGAGCGTGGACGGAGGCAGAAGTGACGCAAGCAGATCTCGGCGCGGAGGCCGCATTGCAGACGGAGCGCAACGGCGCCTGGCCAGCTCCGGCCGAGTGAGGCAGCAGACGAGGCGGAACTGACCCTCGGATATCCGCGCGAGAGGCGGCACCACTGACCGTCTCAGGCCTGTAGCGTGGCGAAGATCGAAGTCCTCCACCATCGTCGTTGACGCGACCTCTTCCATGTCCGTGTAACCTCCTCCCGCGCTGTGCCTGCGGACACCGGTCTCAAGAGAAGTCCGGACCACTCAAGGGAGGTAGACAGGCACCGTCTTCTCACTTTGACAGCCGTTGCGTTCAGCCTGCTTCTGCACGCGAGTGTTTGCCGAGCCCAGAGCAATCCGACATTCGTTCCGCTGCCGCCTGCGACGGGCGCGCTCTATCGCCCGGTTTCCGGACCGCCGGCTCACATCGCCCTGATCGTGATGCACCGCGGATCGTGTTCCTCCGGTAACCACGACCAGCCGGCCAGGGTGTGAACAGGCACGGGTCATTCCCCGGCGAAAACTCTGACCCCTCTGGAGTGCGCCCCTGTGAGTGGACAGGATCAGGCCGCTGTTTTGACCGTCTGCTGGGCGTGTTGATCTTCGAACTGCACGGGGCTGAGATAGCCCAGAGCCGAATGCAGCCGTCGTGAGTTG
>NZ_JBLLEB010000061.1:0-14572 GCF_047690175.1 Roseomonas sp. BN140053 | reverse complement strand
GACGTAGTGGTTCAGCCCATCCTGGTCAGGCGCGCGCGCCAGCGCCGCATTGTACAGCCGCACAACCTGCGCCGCCGGGTCAGTCGGATCAAACACCAGCCGGCCGTCAACGAAGTGCAGCACCTTCTCCCCGTCCAGGGCATAGGTGCCACCCTGGCCTATGATGGCCGACGGCAGTCCCGAGTCCATTATGACGGAGGCATCCCGGAAGCTGACCTCGAGCATGGGAACGTAGAACTTGCCGGCAGCGTCGTGGGCAGGGATCGGCAGCAAGGTCGACTTGAGTGGGCCGGCATCGTGGATGGCGAACTGACGGCTCGTGAAGATGCTGCCCAGGGCGGAGCCGGGTACCTCGACCCTGTTGTAGATGGCACCCTCGACGTAGAGGTTGCGGTCGGTGTCGGGAGTGCCGAACCACAGGTCGTTGACGAAGCTGACCTCGACGGAGTGCTGGCCTGCCGCCCAGTCGCCGTGGATTCGCAGCACGTCGACTTGGCCGGCCCCGTGGGATGCGGAAGCGGTCAGCGTGCCTCCGACCTGGACGCCGTCGATCTTGACGGTGAACTGCGCGTGGCCCTTGAAGGCGTCTTCGGATAGCTTCAGCAGCAGCGTGTCCGGGCCGCGGCCCAGCGTCGCCGGCAATGGTTCCGGGACGGGAGCCGGATCCACCACCACGGGCGGGCTGCCCCCGCCGGAGCCGGCCGAAACGTTGGTCACAGCGAAGTTCGCAGCCCTGAACGCAGCGACGTACTGGTCGAGGAAGGTGAGCGTCTCGCCGTTGTCAAGGGACAGCACGACGGAGGAGCCGATCTGCTTCAGCCCAGCTAACACGGAGGAGGGCGTGGCGACGCCGTAGCCGTCGAGGAGCACTCGGTCGGCCTTGCTCGATGCGCCCGGGACGAAGTCGGTGATGGTGTCGTAGCCCTCGCCCGCCCGGATGATGAAAACGTCACTGCCGCTTCCGCCGGTCAGCACGTCGTCGCCGCCCTTGCCGTTCAGCCAGTCGTCACCCGTGCCGCCGGCGATGTAGTTGCTCAGGCCGTTGCCGGTGAGGTGCAGATCGTTGCCTGCCTCCGCCTCCAGGTTCTCGACGTTTTCCGGCAAGGTGTAGTCCATCCAGGCCTTGACGTTGTCGATGCCGCCGCTGAGAGCCTCGCTGATCGTCACGTGCGAGTCGCCGATCACGTAGACGTCGTCGCCTGCGCCCCCCACCCGCGTCCGCAGGTCACCGTAGCCGGTCAGGAACTGCTCATTTCCGGCACTGCCGTGCAGGTCGTCATAGGAAAGGTACACATCCGGGCCCGTACCCCTGACCGCCGCCGGGGAGCGTGCGGCGGCAGCGGCCGTTGGCTGCACGGCGTCCGGCTTCGAGACGGCCTGCATCGGCACAGGCGTCACCGCGGCGTCATCCGAGTAGACACGGACATAGTCGATGTCCATCGTCGCCGGTCGGAAGTCCGCTGCGGCCGGAGCACCGCCCCAGGAGCCTCCCACGGCCAGGTTGACGATCATGTACATCGGCTTGTGCATGTCATCGGGGGTGGCGACCTGCGCGATCGCTTGGTCATCGAAGTAGTAGGTCAGGGTGTCCTTGGTCCAGCGCAGGCCGTAGGTATGATAGCTGTTGGTCAGGTCGGCCAGCACGCTGACCCAGTCGCCGGTCGTGGCATTGCTCCCGCCCGTGTGGGACGCCCAGTGCAGCTGATTGGGCTTGTCGCCGAAGGTCTCGAGGACGTCGATCTCCGGTGGCCACGTATGGTCCTGCGCCATGAGCCAGAAGGCAGGCCACAAGCCCTGCCCTTCCGGGAGCTTCGCGCGCATCTCAAAGTAGCCGTAGGTCTGCGCGAAGCTGCCGTCGGTCGTGATCATCCCCGAGGTGTAGGGCAGACCACCGCTGGCAGCAGGATTGGCGGAGGCCGCGGCCTGGATGTGCAGCGCCCCATTGCTGCTGGAAAAAGGGTCCACTCCGACGGAGGCGTCCGAGTAAAACTGCATCTCTCCGTTGCCGGACAGGGTCCGTTCCCCCGATCCCCACCAGTAATGCGTCGCCCAGGTCCCGTTGGGAGTCTGGGATTGAGCGCTGCTGCTCGCTTGGCTGTTCCAGCTGAACGCATTGAATTCGTCATCGAAGGTCAGCTTGTAGCCGGTGAGGTCGAGGGAACGCGCCACGGTGCCACTCCGCCCTGAGTACTTTTACAACTTCTAGTTGTTTAAACTGAAGTTCTTTCCCTTAAGTTAACCTCAAAAGTACGAGAGCAATAACTTATAGGCGAGAAAGAGGCGTGCTTTCTGCGTGAAGACGGCTCATCTGGCGTCCCGTCCTCCGTTAAAGCTCGCCGGAGCCTATGATCCGCGCCTTTCAGGCGTTGCCAGAGAGCGGCACCGTGTCCGGGGAGAATTTGGCCTGCTGCCTGCCCATCCCCGATGACTCGGTGATGAGGGATGAGTGCCGATGCGGCAGGAATGCCTGGCCGCGCTGCCGGGCGTGCGATGCCGTCCTGAGGCTGGTCCGGCATCGCCTTGGATCACTTCGGCGAGCAACGGTGTCGCCGTTGCCCGGGTATTGGCGAATCCCTCGGGAGGATGGGGTGGAATCCTCGCCGCCGCGAGCGCATCGCTCGTCGAGCGGCAGCCGATATCGCGGAGCTACCGCGGCGGGTTCGGCCTTTCTGACTCCGTCCCGAAGCTTGCCGGCCGCTGACACTATGACCAGGCAGGCATGACGGGACGGGATGTGCCAGCTGTCTGGATGAAGGTTTCCCTGGCAGGCGCATCCGATGCCGGCGAGGGCGTCATCGGGTCACAGCGGCAGGATCAGCGCGGTGTCCTCATCGGCTTGGTTTGCGGCCTTCGTCTATGTGCAGCACCAGCGTGCGATCGGCTGGGTTGAGGCAGGGCCGAACACGTCACGCACCGTCAAAGGCCGGATCGGGTGCCGGCTCGAACGCCTTCTATCAGGGGGCGTTTGACTGCGTTGCCTCAACTGTCACTCCTGCCCCCGAGAAGACCAAGTGGCGCCCTGCGCGTCGGCCCAGAACATTCCCTGCCGCAGTTCGATCGCTTTCACCGCCTGTCGCAGGAACTCCGTGCGAGCGCTCCCTTCCGGCTGCGCTGCCGGAAGTGGCGTCCGGAGCGCGATAACTCCGCGATCCTCGACCTGGGCGCGCAGTGCCACCAGGACGTCACGCGTGAGGTTCGCGCCGTCCGTTCCCATCATGCGCCACGTGGCGAGTTCCAGAGCCAGGGCGTCCACGCGCTGCAACAGGGCTGCGCGTCGTCCGGATGGATACTCCTGCACCTCGCCGGCCAGACGCAGGATCGCAGCCAAGTAGTCGGCGCTGGTGGATCTTCCCGTCACTCGGGCGGCCTGTGCAATCGTACCCCGCCCCGGTCAGCGCCCTCGGCCACGAACTGAATGCCCGCTGCTTCCAGGGTATCCCGGATCACCGTCACCGTTCGCTCGCGCCTCTGGCCCTGGCGCGTTTCGAGGCAATAGACCGTGTGGTGGCTGGTTCCGGACAGCACGCCGAGCCGCTGGCGACTCCATCCGAGGAGCTTTCGCGCTTCGCTGCACTGTTCCGGGGTCATGCTTCGCCCTGCAACCGGGCCCGCGGGTCGCCACCACGTCCCGCGATCAACTCTACCCCCGCATCCTCCTGTGCCATGCGCATCGCCCCAACGGTTCTCGAAGGTGCCCGGAACTGGATTGTCGGGAAGTACCTCACTGTCCCCGCACTGGTTCCCGAGCGGTTCTCCGGCTGCCCACGGCTCCACCTGAGCGGTCCGCGCGCTGCGCGGCACTGGGTCGGGGTTGCTCCCTGTCGTTTAAGGCTGGGTTTGCCGGAGTGCTGCCCAGAGGAACCGGATCGGTGCGCCGAGCCAAGCGCTGTGCGGCAAGCGTTCATACATCAACCCTAGGGCTGCTGCTGCCGGCGAAGCCCGGCGGCAAGCGAGTCGGAAACCGAGCACGCCGAAGGAGATCCTGGATGCTAGGCCGAGCCGATGTTCATCCCCGGAGGGTAGCGCAGCGACCGACTGACCCGATATATAGCTAAGTCTCAATTATTGAATAGGTAAGAAGATTGTACGCGCAAGCGACGTCGTGACGCCCGTCGACCCTTCCCTGAAAGGTGCGGCGAGCCACTGGCGAGAACGACCGCAAGCGTGAGACAGTGTCCGAGACAACGGGCCGACACGAGGCAGCTCAGCCTGAGGCAGATGGCGGCGAGGCTGATCAGCATGTCCGAGTTCCGGATGCGGTCCTCCACGAGCACAGCATCGAGCATCGGCTCACAAAGCCTTATCACCCCTGGACTAACGGCCAAGCCGAGCGGATGAACCGCACCGTCAAGGATGCCACCATCAAGGCCTTCCACTATCCCGGCCTCGATGCCCTCAAGGCCCACGTCCTGGCCTTCACCACCGCCTACAACTTCGCCAAACACCTCCAGGCTCTCCGATGGCGAACACACTTCCAGGCTGTCTGTGACGCTTGGACCAAGGAGCCTGCCATCTTCAAAATCAACCCGCGCCACCTCATCCCGGGACCAAACACCTAGGGATCCGGAGCTCGACGGGGCCCGCCCGCGTCTGCCAGTCCCGCTCGCGATACCCATTCCGCTGCACCAAGCGGTCCGGACTGCGCTCACCGGGAGCCGCTCCGGTCAGGCCTCCCACCTCCAGCTCCATCAGACGCCCAGCAGCAAAGCCGATCATCTCGCGCAGGAAGGTCGCATCCGAGCCTTTCGCCAGCATCTCGCGAAGGGCAGTCTCGTCATGCGGTGACCGCCCCTCAGGGACGGTCAGCTCCTACACCACGCCCAGGGACGCGACCCTGGCGCGACGATTGGTGGTGATGGACGAGAGCAAGCAGGCGCAGATCGAGGCCGCGTGGCAGGCGCACCGACAGCAGCCCATTGAAGCTTGGGGATTGAGGTTGCCCCGCTCTCGTGGACGGTTCGTGGACTTGGGAGCTACGTGTCAGCTTCTGTTGTTTGCATGCTGGCTTCGTAGGTCATGGGCGAACGGTAGCCCCGGCCGGAATGCAGGCGGAGCGGGTTGTACCAACCTTCAATGTAGCTGAAGCAGGCCATTCGGGCTTCCGCCTGGGAGACGAACCGCCTGCGGCTCAGCAGTTCGGCTTCGAGTGTCGAGAAGAAGCTTTCGGCCATGGCGTTGTTGTAGGCGTCACCCACCGACCCATCGACGGCCGCACGCCAGCCTCGCCGCAGTGCTTGCCGAATGTCACGGACGTATACTGGGCGGAATCAAACGGTCGTCGCAATACCGGGATGGAAGGTGGTGGCGATGGCGGGTCGGCGACGATCAGATGGGGCTCTGCGGGTGAAGCTGAGGTCGCTTGGGCGACCTCCTGTAGCGCGGCAGGAGCACCGTCGGCGGTTCTGGGCGTTGATCGCCGCGGGTCTGTCGAGCGAGGACGCGGCAATGGGGGTGGGCATATCGCCGCCGGTCGGGTCGCGGTGGTTCCGGGTGTTGGGCGGGATGGCGCCGTCGCACCTGTCGCAATCCGCGAAGCCGCCTTCGGGACGGTATCTCTCGTTCACGGAGCGGGAGGTCGCGCAACGTCTGGGGCGGGCGCTATCGACGATCTCGCGGGAGCTGAGACGGAACGCAGCAACGCGGGGTGGTGAGCTGGACTATCGGGCAACGACGGCACAGTGGCACGCGGAACGGGCGGCGCGTCGGCCGAAACGTGCGAAGCTGGCGGTGAATGCGGCGTTGCGGTCCTATGTTCAGGATCGTCTCGCCGGTCTCGTGGTGGCGCCCGACGGGGCCCCGGTGCCTGGGCCAGTTGTGCCATGGAAGGGTCGACGGCACGGGCGGCGGCAGAGCCGACGATGGGCGAGGGCCTGGAGCCCGCAGCAGATCGCAGCAGATCGCAGCACGGCTACGACTGGACCACCCGGGTGATGAAGGCATGCGGATCAGCCACGAGGCGATCTACCAAGCGCTGTACGTCCAGGGTCGGGGAGCGCTGAAGCGCGAGCTGGTGCAGTGTCTACGCACCGGACGGGCGCTGCGGGTGCCCAGAGCGCGTACGTGTGGACGAGGCAAGTCGTTCATCACGCCAGGGATCATGATCAGTGAGCGTCCAGCTGAGGCGGAGGACCGCGCGGTGCCCGGGCACTGGGAGGGTGACCTGATCCTCGGTCTGAACCGCTCCGCCATAGGCACCCTCGTCGAGCGCACGACGTGGGTTGCGATGCTGCTGCACCTGCCGCCGATGGAGGGCCATGGCAAAGGGCCGCGCGAGAAAAACGGGCCTGCCCTCGCGGGGCACGGCGCTGAAGCCGTACGCGACGCGATTACCCGCACGATCACCACCTTGCCCGAGGAACTGCGGCGATCGCTGACGTGGGACCAGGGCTCGGAGATGGCGCAGCATGTCCAGCTGCGGATCGACACGGGCCTGCAGGTCTACTTCTGTGATCCACACAGCCCTTGGCAACGCGGGGCCAACGAGAACACCAACGGGCTGCTGCGGTAGTACTTCCCGAAGGGAACCGACCTGAGCGCGCACGGCCCGGACGACCTCGCAGCAGTGGCAGCCGCCCTCAACACCAGGCCGCGCAAGACGCTTGGCTGGAAGACGCCCGCCGAGGCACTCGACGCAGCGCTGGGATCACTTCAACGTCGCGTTGCGACGACCGTTTGACTCCGCCCTGACTGCCCTGGTCACTATGATGGATGACGTCTTTGGGCCGACGCTGTGCGACCGCCATCTCCATGGCATCGAGCACCAGCTCCGTCCGCAGGGGGTTCGTCATGGTCACCGCGCCGGTCTCACGGGCAAACCAGGCCGCGGCTTTTGACAAAATGTCGCGCTCCACGCGGAGCTGCCTGTTCTCGCGTCGCAGCCGCGTCAGTTCGTCGCGCTCGGACGCTGACAGCCCCGGAACCACCTCCTCCCGTCTGCCCTCCTGCCGATCCGCCGTAGCCACCCACGCGCTGATCGACTGCGCAGTCGGCTCGAACTCCCGGACAAGGTCCTCGGGCAATCGTCCGGCCCGAACCAGGTCGACCATCTGGCGGCGGAACTCAGGCGAATACGGTCGACGTGTCTTGGATATCGTAAACACCTCTGCTGAAAGCTTCAGGCTGTCCACGAAAACGGGTCAATCCCAACCCCAGGAGTCCCAGTCCCGTGGGATTCACGCGAGCCGCTCAGAATCCCATTTCCGTCCCATTCCCCAGGTGCTTCCCGAGTATCCCATTGGGAGTCCCACCGGAATGGGACTCCCAATGGGACTCCTGCCAAGGACCGCCCTGCGTCTCGGCAGAGTTGGCTCGGCGGTGTGTTGGCCTCCGATTACTGCTAGGTCACTCGACCGGCCAATAAAGGGCCAACCCCATCCGTCGCAGATCTGGTTCGCTCTCCTCCGCCGGCGGGGTACCGGAGCCGGCGGGAACTGGCGCCAATGTCGCCCCATGCCGAACGAAGTCCTCTTCCGTCCCGGCACACCGGATCCGATGCTCGACGTTCGCACAATTTCAATTCGGCCAGAGCGGATCAGCGTTCCCGGGTCGCTACCCAGGTTCGCCTGGCCTGCTCCGTCATTCGGAAGCGGCGCGTGACGACGTCGCGGGATAACGGAGATAGCAGGGCCTGCGTGCTGCTCATGGTGTAATCCTGACCTAACGGCCATAGGACCAGGTAGGTCAGGGTGAGGCTGTCAGTCTGGACTGAGCCAGTGCTTGCACGTGGCACGGCACTCGGTCAGGCCCGGGGTGGTTCCGTGATGGGGAGGCACGATGCGGCCTCCCTGCCCGCCTCAGGCGGCGGTCTCAGCCGCTCGCTGCACCGCCAGCGCCTCGATGGCGGTGACGGTGTCGTCCAGCTCCTGCGCGAGCCGGCCGGGCAGACGGCGGGCGAAGACTTCCGCCAGGGCGCGGTAGTACCACAGTGTCCCGGCCTGCCCGGCGGTGAAGCGCTCGAACACCGCCGGGCCGTGGCAGCGCAGGTCGCCCAGGATGGCGCGGGCGTTGTGCAGCTTGTCGCAGGCGGAGACGAGCAGGGTGTCAGGGCTAACGGTCTCGAGGTGGCGCAGGTAGTTCTCCTTGCGGCCGCGCCAGGGCGGCTTGGGGGTGGTGTCGGCGTCGGTGCAGTCACGCACGATGCCGGCCACCCGCGTCCCGAAGCGCTCGAGGATCGTGGCGGCATACTCGGCGCCGCAATCCTCCACCACGTCGTGCAGCAGGCCGGCCACGGCCTGGTCCTGATCGCCGCCATGCTCCAGCACCAAGGCGGACACGGCCAACAGGTGGGCGAGGTAGGGGATGTGGGTGCCCTTGCGGACCTGATCGGCATGCAGAGTCATGGCCAGGGTGGCGGCCGCGGCGAGGCGGTCCCAGTTCGGCGGTGCCCCGGCGGGGTGTTCTGTGGTCATCGCTCTCCTGTTCGCCCGCGCGAGGCGGGTCGATTCAAATTTGAAGATGGGTGTTCTGGAAGCAGGGGAAGGCGAAGTCCGCGCCCTACGGGGCGGGTAGAGGCGATGTTGGAAGTCCTGCCGTACCAGGAAGTCGAGAAAGGGCTGCAGCGGTTGACGCCGCCAGTGCCAGGCCTGGCGCAAACCCTTCACGGTGGTGAGCAGCTGCCCGCGCCGGAGGGCGAGGGGGTGGCCGGCCGCGGAGGTTACCGGCACCGGTGCAGCGGCCGCTTGTTCCATCAGCCAGATGCGGGCGGCAAAGCCGTTGGAGGGCGTGCGATCTCCCTCGCCCACCATCCGGAGCTCCTCCAGCGAGATGACGCTGTAGGTCGCGTCGAAGCGCCGCTCCGCGTCCGACAGGGCGCCCGAACCCTGGGTCATCAGCTCCGTCATGCCCCGCACCTCCGAATACATACTATAGGTGATAAACTCAGGAGCTGCCAACGGCCAATGAGGCCGGATGGACATGCGCCGGCTGGTGGGCCGCAACGTCGCCCGGATCCGCAGGGAGAAGGGGCTGACGCAGGAACAGCTGGAAGCGCGGTCGGGACTGAGCCAGCAGTACCTGAGCGACCTGGAGCGCGGGAAGCGCAACCCGACGGTGGTGACGCTGTACGAGATCGCGCAGGCGTTGGCGGTGACCCCGGTCGAGCTGCTAACCGACACGCCGGAGTAGACGGTGGCGACGCGATCCCTGTGGCCGACGTCATTCTGACCAGGACAGTGGCAGTGATGGTGGAAAACCCTGGACGCTGCCGCGGGGCGAAACTGGCGCGGTGTTGTGCACGCCATGGCCGACCATTGCGAGGAGAGACCCGAGCTTTCCCAGACCGCCACACCGGCAACCCCTTTTCAAAGAGGCAGGGTCCGCTACCGGAGAAGTAGGAACACCAACACAAGCCGACAGTACGGGGAACATTTGTTAGGATTTTTCGGGAACAGGAAGGCCGTTCTGTTCCCTGTTTGTGCCATTCCTAGGTTCCGGCTACGACTACGGCATGCTTCCCGTCGTATCCTATCCGCCCGCATCTGGGCGGTTGAGCGCTGCTGATCTCGACACGGCGCGCTTCCTGGACCTGGGTTGGCACGCGGCGGCACCGGAGGCGGTATCGCTGGTGCAAGCCGTCGCGGCACTGGTGGCCGAGCAGCAGGCCCCAGTGCGCCAGTACGACCGGTTGGCCAAGGGTCAGGCGAGGCTGGAAACGGCGGTGAGCGGCGCCCTGCGCGGGCTGTTGCGGAATTGGATGCACGGACGAGCGGTGTTCCGCAGCCACAAGAAGGAGCACTTCTCCGGCGGTCCGGTGGGCTTCCGGGTGTTCGCGGCGACGATGCGGTCCCTGCAGGCGCTGGAGCTGGTGCACAAGGTGCCGGGCTACTGGTGCCGCCCCTGGGCCGGGCAGGATCCCGAGCTGATGGGGCCGGAGGCGGATCTGGGCGACGGTCCGGCGGCGCGCTACTGGCCGACGGCGCAGCTCCTGGCCCTGGCGTGGCAGCATGGGCTGACCCCGGCGGTGCTGCGAGGCCGCGGTCCAGCGCGGGCGTTCCGCCCCGTCACGGTGTCGGGCGTGCCGCGGGCGGGCGAAACGGTGGAGCTGCGTGACCTGTCGGCGCCGCGCGCCGGGGAACAGCGTGTCGGGCGCGTATCTGGACGCCGTGGCCCCCGGCGGGGGGATTCGGAGGCGACCTGTCTGGCGCGCACGGAGGTCTGGACCGCGATTCAGCTGAGACTGGCGGTGGAGGCGCACAACCAGTTTGCCCAACAGGTCGGGGTGACGGGCTGTGCCCTGTTGCCGCAATGGCGGCGGGTGTTTCGCGGCAACTGGGCGCTGGACGGGCGGTGGTACGCGCTGGGCCGGGACGGCTGCTACCAGGGGCTGCCGCCGGAGGACCGGGCGGAGCTGCGCATCGGCGGCGAGGCGGTGGCGGAACTGGACGTCGGGGCATCGCACCTGAGCATCCTGCGGCAACTGGCCGGGCTGCCTTTTCTGCTGGATCCCTATCAGATCGACGGGGTGCCGCGGGCGGTGGTGAAGCGCTACGTGCTGGAGTGTCTGGGCGAGGGACGGCCGAAGGAGCGCTGGTCGAAGCTGGCCAAGACGGAGGTGTTGGAGGTGCGGGGCTGGAGCCCGGCGCGGCTGCGGCCGCTGGTGCTGGCCGTGCACCCCTGCCTGACGGAGCCGACGCGGTTCGTGCCGGAAACCGTAGCGGCCGGGCACAGCGTGCCAGGCCGCAAGCTGGTGTCGCCTTTTCTGGTGGCGCGGGAGGCCGCGGCGATGACCGCTGCCATGCTGGAGTTACGGGTTCAGGGCGTGCTGGCGCTGCCGGTGCACGACTCCCTGGTGGTGCCGCGCTGGGCAGCCGAACTGGCCATGGCGGCAATCCGGGCGGGTTACCTGAAGCACTGCGGCATCGACCCCGTGGTGCGGGACAAGACGGGTCGGGCGGACACCGCTGAACGGGAGCTGGAGAAAGCGCCAGCGGCAGCCTGACAGACGTGGTGGGTAACACGTCTTCGAGGAGTGAGCCCTGCTCTGATCCTGACGTCGGCGTCCTCCTGGCGCTGGTCGGCGAGGAAGCCACGATGGGTCATCGATGCCACCGCCGCGTGATCGAGGTGTCGGCGGCCACGCTGGCAGCTGAACGATTCGGCGACAGGCGCCAGAGGCGGGGACCTCAGGGATCGTTGGCGGCTGCGGGCCATGGGGTGATCGGAATTAAACTGTCCGACGGCGCAGGATCGAAGTTCGTCCAGGTCCGGCAGTCCACCAGCACCCAGTTGCCACGCCCGGGTTCGTTCGGCTCGACGCCGCCCTCCACGGGGGGGCACCGCTGCGTGCTGGCGAACCATTCGCCCTGAACCTTCCACCTGGCCACGTCCTGGCCGGGGAAGTCCAGGTTCACCCAGGCTTCCCAGCGGACCTTGCCCAAGCCGCGGGCGAACCAGAAGCGCTCCAAGGCATTGCTCCGCGCCACTTGCGGGTGCGTGTAGTGTTCGGAGACGATCATCTCGGCGCGGAACGTGCCCGCCGGGTTGCCGCGGACCAGGTACGGGAAGGTCAGCAGGCGTGAGCGCCAGCGCGTGAGGCTCCGGGTGAAGCCGGTGGGGCAGTCCCGCGGGCTCCGGGAGATCGCGTTGGGGGCGATCTGCTCGCCGCCGCCGTCCTGGAAGAAGAGCCAACCCGGTGCCACGGGGCCGAACGGGGTGCAGGCGGGGGACAGGAACCACTGCACGCCGCCGCTATCCTCGGTCAGGGCTCCGATGACGCGATCGCCCGTCAGTACCAGGCCATCACCGCCATCGATGCCCTGGTCCCACCGCCCGCCGAAGGACCCGTTGCCGCTGCCCATGTCGAAGGTCTGCACGGCGGCGGGATAGCCCACCAAGGTGGTCAGGCAGGCATCGGACGCCTGGTAGCCCAACGGCGCAGCGGCCCGGTGTTCCGGAGCGGGCTAGTCGTGCTTGCGATACGCCATCCCCTCGGTTGAGCGGAGACCGCGGTGAGCGACGCATCCCGGCTGAAACGGGAGTACGCCCGGCTCGGGGCGGCCGCGGTCATCGAGGCAGTTGCTCTGCACCAGGAACTCGAGGGCTGCCGCGGCCGGGTAGGACTGGAACGCTGCCTCCTTCGGGAAAGGAACAACCGAGCCAAGACAGGCCAGCGCGATGGTGGCCACCAGAGACTTGAGCTTCATCCACCACACCCGGTGCTCCGATCCTCCCTGTACACGGACGGAACGCGATGGAGCGCCACCATCGGTCTACGATCGGCCCCACACGCTCGCCGTGCCCTTGTGCGGCCGGATACCCTTGTAACGCTTCCGCGCCGATAACTGATCGCAAGCAAACATGGTGGACGCGCTCGTCTCGGTCATTGAGTTCTGCTGAGAACTGACCCGTGCAGGGATATGTCCCGCAGGGTTCAAGCCGCGGAGCAAAGGGGTATCCAGGTCGGATACACCTAATGCTGCATCGCACAATTTCCTTGCATGTGCGGGTTTATCGCTTCTAGACACCTCCATGTTGCACCGCAGCATGGCGAGCATCGGCTCTCCGGCAGTGCAGGTAGAACGGAGGAACCGACCATGTTCATGCAGAACGGCATGCCCCAGGCGAACAATATGCAGGCCAGCATCTCGAAGGCCGCCAGCGACGCCACCGAGTTCAACCGCTCCAGCCTGGAAACTGCCGCCCGTTCGGCACAGCTGTGGACCGCAGGGCTGCAGGACATCGGCCAGCGCAATCTCGCGCTGTACCGGGGTATGGCCGAGGGCTTCCTCGCTGCGGCCAAGGCAATGACCTCCGCAAAGTCCCCGCAGGAGGCCGCCGCGATCCAGACCTCCTACCTCAAGACGGCCCAGGAGCAGGTCACCGGTCATGCCGCCCAGCTCGGAGATGCGGCCACCAAGCTGTTCAAGCAGGCTTCCGCGCCGATGGCCGAGCAGGCGACAGCCGCCTTCGCGGTGATGACGCCCCGCAAGACTGCTGCCTAATATCCTCGCCCCGGCCAGCAGGTGGATCTGTCCACCTGCTGGCCGGCACTGGGGCGTGATGGCTCCGGGCCAGCGGGACTAGCGCCCGCGGCAGTTGGTCCGCAGCTACCTCGATCCGAAGTGTCCTTTCGGCCTTGCCGCTTTTCCGGGGTGGCGTTGCTTGCGCCCTGTCCCTGCGCCCTCGGCATCACCGACTTAAGGGCCGTCCCATCTTTCGCGATCATGTCCGCGGCTTCCCTGCCTTCTTCGGAAGCCCGGCGGGAGTTGAGCATAAGTGTTGTTGTCCCGATCGAGGACCGCCTGCCCGCGACGGATCGCCTGATCACCAGCCTCGGTGTGGCAGGCATTGAAGTGCTGCAAGCCGGCTGTCCCCGCAGCGCCGTTACCCTCGCTAACTCGACACCTGCTTGCACGGCGATCGTTTCAGATACGGATCTGAGCATCAGCTCCGGCGGCGGATCCATCACGTGGCAGGCACTGCAGTCTGCACCCGACTTGTCACTCATCCTTCTCGACGGTGGCGACGAGCACTGGCACAGCCGAGAAGCGGCCCGATGGAGGCGTTCCATCAGCAAGCCCTTTGACCCGGAGCAGCTCGTGCAGACTCTCCGTGAACTGGCCTGCCTGGAGTAGCCGTCTACTCGTGCGGACATAGCCGAGCTTTGGAACGGCTTCTCAGGGCAAGTTCGCCGGGATGACCGTTGGCCGGCGACAACTGGTTCCATGTCAGCCACGGTGGAGACGATCCCTTGCCGCTCACCAGAGGCTTCCCGCCGGGCGGGTGCTAGACTGCCCAATCCCTATGAGAGTGCCGCGCTTGATTGAACAGTATGGCTGGTCTGATGCACAGCAGCTGGCCTTCGAGCCGCATGCTCACGCCGGCCACCTGCCCGGGCGTATCATCCTCCAGCAGCGCCTGGAGCTGCTGGTGGCCACGGATGTCGGTATGCTGACTTCCAGGCTCTCGGGCCGACTGCGCCACGAGGCGCGGGAGGCAGGCCACCCGACCGCCGGTGACTGGGTGGCACTTTCGGTAAAACCGGGCGCGGGCACCGCTACCATCCATGCCGTCCTGCCCCGCCGCACGGCCTTCGTGCGCCGGGCGGCCGATAGCGTGCAAACGCTGCAGGTCATCGCCGCCAACATCGACGTCGTGTTCGTTGTCACCTCGATGAACGCCGATCTCAACCCGCGTCGGCTCGAGCGCTTTCTTGCGGCGGCCTGGCAGAGCGGGGCGCGGCCGGTGGTGGTGATGACCAAGGCCGACCTCGCTGAGCAGCCCGAGGAACAGGCCGCCGAGATCGCCACCCTGGCGGCCGGCTGCCCGGTTCTCGTCGTGTCGGTGCGCCAAGGCCTCGGCCTGGACAGCCTGATGGCGCATCTCTCGCCAGGAGAGACCTGTGCGCTGATCGGCTCGTCCGGCGTCGGCAAGTCCACCCTGGTGAATGCCCTGTTGGGTGAGGAGCGCATGGCGACCCAGGAGATCCGCGAAGCGGATGCCCGGGGGCGTCATACCGGCGAGCGGATGAACTGACTCGGATGTGAGTTTCAGTTCGCTAGGTTCGGTGATTCGGTTTCGGCGTGGCTGGAACGGACGGGCCGATGGGACGAGCGCTGGCGATCCGGACTGACCT
>NZ_JBLLEB010000060.1:0-15105 GCF_047690175.1 Roseomonas sp. BN140053 | reverse complement strand
TCGGGCAGCAGCACGAGGTAGGGTGCGACCAGACCCCATTCCTCATCGGATACGTCGGACGGATAAGCCTTGCGGGTCATCCCGCAAATCTGGACCTCCCCTCAGTCCACAACAGCCTCTAGAGCGGAACCGTGCCCGAACCCCGCATTGCCACCCTGACGTTGAACCCCGCCGTGGACTTCGCCTGCGAGGCGGAGAAGGTGGAGCCGACCCACAAGCTGCGCACCACCAACGAGCGGCTGGACCCCGGCGGCGGCGGCATCAACGTCGCCCGCGTGGTGCTGGCGCTGGGCGGCCGGGCGCTGGCGCTGTTTCTGGCCGGCGGCCCCACCGGCCAGGTGCTGCAGGACCTGTTGCGCGAATCCGGCGTGCCGCACCGCGCCGTGCCGATCCGGGAACGCACGCGCATCAGCCAGACCGTGCTCGACCGGTCCAGCAAGCAGGAATACCGCTTCGTCGCCGAAGGCCCCCGCATCCGCGAGGCCGAATGGCGCGGCCTGCTGGACCTGCTGGACGGCGTGGACGCCGACTGGATCGTCGGCAGCGGCAGCCTGCCCCCCGGCGTGCCCGAGGATTTCTACGCCCGCGTCGCCCAGGCCGCGGCGAAGCGCGGGCGGCACTTCGTGCTGGACAGTTCCGGCGCCGCCCTGCGCGCCTCGCTGGGCCAGGGTGTGACGCTGCTGAAGCCCTCGCTGTCCGAGTTCCAGTCCCTGGTGGGCCGCGAATTGCCGGACCCCGCCGAGCAGGAGCAGGCGGCGGTGGAGCTGGTGCGCTCCGGCGCCACGCGGCTGCTGGCGCTGACCCTGGGCGGCGACGGCGCCGTGCTGGCGACGGCGGAAGGCGCCATCCGCCTGCCCGCCCTGCCGGTGGAGGTGCGCGGCACGGTGGGCGCGGGCGACAGCTTCGTGGCGGGCATGACCCTGGCCCTGGCCCGCGGCGAAAGCCCGGAAGAAGCCTTCGCCTGGGGCGTCGCCACCGGCGCCGCGGCCGTTTCGCGTGTGGGCACCGCCCACCCCGAGCGCACGGCGGTGGAAGCCCTGCGCCGCCGCATCGAGCTGCCCCGGCGCTGAGCCGCCACCCGCCCCGCCGCGGCGCCGCCCCGTCCGGCCCCGGGCGGCCCGGCGGCGCGCGGCACCCCCCGGCGGCCCGCGGCCCCGCACGCCCTGCCCCAGGCGGAACGCCCGCCGCCCCGGCGATCCACCGCACGGCGGCACTGCCCCCCTGGCTCGCCGCCCGCATCCTGCACGAGGACCCGGAGGTGCTGGTGCTGAACAAGCCCGCCGGCCTGCCCGTGCATCGCGGCCCGGCCGGCGGCGCCAGCCTGGAAGACTGGCTGCCGACCCTGCAACGGAACAAGCGGCACCTGCCGCAATTCGCCCACCGGCTGGACACCGACACGGCCGGCTGCCTCACCCTGGGCCGCACCAAGCCGGCCCTGGCCGCGCTGGGCGCGCTGTTTGCCGCCGGCCAGGCCGAGAAAACCTACTGGGCCGTGATGCTGGGCCAGCCCCCGGCGGAATCCGGCCTGCTGGACGCCCCGCTGCGCAAGATCAGCACGGCGCGCGCGGGCTGGCGGATGGAAGCGCACCCCGAAGGTCAGCCGGCGCGCACGCGCTGGCGCGTGCTGGGCCGCGGCGAGGGCCTCACCTGGCTGGAATTCCGCCCCGCCACCGGCCGCACCCACCAGTTGCGCGTCCACGCCACCCTGCTGGGCGGCCCGCTGCTGGGCGACCCGCTCTACGGCCAGCGCGCCGCGGGTGGGCACAGCCCTGTCCCCGGCGGCCTGGCGCTGCTGGCGCGCGCCCTGCGCTTGCCGCTGGACCCCGTGCGGCAGGCCGTGGCACCGGTGCCGGAGGCGATGCAGGACGCCTTGCGGCGCTGCGGCTGGCGCGGCGACGTTGCGACCCCCACGTCCTCGTGAGACGGAAAGCCTCGACGCTTCGGGCCGCGCCTGCCATGCCGGGCCGATGAGTTCGGGCACGGCCAGCGAGATCGGATCGGCGCCCCCTGCCCCGGCGCGGCGGCACCGGCCGTCCTGGACCGCCGGGCGGCGGCTGCTGCTCGCCTATGCCGGGCTGGCCCTGGCGGTGATCGGGGGCGTGTCCGGCTACGCCGCGCTGCAGGGCCGCGCCAATTCCGAGCGCGACGAGGCGGAGCTGGTGGCCGGCACGCAGCACGTGGCCGACCGGCTGGCGTCGGCGCTGGACCGGGCGGACCGCTCGGTGCGGCTGGTGGCGACGCTGCTGCCCTTGTCCGGCGACTGCCAGGCCGCCCTGTCCGCCGCCGCTTCCGCCCTGCCCACCGCGCTGCGCGGCATGCTCGTGGTGCTGCCCGACCGCGGCGTGCCCTGCGCCATCCCCGCCGGCGCCTTCGGCCCCGAGCTGCCGGCCGACAGCCCGCTGCTGCGCGCCGAGCGCGACCCGCCGCGGCCGCTGGTGGGCGGGCTGCTGCGCGGCACCGGCACCCGGGCCGGCGAAGCGGAATTGGTGGTGGCGCGGCCGCTGCCCGGCCCCCTGGACCCCACCCGCCCCTTCGACGCGGCGGAGCCCGGCCTGCTGGTGGCGCTGCTGCCGGTCGAGGCCCTGGCGCCGCTGGCCATCCTGCCCGGGCGCGACGCGCCGGGCGGGCTGTTCTGGCTGCGCGACCGCGACGGCAACGCCATCCCCCTGTTCGGCCCCGAAGGCGGCGAGGCACCCGACACCCCCCTGGCCGAATGGCCGGAGGCCGGGGTGCCGCGCCGGGAAACCGAGGGCGGCACGCAGCAGCTGGTGGTGGTGTCGCGCCTGTCGGAGGATCTTGCCCTGGTGGGCGCCATGCCGCGGCCGCGCGTGGCGGCGCAGCTCTTCTCGGCCGCGGCCCCGCCGGTGCTGGCGGTGGCGGCGCTGCTGCTGCTGGGCCTGGGCGGCCTGTGGTGGCTGCTGCAGCGGCTGGTGTTCCGCCCGCTGGAGGTCGCCGCGCGCCGGGCGGAACAATCCGGCCCCGCTGCGCTGGCGGATGGCGACCTGAACGCGCCGGACGAGATCGACGCGCTGGTGCAGCGCCTGGGCGCCCAGGCCGCGACCCAGGAGGAAGCGCTGCGGCTGCGCGACCTGCTGCTGCGCGAATCGCACCACCGGCTGAAGAACCACCTGTCGCTGGTATCCTCCTTTCTGCGGCTGCAGGAACGCACCGTGTCCGACCCGGCGGCGGCGGCGGCGCTGCGCACGGCGGAAAGCCGCATGATGAGCATCGCCGCCACCTACGAGCTGCTGCACGAATCCGGCGCGGCGGAGGTGTCGCTGGACGGCATGCTGGAACGCTTCGCCCGCGCTCTGCCCGACCGCGCCGGCACCGGCGGCTCGGTGGCCACCGAGCTGGTGCCGCTGGCGGTGCCGGCCGACGTGGCGGTGAAGCTGGGGCTGGTGGTGAACGAGCTGGCGATCAACGCCCTGCGCCACGGCCAGCCCGGCGGGCAGGTCCGCATCGCCCTGCGGCCGCAGGGCGAGGACGGCTTCGTGCTCAGCGTTTCCGATGACGGGCCCGGCCTGCCCCCCGACGCGCCGCGCGGCCTGGGCATGACGGTGGCGGAAAGCCTGACCAGGGCGGTGGGCGCCACGCTGACGCGCCGCCCCGGCCCGGGCACCGCCTGGGAGGTGGCCTGGAAGCCGGCCCCGCCCCCCGCGCCGGGCCCCGCCGCAGCCCCGCCCGTTCCGCCCGCCACAACGGCCCCGGCCGCGGCATCGCCGGTCCCGCCCGCCGCGCCGGACTCGGTCACGGTGCCGCCTGCCGCCCCCGGCCCCACCGCGGCACCGCCACCCGGCACGGCCTGAACCTCGCCCACCCTGGGCAGCGGCCCGGCGCTACCGCCCTGCCGGTGACCGCGGTCGCAGCGCCAGCAGCGCGAGGCAGGAACCCAGGCTCAGCCCGCCCGACAGCAGCAGGGCCGCGGCGACACCGAGCCGGTCCAGCACCAGCCCGAACAGCAGCGGCGCCGCGGCCTGCAGCAGCCGCCCCGGCGCCGCCAGCAGCCCGCTGCGCAGCCCGTAGCCCTCGGGGCCGAACAGCGCCAAGGGCAGCACGCCCTTGGCCACGGTGAGCATGCCGTTGCCGGCGCCGTGCAGCAGGGCGAAGGCGGCGGCGGCCGGCGCGCCCAGGGCGGCCAGCGCCACCGCCCCCAGCGGGTGCAGTGCCGTGGCGATCCGCGCCGAAACCAGCGGCGACAGGTGGCGCAGCACCCCGTATTCCACCAGCCGCGCCCCGACCTGCGCCGGCCCGATCAGCGCGGCCGCCGCCACCGCCGCGGCCGGGCTGGCCCCGGCCGCCTGCAACAGCCGCGGCAGATGCGCCGCCAGCGCCGCCGACACGAAGAGCGTGGCCGCGAAAACCCCGGCCAGCACCGCCATCGCCCAGGGCGCGGCGGCGGCTGCCCCCGTCCCCCGCTCGGTATCTGACGGCGTCGCGGGCGGGGGTGCGGGCGGCACCAGGAAACGGTTCAGCGGCAGCCCCAGGATCAGGTGCAGCGCGGCCCAGGCCAGGCAGGCGCCGCGCCAGCCGCAATGTTCCGCCATTAGCGCGGTCAGCGGCCAGCCCACCGTGCTGGCGAAGCCCGCCAGCAGGGTGATGCCGGTGACCGGCCCGCGCGCTTCCGCGCGGAACAGCCCGGCCAGGGTGGCAAAGGCGGCATCGTAGAGGCCGCAGGCCATGCCGGCGCCCAGCACCGCCCAGGCCAGCGCCAGCCCACCCGGCCCGGTCGCGGCCGAGAGGATCAGCAGCCCGGCGGCGAAGAGCAGGTTGGACAACACCAGCACGTCGCGCCCGCCGCGCCGGTCGATCGCCCGTCCCACAACGGGGCCGAGCAGGCCCGACAGCAGCAGCGCGGCGGAGAAGATGCCGAAGAACCATTCCCGCGGCAGTTCGAGGCTGGCCGAAACCAGGTCCGCCAGCACCGCGGGCAGGTAGTAGGTGGAGGCCCAGGCCAGCGTCTGCGACGCGCCCAGGGCCAGCACCACCGCGCCGCGGCTGCGCCCGGCCGCCGTCACGCGGCCCCCGCCCGCATCGCGGTGGCCACGCCCCCGCTCAGTCCGGCCAGCGCGGCGGCGATGGCTGGTGCATCGCTTCCAGCCTGCGCTTCAGCCGCGAGATCTGCCGACGCAGGTCGTCATTCTCGCGCTGCGACTGCCGCAGCCGGGACTGCGCCGCTTCCAGCATGTCCGGCGGGGCCGGGCGGCGCGGATCGGGCGGGGCACCGTTCTCCCGCCGGGGCATCAGCACCTCCTGCCAGGACAGGCCGAGCCGCTTGGCCAGGCGATGCGCCGCCGCGGCCGCCGCAGCCCGTTCCCCGACATGCTCGGAGCCCAGCAATCCCAGTACCCGTGCCAGCTTCGCTGCGTCCGATGGCTGCATCCCGCTTCCCTAGCCACTCTCGGAAGGAAAGGAAGCACCGCGGCGGAAGGCGGTTGCCGAAACGGCCGGAAAACCGCCGCGCCGCCGGGAAGCCGCGCCCGGCAACCCGGGCGCAGGGTCGCCTTGTTCGCCGCCGGCCGACGCGGAACTATGCCGGCCGTCCTGACGCCACGGGGAGAAACGCCGATGAAGCGAATAGCCGCCGCCTTGATGCTCGTCCTGGCGGCCACGAGCGGAAGCGCCGGAGCGGCCGACCCGCCGCGCGACGGCTTCTTCTGGCTCGGCGAGATGAACAAGGCCTCCGCCGTGATGGTGGTGGAACAGGGGATCGTGCCGCGGCCGCTCGGCACGCAGATCGCCAACAGCATCCGCCAGGTCATCGAGGAAGGCGCCCGGCCCGGCGCCGCGCGCTCCGCCGACTACCTCGTGGTGGAACGCTCCCTGGTGGCCGCCGGCGGCCCGGACGTGACGCGGCTGCATTCCGGCCGCAGCCGCCAGGACCTCGGCGCCACCTTCGGCCGGCTGTTCCTGCGCGAGGACGTGCTGGACCTGCTCGACAGCCTCAACGCCGCGCGCGAGGTGGTGCTGCGCATGGCCGCGGCGCATCCGGACGACATCGTCCCGGCCTATACCTGGGGCGTGCAGGCGCAGCCCATCACCTTCGGCCACTACATGCTCGGCTATGCCGAGGCGCTGAACCGCGCCGCCGCCCGACTGCGGGAAAGCTATGCCCGCATCAACCAGTCGCCGCTGGGCTCCGCCGCGCTGGGCACCTCCAGCTTTCCGGTGAACCGCCCGCGCCTCGCCGCGCTGCTCGGCTTCGACGGCGTGATCGAGAACTCCTTCGACGCCAACCAGATCGCCGAGGCCGACACCCGCGCCGAAGCGGACGCTGCCGCCGCCACCGGCGCGCTGACCGTGGGCATGCTGCTGGCCGACATCACCCAGCAATACGCGCAAACGCGGCCCTGGCTGCTGCTCTCGGAAGGCGGCGAGACCGGCACCAGCAGCATCATGCCGCAGAAGCGCAACCCGTCGGGGATGGTGTACCTGCGCGCGCTGGCCAGCACCGTGGTGGCGGGCGCCCAGGGCTACATGCTGCGCGCCCACAACGTCCCCGCGGGCATGATGGACTACAAGCTCTTCGCGCCCGACCCGGTGCTGCGCGACGCGGCCCGCATGTACCAGGGCCTCGCCAGCCTGCTGCCCGCCTTCCGCTTCGACCCGCCCCGCGCGCTGGAAGAGGTGAACAACGATTATTCCACCACCACCGAACTCGCGGACACGCTGCAGCGCGTCGCCGACGTGCCCTTCCGCATCGGCCACCATTTCGCCTCGGAGCTGGTGACCTTCGGCCGTTCCCGCGGGCTGCGCCCGACGGAGCTGCCCTTCGACGCGGCGCAGCGCATCTACACCGAGGCCGCGCAGCAATTCGGCCAGGCCAACGCGCAGCTGCCGCTGACGGAAGAACAGTTCCGCCGCTCGCTCTCGGCCACCGGCATGGTGCAGGCCAGCCAAGGCCTCGGCGGCCCGCAGCCGGCGGAGGTGGCGCGCATGCAGGCGGTGCAGATGGCAGCCCTGGACGCCGATCGCGGCTGGGCACAGGCCGCCCGCACGCGGCTGGACGAGGCCAGCCGGCAACGCGACGCCGCCTTCGCGCGGCTCTCGGCTTCGACGCCCTGACGCCGTCCCAGCGCCGGCAGGCCGCGGCCTGCCGCTTCACCCCGCCGCGTGGGGCGGCCGCAGCCCGCCGCCTCACTCCGCCGGGCGCACCCGCACCGGTGCCGAGGCCGCCGTTCCATCCGCGTCCAGCACGGTGACGCGGTAGAAGCCCGGCCCCGGCGGCGTCCAGCCGGTGTCGCGCCGCGCCGGGGTGCTGTCGATCGGCGCGCCATCCACCAGGAAGCGCAGCGGCCGCCGCCCCCCGGCCGCCCGCAGCGTCAGCAGCCCGCCGCCCTCCACCGTGGCGCCGGCGGGCGGAAACAGCAGCCGCAGCCGGTCGGCGACGTCGCGCCACTGTTCCGGGCGCAGGTCGGCACCGGTCGCCGCAGGCACCGGGCGCGGCGATTCCGGCAGCAGCGCGAAGGCCCGCGCCAGCAGCGGCAGCGCCAGGTTGCCGCCGGTGGCGCCGCCGGTGCCCACCACCACGGGCGTGCCGTCCGGCCGCCCGACCCACACGCCCACCACGTGCCGGGTGTCGAAGCCCACCGCCCAGGCATCCCGCCCGCCCCAGGAGGTGCCGGTCTTCCACGCCACCCCCGGCGGCCCGCCGGCCGGGAAGCCGCGCGTCAGGATGGCCGCCACCTGCGCCGCGGCGCGCGGGTCCAGCACCGGGTTCGCGGCGGCGAGCGGCATCGGCGCCTCGGGCCGCCAGCGCAGCGGCGCGGCGCGCCCGCCATCGCCCAGGGCGGCGGTGACCGCCACCAGTTCCCGCAGCGTGACGCCCACCCCGCCCAGCGCCAGGGGCAGCGTGGCCTCGGCGTTGCGCGGCAGGCGCGGCGTGGCGCCCGCCGCCTTGAGCAGGCTGGCGAAGCGCAGCGGCCCGACGCGGTCCAGCAGCGACACCGCGGGCAGGTTCAGCGACCGCCGCAGCGCATCCGCCGCGGTGACGCGGCCGGTGAAGCCGTGATCGAAATTCTCGGGCGCATAGGCGCCGAAGCGGGTGGGCGCGTCGTCCAGCACGGTGTCCGGCCGCGCCACCCCGGCCTCGAAGGCCAGGGCGTAGAGCAGCGGCTTCAGTGCCGAACCGGGCGAGCGCACCGCCCGCGTCAGGTCCAACGCCCCGGCCCGCGCTTCCTCCCCCCAGGCGCCGCCCACCACGGCGCGCAACTCCCGCGTCCGCAGCTCCGCCACCACCGCCGCGGCCGAGGCCCGCGCCGGCAGCCCTTGCCGGGCGTCGCGCAGCAGCGCTTCCAGGGCGCGCTGCGTGGGCGCGTCGATCGTGGTGTGCACCGTGGCGGCGCGGGCGGCTTCAGCCATCAACCCGGCACGGGCGGCATCGCCCGTCGCCCCGGCACTGGCGGTCTCGCCCATCACCCCGGCGCGGGCGGTTTCGCCCGTGGCGCTGGCGCGCGCGACCTCGCGCGACAGGTGCGGCGCCAGGGCCGGCATGGGCTGTCGCGCCGTGGGCACCGGCCCGGACAGGGTGGCGCGATCCGCCGCGGTGATGCCCGGCGCCCCGGCGGCCCGGCGCAGCAGCAGCGCATCCCGCGCCGCCAGTGCCGCGGCGGGGTGGCGGTCCGGGCGCAGCGCCTCGGGGCGGCGGGGAATGGCCACCAGCAGCGCGGCCTCGGCCGGATTCAGCTGCCGGCCATCGCGGCCGAACCAGGCGAGCGCCCCGGCGCGCACGCCTTCCAGGTTGCCGCCCATCGGCGCGAGCGTCAGCCAGATGCCCAGCACGCCGTCCTTGCCGAAGCGCGTTTCCAGCTGCAGCGCGCGGAACGCCTCGATCGCCTTGGAGCGCAGGGTGCGCGGCCGCGGTTCCAGCAGCCGCGCCGCCTGCATGCTCAGCGTGGAGCCGCCCGACACCACCCGCCCCGCCCGCACCCACTGACCGGCCGCCCGCAGCAGCGCGAAAGGGTCCACCCCGCGGTGCCAGCGGAAGCGCGCATCCTCTGCCGCGACCAGAAGATCCACCAGTTCCGGCGTCACCGCCTCGGGCGAGGCGGGCAGGCGCCACACCCCGCCCGGCGCCGGCAGCACCGACAACACGCGCCCCTGCCGGTCCAGCACCACCCGGGCCGGCGCGTCCAGCCGCGACAGGTCCGGCGGAAACATGCGGTCCAGCACGGGAAAGGCCAGTAGGGGCGCGACGAGCACCGCGACCGCCGCCAGCAGCAGGGGGCGGCGTCTCATTCGTAAGCGATGGGTGGTGAGGGTGGCCCGGGAGGGAGAAAGAATTCTCCCTCCCGATACCCTCCCTCATCTTTTCTCGGGGGGCTGCCGCGCGGCCGCCGATGCGCGGGACGCTGAAGCAAGGATGCCATGCTGCCGACACGTCGGCGGCCGCAGTCGCCGGAGGGCGACGCCCTCCGGCGCGCCCCCGGCGGCAACCACGACGGCGGCAGCTTCACGAAAGAAGATGAGGGGGAGGGTCCGGGAGGGGGAGAATTCTTTCTCCCTCTCCCGGAACGCCGGGCCATCCCCATCGCCTCACTCCGGCGGCAGCACCGCCACCCGGCCGGCATTCTGCCGCGCGAACAGGGTGGGACGGTACATGTCCCGCACCTCGGCACCGGGCAGCTCGAAACGCCCGGGGGTGACGGCGCGCAGCACCACGGCGTAACGGCCCACCGGCGCCGCGGCCGTCAGGTCCGCCGCCAGGGCGAAGCGGTCATCCAGCGCCGCGGTGGTGGCGGGCTCCGACAGGGTGCCCAGGAACGCCATCCCCGGCACGTCGCCGGAAGGCAGGCGGCTGGACACTTCCCAGCCCGCCGGCAGCCCCTGCTGCACCAGGGTGCGATGCGGCTCGCCATCCTCCGCCCGCGCTTCCACCAGCAGGATAAAGGTCGTGTTCTGCCGCAGCTGGTCGAGGTTCAGGTCGGCGCCCTGCATGGTCAGGAAGCGCCGGCTGACCCGCATCCCCGACCGCGCTGCCGGCAGCGCCTGCGCCGGCAAGCCGGTCACGGTCACGGACTGCACCACCGCCCGGTCGCCGTTGTTGCGCACCGTCGTGGCGCCGTTCAGCGGCGCGCTGATGATGGGCCGTTCCGGCTGGTTCACCCCGTTCAGCGCCACCCGCGTCGGGCGCGCGTCCCGGCCCAGCGTGGCGGCCAGGGCGATGGCCCAGGCCTGTTCCTGGGTAGAGGTGGTTTGCGGCGAAATCTCCGCCGGCCCCGGCAGCCGCGCCAGCTGCGCCGAGAGCCGGTCGGGCAGCACGCCGCTCTCCTTCAGCAGCAGCGTCACCGCCAGCCCGTCGCGCACCGCGCTGCCGTAGTCGTGGTACCAGGGCCGCCGCTGCGCCGAGGCCAGCGCCGCGTTGAAGGCGGCCTCGGCCCGCGGCGTGTCGCCGATACGCGCCAGCGCGGCGCCCAGCTGCGCCTTGCTCACCGGCGTCGGCAGCTCGTCGAGCTGCGCGAACAGCCGGCGCGTCGCCCCCGGCAAGGGCTGGTTCCCGAGCGCCAGCACGTGGAGGCGATACGCCTGGTCGGCCCGCTCCTCGGGCTTGGAGGGCGTCACGTCCTCCGCATCCGAGGCCAGGCTGCGCAGCGCCGCCACCAGCGCCGCTTCCGGCACGGTGGCCCCGACGGCCTTGGCGCGCAGCAGCGCCTCCGTGCCGTAGGCGGTCACCCAGGGCTCCGCCTCGCCGCTCGCCGACCACAGCGAGAAGGCGCCGTCGTAGCGCTGCCGGTCCAGCAGGCGGGAGATCGCCTGCCCCAGCTGCACGTCGCGCTGCCCGGCATCGGGAAAGGCCCAGGGCGACACGGCCAGGGCCAGCACCTTGGTGGCGGACTGCTCGGCGCACCACAGCGGGAAGTCCAGCGCCGCGCGCAGCAGCGCGTCGGGGTCGTAGCGCACCGGCTGCCCCCACACCGCGCGCACGCTGGCGGTGCCCGCGACGAAGCGGCCGAGATCCGGCGCGATGTTCGCCTGCGCGCCCGGTGCGAGGTCGCCCACCGCCACCTCCGTCAGCTGCGGGCGCGAGGAATGCACGCTGATGCGGCTTTCCCGCTCCGCCCGGAAGCCACCCGGCGCGGTCACGGCCAGCCGCACCACCCCCTCGCCGGCGCCGGTGGCGCGCAGCGTGGTGAAGGGCGTGGCGCGGGCGCCAGTGGCCAGCGTCGCGGTCAGGCGGTTCGGCCCGTCCAGCACCAGCGGCCCTTCCACGCGCAGCTCGGCCACCACCTCCCCGGCCAGCAGTTCCACATTGCCCAGCAGCACCGGCAGCCGGACCTCGTCGCCGGGCGCCAGGAAGCGCGGCAGCAGCGCCTCCGCCACCACGGGGTCGCGCACGGTGACGGGCTTGGAGGCCGCGCCGGTGCGGTCGCCGCTCCAGGCCACCGCCATCAGCCGCAACTCGCCGGCGAAGTCCGGCAAGTCCAGCGGCACGCGCGCCACCCCGTCCGGCCCCGCCTCCACGATGCCGGAAAACAGCGACACGATGCGCTGCGGCGGCTGCGCCCCGGCGGTCAGGTCGGCGTCGCCGCCCTGGCGCAGCGCCGCCACGTCGCCCTCCGGCGGCGGGATCAGCCGGCCGTAGTCGTCGCGGATATCGGTGCCCAGGCGTCGCCGCCCCATGAAGTGCTCCACCGGGTCGGGCGAGCTGAAGCGGGTGATGCGCAGGATGCCCTCATCCACCGCCGCCAGCGTCAGGTGCACAGGGCCGGCAACGCCGGTCCCGCCCGAGCCGGACGCGCCGGACACGCGCACCGGCACCTCCACCCGCTGCCGCGGGCGCAACAGGTCCGGCGTGTCGATCGCCACGCCCAGGGAGCGGGACGCCTTGTCCAGCGCCACCCAGGCCAGGCCCAACGCCCGGCGCGGCTGCCCTTCCGCGGCGCGGCCGGGGCGGAACACCGTCACCGTAACGTAGGCGCCCGGCCCCCAGCTCGGGTCCACCGGCACGGACACGTCCGTGCCGCCCTCCGGCACCTCCACCTCGCGCAGCGACACCAGCCCCTGCGTCAGCACCGCCACGCTGGCACGGCCGGCAAAGGGCGAGCTGATGTGCAGGCGTGCCGTGTCGCCGGGGTTGTAGGCCGGGCGGTCGGCGGACACGTCCACCTTGTCCGGCACCTCCGGGCTGTCCGTGCCGACCCAGCCGGAACGGAAGCGCATCGCGGCGATGCCCAGCCCCCCGGGCTGCGCAGCCTCGATCCGGTAGCGCCCGAAGGGCAGCGCCCGGGCGAAGCGCGCCGGCGCCCCGGGGGCGGTGCTCACCTCGGCACTGTCCACCGGCTCGTCGCGCCAGGTGGTCTCGTAGCGGGCGGTGCCGTTGCGCGTCACGATGCGCCATTCCGGCCGCTCCCGCACCAGCCGCACGCGCAGCCGCCCGGGCAACGCGGCGCCGTCGGGTGACACGATCGCCAGGTCGAAGCCCGCTTCCGTGTTGGCGTCCACGCTGCCGCCCTCGAAGGCCGGCTTGATCGCCACGTAGGGCGCGGTGCCGCGGATCGGGACGGTCAGGCTGGCGCGGCTGGGACGGCCGTTGGGGTCGTTCAGCGTCACCGTTAGCTCGGCGCGCAGCGGCCGCGTCGCGTCCGGCACCGCCGGCAGGTTCACCGACACCGTGGCGTTGCCGGCCTCGTCCGTCGCCACCGTGCCGTCCGCCGACAGCCCGCCGGTCAGCGGCTCCTCCGCCAGGCCGAAGCGCCAGCCGCGCCACGGGCTCTGCCGCCGCGTGCCCTCAGGCGTGCCCTGCACGCCGCCCGGCGCGCCGGGCGGCGGCGCCGAGAAGGGATCGGGGTCCACGGAGATCACCCCGTTGAACTCGCCTTCCAGGTTGGAACCGGGCGAGCCGTACAGGAACCGCGCCGTCAGCGGGATCGGCAGTGGCGTGCCGGGCACCAGCGGACCGGGCGCCGGGCCGAAGGTCATCGCCAGCCGTTCCGGCACGAAGGCGTCCACGGTGAAGCTCACGCTGCCCACCGCCGGCTGGTCCGGTTCGGTGCGCGCTTCCAGCGTCCACTGCCCCACCGAAGCGCCGGAACTCAGCGGCACCGACCACAGCACCGCCCCGTCCGGCCCGCGCGGCGGCACCGCCTCGGCGGCGACCTGGCCGTTGGGGCGCAGCAGCTTCAGGCGCAGCGGCAGGTCCTGCGGCCGCCCGGCGCCGTCGCGCAGCAGCGCCGTCAGGTTCACCGTCTCGCCCGGCCGGTAGATGCCGCGGTCGGTGTAGAGAAAGGCGTCCAGCGGCCCCGGGCTGACCCGGCCCTCGGCGCCGCGATCCGACAGGTCGAAGGACGCGGCCTCCAGGTTCATGGTCACCAGGTCGTCGCCGGTCTCGGCCGTCAGGTTGACCGGCGCCATCGGACCCTGGCCGCGCAGCAGGGGCGCCCCGAAGCGCACCAGGCCGTCCGGCCCGGTGCGGCTTTCCGCCAGGATGTCGTTGGAGCGCGACATCAGCGCCACGCGGATGCCCTCGCGCGGCGTGCCCTCCCCGAAGGAGCGCACCTGCGCTGCCAGCCCGTCCGGCCCGCGCCAGGCGGTCAGGCCCAGGTCCGTGGCCAGGATCTGCAACCCCGCCGTGGTCTCGTAGGAGCTGCCGTCGCTCTCCTTGTCCTCGCCGTTCTGCGCCACCAGCACGTAGAGCCCGGGACCAGCGGCCGCCATCGCGTCCGGCAGCGGCAAAACGGTGCGGGTCGTCACGTTGGGCCGGAAGTTCGGCACCTCGGCGCGGCCCTGCCACACCGTGCGGCCCCAACGATCCGCCACGTCGCCCGCGAGGTAGGATTCCAACCCGTTGCCCAGCGCGTTGTCGCGCCCGAAGGGCACGAGGTTGCGCTCCGTCACCCGCACCAGCGTCAGCTTCAGCGAGCGCAGGTTCACCGTGGCGATCCCCACCCGCGACGCCTGCCCGCGCGGCAGCAGGAAGCGGGTGCCGTCGAACAGCACCTTGGCCGCACGGTCGGGCATGGCGATGTTGACCGGCGTGTCGGCGCGCAGGTTCACGCCGTCCTGGCCCGGCAGGCCGGCCCGCAGCACGATCCGCGTCGACCGCCCCCAGGGCAGGCCCGCGACGCAGAGCTGCCCGTTCTCCCGCTCCACCGCCAGGTCGGGGATCGGCGGGTCGGCGCGCACCCAGTCGCCGGGGCGGAAGTCGGCGGCCGCGGTCAGCGACCCCGCGAAGCTGATGCAGGCGCGGGCGGGATCGGCCTCCGGCTCGGGGCGGGTGTTGCTCACCAGCAGCCCGGCGGCGCGGCGCGCCTGGGCCAGGGCGTCGCGCGCCTTGCTGTCATCGGGCGCGCGCTCCGTCACCGCCTGCAGCGCCACGATCGCCTGCGCCTGGCGGTCCAGCCGCTGCAGCGCCTGCGCGATCACCTGCAGCGAGGGGATCTCGTCCGTGCCGGCCGGCACCATCATGAAGTTCTGCCACGCCGCCTGCAGCGCCCGCGCCGCTTCCGGCGGGTTGCGGCTCAGCTGCGCCTGCGCCAGCGACAGCCACATCGCCGCCGTGGGCTCGGGCATGCCCAGGCGCTGTTCCCAGGCCGCCGCCGCCGCCGCCCAGTCGTTGCGCCGCTCGGCATCGCGCGCCGTCTGCTCGGCCCGGGCGCGCAGCTGGGCGTTGGCCCCGGCGGGAAAGCGGCGGCCCAGCTCGGACGCGTAGCTGTTGCTGTCGCGCTCCAGCCCGGGCAGGCTGAACGAGGACTGCGCCAGCGCCGGCAAGGGCTGCGACACCCCCGCCGCAACGCACAGCAGGGCACCCAGCAGAGGCAGCAAGCGCATCATTCGTGTTCCGCGTTCCCGCCCGCATGGTGGCACGTCCGCCACCGCCGCGGCAGTGCCGCACCCCCAAACCGTTGCTTTTTCCGCCCAACCGCCATTGCCCCCAGCCCGGGCCAAGCCACCACCGGCCGGCACCGCTGGTGGCGGGCTGGCCCGGGGGGACGGGTGCGCCTGGATATTCCGGCCGAGGCCAGAGGGGCCCTGCCCCTCTGGACACCCCGCGAGGAGCTTAGGGTGTGTGACTGAAGTGAGAGGAGCGCTGGTTGAGGAGGGTGGCGGCGAGATGGGCGAAGCCCAACCAGCTGGAGCGTGTTTTGTCGCGCCGCAGGGCGAGGCGGG
>NZ_JBLLEB010000006.1:0-200741 GCF_047690175.1 Roseomonas sp. BN140053 | reverse complement strand
GTCGTCCAGGCTGGACCTGGTCATGGCCGTGCCATCCCCGAAAGCGTCGAACACTTTCAGAGTGGCACGGCCAGAAAACCCCCATCACACCCAGCCCATCACTCACTTCAGTCACACACCCTAGGCTCCTCGACCTCATGAGTGCCTCCGGCGGGGGCGGGCCGGACAACGCGATCCTCAATGACTGCCCTCAGCCAACCCGCCCCCGCCGGAGGCACTCAACGCGGGGTCCGGGGAGTTCGTAACTCCCCGGCGGGGTCCAGGGGCAGCGCCCCTGGCCTCGGTCAGCCAACCCAGGACCAACCGCCCCACCCGGACCAGACCTCCACCAACGACGACGACCGGCGGCGGCTCAGCCCTTGCCGGCCGCCTTGGGTTGGTGGCCGGACACGGCGGCGCCGGCGTCGGGGGGCAGGCGCATGACCATGGGGATGGAGATCAGCGTGATGGCGGCCACCGCCAGGAAGGCGATGGCGAAGCTGCCCAGGCTGGGCCCGGATTGGCCGGACAGGGCCACGGCCGCGGTCAGCGCGGTGGAGCCGGTGACCACGCCCAGCGCCATGGAAAGCTGCTGGGCGGTGGAATACAGGCTGGTGGCGGCGCTGAGGCGGGGCTGCGGGATTTCGGCATAGGCGAGCGAGTTGAGCGAGGTGAAATGGAGGGAGCGGAACACCCCGCCCACCGCCAGCAGCACGAACACTCCTGCCAGCGGCCAGGCCGGCGTCAGCAGCGCCAGCCCGGCGATCGCCAGGGCCTGGAACACGGTGTTCCAGATCAGCGTGTTGCGGAAGCCGAAGCGGCGCAGCACCGGCCGCACCACCGGCTTCATCCCCAGTGCCCCCAGCGCCGAGGCGAGCGAGACCAGCCCCGAGGTGGTCGCCGAGGCCCCGAAGCCCAGCTGCAGGGTCAGCGGCACCAGGAAGGGCGTCGCCCCCGCGCCCAGCCTGAACAGCGTCCCCGCCACGACGGCGGACTGGAAGGCAGGGAAGCGCAGCAGCGTCAGGTCCACCGCCGGGTGCGGCACGCGCCGGCAATGCCGCACCGCCAGCACGCCCAGCACGGCGCCCGCGCCCAGCAGCAGCGCCGGCCAGGGCGGCGGGATCAGCTCGCGACCTATGGTTTCCAGCCCGGCCATCAGCGCGGCCAGCGACAGCCCCACCAGCAGCACGCCCACCACGTCCAGCCGCGGCGGCCGGTCCTGCGGCGGCGGCGTGATGAAGCGCCAGGCCAGCACCAGCCCCAGCAGCCCCACCGGCAGGTTGATCCAGAACACCCAGTGCCAGCTCAGGGTATCGGTCAGGAAGCCGCCCAGCGGCGGCCCCATGATCGGCCCCAGCAGGCCCGGCATGGTCAGCCAGGTGGTGGCGCGGACTAGGTCCTCCTTGTTGACCTGCCGCAGCAGCAGCAGCCGGGCCACGGGCACCATCATGGCCCCGCCCAGCCCCTGCACCACCCGGGCCAGGATCAGTTGCGGCAGGTTCTGCGACAGGCCGCAGGCCATGGAGGCGGCCACGAACACCGCGATCGCCCACAGGAACACCCGCTTGGCGCCGTAGCGGTCCGCCACCCAGCCCGACACCGGCACGAACACCGTCAGCGCCACGAGATAGGAGGTGATCGCCGCCGAAAGGTGCACGGGCGTGGATTCGAGGTCCCGCGCCATGGCCGGCAGGGCCGTGGCCACCACGCTGCTGTCCAGGTTCTGCATGAACAGGGCACTGGCGACGATGGCCGCCGTGGCTCGCGGATCTTTCCGCCAATTGATGCGCTCGCGGGTCACCCATTCCCCTTGCGCCTGCCGCCCCGGCCTTGCAAGCCACGCCGCCGGGCCGCATTTTCGCTGCCATGGAGCAAGCGGCAGGTGAGGCCCGGCGGATCCCGCTGCATGGCCCCGATGACTTCGAAGGAATGCGGCGCGCCGGCCGGCTGGCCGCCGAATGCCTGGACATGATCGGGCCGCACGTCCAGCCCGGCATCACCACCGATGCCCTGGACAAGCTGTGCCACGACTTCATGGTGGAACGCGGCGCCACCCCGGCGACGCTGGGCTATCGCGGCTACCCGAAAAGCTCCTGTATCTCCATCAACCACGTCGTCTGCCACGGCATCCCCGGCGACCGCCGGCTGGCCGAGGGCGACGTGTTGAACATCGACGTCACCCCCATCCTGGACGGCTGGCACGGCGACACCTCGCGCATGTACGTGGCGGGCACCCCCTCCACCAAGGCGCGCCTGCTGCTCGAGGTCACTTATGAGAGCCTGATGCGCGGCATCGCCGTGGTGAAGCCCGGCGCCACGCTGGGCGACATCGGCCACGCCATCCAGAGCTTCGTGGAGAAGAACCGCTTCTCCGTGGTGCGGGACTTCTGCGGCCACGGCATCGGCCGCACCTTCCACGCGCCGCCCAACGTGCTGCATTTCGGCCGCCGCGGCGAAGGCCCGGTGCTGAAGGAGGGCATGTTCTTTACCATCGAGCCGATGGTGAATGCCGGCCGCCCGGAGGTGAAGGTGCTGGACGACGGCTGGACCGCCGTGACCCGCGACCGCTCCATGTCCGCCCAGTACGAGCACATGGTGGGCGTCACCGCCACGGGGTGCGAGATCTTCACGCTCTCCCCCGCCGGGCTGGACAAGCCGAGCTTCGCGGCCTGAGCGGCCCGCCGCGAATGTCCGCCGACTTCCCGCTGCGCCTGATCGAGGGCTATCGTGGCTTCCGTCACACCCGCTTCCGGCGCGAGCGCCAGCACTACGCGGAACTGGCCGCCGCCGGGCAGAGCCCGCAGGTGCTGATGATCGCCTGCGTCGACAGCCGCGTGGCGCCCGAGGTGGTGTTCGACGCCGACCCCGGCGAGATGCTGGTGGTGCGCAACGTCGCCAACCTCGTCCCCCCCTACCAACCCGATGCCAACTACCACGGCACCTCCGCCGCCATCGAGTTCGCCGTCCGCACGCTGGAGGTGCAGCACGTCGTGGTGCTCGGCCACGCGTCCTGCGGCGGCGTGCGCGCCTTCCGGGACAACCAGCAGCGCGGCATCGACGCCTCGCACGGCGATTTCGTGGCCCGCTGGATGGACCTCCTCGCCCCCGCCCGCGAACTGGCCCTGGTGTGCGAAGGCTGCGACCCGCTGGACGACCAGCAGGCGATGGAGTTCGCCTCCATCCGCCAGTCGCTGCGCAACCTCCGTTCCTTTCCCTGGCTGGCCCAGCGCGAGGCGCAAGGCAGCCTTGCCGTGCACGGGGTCTGGTTCGACGTGGCCGACGGCGTGCTGCGCCGCCTGGACGAGGCGAGCGGCCGTTTCCACGCCCTGTCGGAAGGGCCGGAAGGCTGGACCTCCGACGAGCCGACCGCAGCCCCCTGCCCCTGCCGGGCTGATCCCTCTTCCCCGGACGGCCGGATGCTCAGACAAGAGTGTCCGTCAGGCTGACCCATCCGCGCCCAAGCCGGCCAGCGACGTTCGGGCGTCGCGGCGATGCCCGACGGCGAGGACCGGCATGGCGCGCCGATGTTCTCGCCCGCCATGCCGCTGTCCAGCAGCTTGCGGAACACCCCTCGACGCGCCGGTTCGGCCGGTGCCGCTGGCCCCCCCGCGTCGGACCCGCGCGGCCCTGACCGGCCGGGCCCGGCCGCGGCGGCTCAGCGGGCGAGCACCCCGTCCACGCAGGTGACGCAGGCACCACCGACCGAAACCTGGCCGCCCGCCGCCACCCGCACCGCGACGCGCCCGTCGCGGCCGACGCAGCGGCCCTGGGTGGCCAGGTAGTCGGCTCCGCCCGGCGGCAACAGCCCCCGTTCCCGCCGGAACACCGCCACGCTGCCATTGCCGCTGCCGCAAACCGGGTCCTCCGGCACGCCGCCGGAGGGCGCGAAGGAGCGGACCTCGATCCCCGTTCCCTCGCCCTGGCCGAACACCGTCACGCCCGTGACCCCCAGCCGCCGCTCGAAGGCCGCCGAGCGCGCGAGATCCGGCTGCAGGGCCAGCACCGCGGCCGCATCGGCCAGCTGCGCCACCACCCAGACGGCGCCGACATTCACCACCGACGGCGCGGCCCCGGCCTCCACGCGCTGGCCCAGGATGGCCTCCAGCTCCGCGATGTCCGCCGCCCCCAGCGGCGTCACCGTGGCGGACGGCAGTTCCAGCGTCAGGCGGCGCTCCGCCCCCTCGCCGGCCACGGCAAGCCGCACGAGGCCGACGGCGCATTCCTGCACCAGCTGCCCGTCGCGCGGCGTCACCCGCCCCGCTTCCAGCATCGCGTGCGCCGTGCCCAGCGTCGGATGCCCGGCAAAGGGCAGTTCGCTGCGCGGCGTGAAGATCCGCAGCCGGTAATCCGCCCCGGGCGTGCCGGGCGGCAGCACGAAGGTCGTTTCCGACAGGTTGGTCCAGCCGGCGATGGCCTGCATGGCCGCCGTGTCCAGTCCTTCGGCATCCAGCACCACGGCCACGGGATTGCCCAGAAACGGCCGGGACGAGAAAGCGTCCACCACCTTAAAGGCCCTGCTCATCCTGCCCTCCGCGCGCCATCAACCTGTTTCCGCGCGTCCGGCGGCGGCTGCCCACGGCGCCGGCACGATCGCGGGCCCGGTTCCTAGCAGGTCCCGCCGCGCGCCGAACAGCGCGACGCGTCGCCGTCAGGCCAGAAACGCCGCCACCTCGTCCAGCGCCCGCCGTCCTTCCGGCAGCGGCAGGGTCATCCAATCGTGGATCATCTCCGGGTATTCGCGCAGGCTCAGCGGCGCGCCCTCGGCCCGCGCCGCCGCGTGCAGCCGATGCGCCTCGGCGTTGAGGATGTCGCGCGTGCCGGTCAGCAGCAGGATCGGCGGCAGCCCCGCCAGCCGCCCGAAGAGCGGGCTGACGCGCGGGTCCTCCGGCGCCATCCCGCTGGCCCGGGCATAAACCCGCCCCACCTCCTTCGCCCCGTGCAGCCCGAGCAGCGGGTCTCGCCGGTCCAGCGCCGGCTGCCCCGGACCGGAGGCGGAAACATCCAGCCAGGGCGACAGCAGCACCAGCCGGCGCGGCAGCGGCACCCCGGCATCGCGCAGCGCCATGGCGAAGGCCAGCGTCAGCCCGCCCCCCGCGCTGTCGCCCAGCACCGACACCGCCTCCGCCCCCCGTTCCGCCACCAGCCCGTCGTACACGGTGCGGACGAGGGCGGAGATCTCGTGCCAGCCGGCGCCCGGCGCCAGCGGATAGATCGGCGCCACCACCGTGGCGCCGGTGCGCGACACCAGATCCTCGATCAGCCGCCAATGAACGGATTGCAGGTGCAGCACGTAGGCGCCGCCATGCAGGAACAGGAGGCGCGCCCCCGAACCACCCTCACGCGGGCCGGCCACGAAAACGAGATGCCCCGCCACCCGCTCCCGCCGGATCAGCAGGGCGCGTTCCCGCCGCCGTCCGGGCTCGGCGGGACCCTTTTCCGCCAGCCGGCGCACGATCGGCCAGAACCGCTCGGGGTCGTCCAGCCAGCGCTTGGCGCGGAGGAGGCGGAGCACGGAGATGAGCAGGGTCGCGCGCAGGCTGGTCATCCCGGGCTTTTCCACCCTCCCCACCTCCGGCGGAAGCCGCTCGACGCGGCGCGGCGGCGCGTGCTCCACTCGCACCGGCTGTGGGGAGCGGCAGGGATTCGCGGCACGGGCAAACGCTTCGGCATGGAGGAAGCGAGCCTGGCCTTCACGCCGGAACCCCCGGCGCTGTTCACGACCGCCACGGTGTCGCCCGCCCTGCCCAGCGGCCCCGAAGGCCACCGCAAGCGCCTGCGCGAACGCCTGCTGCGCGGCGGCCCCGAAGCGCTGGCGGATTACGAGCTGCTGGAAATGCTGCTCTTCGCCGCCATGCCCCGCGCCGACACCAAGCCCCTGGCCAAGGCGCTGATCGCCCGCTTCGGCTCCTTCGGCAACGCCGTCTCCGCCCCGGAACCGGAGCTGCGCGAGGTCGCTGGCGTGGGCGACGCGGTGCTGGCCTCGCTGCGCCTGGTGCGCGCCGCCGCCCTGCGCCTGCTGGCCGAGGAGGTGCGCGAGCGCCCGGTGCTGAACAACTGGGAGAAGCTGCTGGGCTACCTGACCGCGGCGCTGTCGCGGGAAACGGTGGAACAGTTCCGCGTGCTGTTCCTGGACAGCAAGAACCGCCTCCTGGCCGACGAAGCCCAGGCCCGCGGCACGGTGAACCACACCCCCGTCTACCCGCGCGAGGTGGTGAAGCGCTGCCTGGAGCTGCAGGCGACCGCGGTGATCCTGGTGCACAACCACCCCAGCGGCGACCCCACGCCCTCCCGCGCCGACCTCGAGATGACGGAGGAAATCCGCAAGGCTGCGGCCATCCTGGGCGTGGTGGTGCACGACCACCTGATCATGGGCAACGGCCGTCACCTCAGCTTCCGGCGCGAAGGCCTGCTGTGAGGCACCGGCCGCCGGGCGGGTGCCTCCCCCCGGTGGTTCCCGCCAGCTGGCGCGCGGTGCTGCCCGCACCCGGCCGGCATTACCCGCGCCCCGGCCGCCTCACGCGGCTTTGCCGCGGCCGCCGTTGATTCCCGCGCGCCGCCCGCGCAGGCTCACGCCCATGCGTCTTCCCCTCCCCCGTCCGGCCCTGCCGGTCCTGGCGCTTCTCGCGGCCTCGCCGGTGCTGGCGCAGCCCAAGCCCCCCCCGGCCGGCGTGCCGATGCCCGGGAACCCCCTTCCCAGCGTGCCGATTCCCGGCGCCCCCGTTCCCATCCCCGGCGCGCCCGGCAGCGCCGCCGGCAAGCCGCCCCCGGCCGATGCCGCGCCCTCGCCCGCTCCCACGCCGCGCGGCCGCGCCGGCAATGCCGCGCCGGCGCCGCGCGGGGCCGCGCCGCAGCCCTCGCTGGCCGGCAAGCCGCCGCCGCTGGGCCCGAACGAGCGGCCGCCGGCGCGCATGGTGTCCTCCGGCACCGGCTTCCTGATCTCGGCACGGCAGGCGCTGACCAACAACCACGTGGTGCGGGAATGCCGGTCGCTGCGCGCCCGCAACGCCCAGGGCCGCGACATCGAGGCCAGCGTGCGCGCCACGGACGAGGACAAGGACCTCGCCCTGATCGAGCTGGGCCAGGATGCCGGCCCCGGCCTGACCTTTCGCGCCGGGCCGGAGGTGCGCCGCGGCGACGCGGTGGTGACCTACGGCTTTCCCCTGGCGGGGATGCTGTCCTCCGGCCCCACCCTGACCACCGGCGACGTGTCGGCACTGACGGGGCTGAGCGATAACCAGTCGCAGTTCCAGATTTCCGCCCCCGTGCAGCCCGGCAATTCCGGCGGGCCGCTGCTGGACGCTTCGGGCAACGTGATGGGCGTGATCGTGAGCAAGCTGAACGCCCAGCGCATCGCCCAGCGCACCGGCGACATCCCGCAGAACGTGAACTTCGCGGTGAAGGGCAACGAGGCGTTGGATTTCCTGCGCCGTCAGAACGTGCGGCCGCAAACCGCCACCAGCGGCCCGACCCGCAGCGCCGCCGAGGTGGGCGAGCTGGTGCACCCCTCGGTGCTGTTCCTGCGCTGCATGGGCTGAAGCGCCGGCGCAGCAGCGCTACGAGGCGACGGCAGCCTCGCCGGGGCACGCAGTCCTGCCCTCCGGCGGCAGGGCCGGAAGCTCCCCGGGCGTCCCTTTTCCGGCTCCTGGGCCGGACCTGTTCCGGGCTGACCGCGTCATCCCGGCGCGGGCCTGAACGCCGTTCGCGGTCCCCTGCAGTGCGTCGGCCATGTCCAGCGATGCGGACCGGCTCCGGCAAGTCGGCGCGGCACCACTGACCTCACCGGGCCAGTTCCCCCAGCCGTCTGGGCCGTGGGGCGCGTCCAGATTTGCGCAACCTTTGACGGATTTTATCTTGCGTTAACGGAATGACTCCCGAAAGGTCGGCTCCAAGCCTCCATGATCCCCCAGGAACGCCATCAAGGAGCCTGTCATGGCCTCGATCACCGGCACCGACAACCCGGAAGTGCTGAACGGCACCGAGGGGAGCGACGTCATCAACGCCCTTGCCGGCGATGACCAGGTTTTCGGCGGCGGCGGCAATGACCGGATCAACGGAGGGCTCGGCAACGACTTCCTGAATGGTCAGTTCGGCGCCGATGCCATCTATGGCCAGGCCGCGAACGACACGGTGCAGGGCGGCGAGGGTGACGACTACCTCGACGGCGGCGACGGCAATGACGTCCTGCTCGGGCAGGGCGGCAACGACGAGCTGAGAGGCGACGTGGGTGACGACACGCTGGTCGGCGATGTCGGCGGGGACGAGTTGCGCGGCGGCACCGGCGTGGATCTGCTGCTCGGCGGCCAAACCGGAGACTTCCTGTCCGGCGATGACGGCAACGACTGGCTGAACCCGGGCAACGGCACGGGCGAGCGCGTTTACGGTGGGGTCGGCATCGACACGCTGATGCGCGACGTCCCCGTGCGCCTGGCCCCGAATTTCTTTCCCGGCCTCAACCCCGCATCCTCCGACACGAGCTTCTCCGTCCTGAACAGCATCGAGGCTTACGAGTTCGTCGACGGCCGCTACACCAGGGACCAGCAGGACATCAGCGCGCAGGTCTACCGGCTCTACCAGGCGGCCTTCAACCGCGTGCCGGATGCGCACGGCCTGTCCTTCCAACTGGAAGCGGTCGAGGACGGGATCCTGGGCCGGGCCGGCGGCGCCAGCCTGTCGCAGGTGGCCGGCAGCTTCGTCGGCTCTCCCGAATTTGCCGCCACCTACGGGGTGTTGGATGACAACGGCTTCGTGGCGCAGCTCTACCGCAACGTCCTGCACCGCGAAGGCTCCGGCGCGGAGATCGCCTACCACGTCAACAGCATCCCCACGATCGGCCGGGGCGGCGTGCTCCTGGGTTTCTCTGAGAGCCCTGAGAACATCAACAACACCCGCGGCGCGGTAGTGAACGGGCTCTGGGTGCGGGACTGGGAAGCGGCGCAGGTCGCGCGCCTCTACGACACCGTACTCGGCCGGCTGCCGGATGCCGCCGGCCTCGCCTATCACGACGAACGGCTGGAAAGCGGTGCCGCCACCCTGCGCGACGTCGCCCTGGGCTTCGTCGCCGCCCCGGAGTTCCAGGCCCGCTACGGCACGCTGGACGACCGGGGCTTCGCCTCCGCCCTGTACCAGAACGCACTGGACCGTGCCGCCACCCCGGCGGAACTGGATTATTACGAGGGCGTGCTCCGCACCACCGCCCGCGTGGACGTGGTGCTCGGCTTCTCCGAGAGTCCGGAGCACATCGCGCTGCTCGCCCCGACCATGCCCAATGACGGCTTCCTGCTGGCCTGAGCCGACGACGGGAAGGACCGGCAATACCCGGGCCGGCCAGGGCCCGCGTATCTCCTCCCCTCACCGCGCCCGCAGTGCCGAGGCGACCTGCACGGCGAAGGCATCCGGGTCCACCGGCCCGCCGCGCAGCGGCACGTCCGGCACGGTGACCTGCACCCGCAGCAGCCGCCCGCCCGCCACGCCCAGGCACACATGACGCTCCACCGGGTTGCGCCCGAAGCGCCCGTCCAGCACGGCGCAGCTCAGCGGCCCGCCGCCGGGCACGGGCACCTGCCGGCGGGACAGTTCCACCAGGCTGCGGCCGGTGCGCTCCACCGGCAGGGCGGTGGCGTCGCGCACCGCCGCGTCCAGCTCAACCGCCGCCGCGGCCTCATCCGGGGCGGGATTGCCGCGGTCGAACAGCGACACCTGCGCCGCCGCGGCCCGCGACGGCGTGGCGTAGTCCACCGTGCGCGCTTCCGGCCCCAGGCCGGGCGCGTCCACCGCGCTACCCCGGCGAAAGCCCGCGGCCTCCGCCGGCAGGCGCCGCAGCGCCTCGGCCAGCGGCAGCCAGCCCGCCGTACCCGCGCCGGGCGCATCCGCCGGCGGGGCGCAGCCGGCGGCCAGCGCCAGCAGCAGCAGGGCGGGCGCGGCCCTCAATGCGCCACCTCCGCGGCGACATGCGGGGCCGGCACCGGCAGGCCCAGGGTCAGCGCGGCATTGGCCATGATCACGCCCTCCCACAGCAGTTCCAGGCCGATATAGATGATCAGCGCCACGCCGATCCAGGCGATCCACTTGTAGCGGTCCAGCACCTTGGCCAGCAGCCCGCCCAGCAGGCCCATCATCACGATGGAGATGGCCAGGCCCACGATCAGCAGCGTCAGGTTGGAACGCGCCACGGCCGCCACCGCCAGGACGTTGTCCAGGCTCATGGACACGTCGGCCACCACGATCTGCCACAGCGCCTGCACCAGCGTCTTGTCGGGCGCGGTGTGCCCTTCGGCCGCGTCCTCCTCCTTGGAGTGGCGCAGCTCGGCTACGAAGTTCCAGGCGATGTAGAGCAGCGCCAGGCCGCCCACGAGGTCGATCCACCACAGCGCCAGCAGGTAGCTCGCGAAGATCGAGAAGACGATGCGCAGCACGGCCGCGGCGACGATGCCGAACAGCACGGCCTTGCTGCGCTGCGCCGCCGGCAGCCCGGCGGCGGCGAGGCCGATCACCACCGCGTTGTCACCGGACAGGATGATATTGAGCCAGATGATCTCCAGAAGCCCGGGAAGTGCCCCGGTCAGCGATTCCATGCGCGTCTCCTCTGCAGGCCACGGCCGCGCCGCTGCGGCAGCCGCCCCCCTCGTGAACGGGCCGGACGCTAGGGCAGAGCAGGACGCGCGTGAAGCCTGCGCGGCGTGCGCTCCCGGCCGGGCCGCCACGTCCGCAGGCCGGAAACCGGGCCCATGGCCGCGCCCCGGCGGAGCGCGGCGCCCCAGCCCGCGCGGCGCAGGTCAGGCCCGCCGCAGATCAGGCACGGCGGGGACGCAGCGCGTTCAGCACACCCACCACCACGGCGGAGATCGCCGCCACCTGCACCACCGTGGCGCCCACCCAGACCCAGGCGCTGAACAGCCCGGGCTGCGCCAGGTAGCCCATCGGCAGCAGCAGGTAGGCATAGGCATCGGGCACCCTCTCGGTGACCTCGTGCGTGCCTTCCAGGATCATGTTCACGGCGACGTAGAGGATCACCAGCAGGCCGACCCAGGCGATCCAGCGGAAGCGCTCCAGCAGCCGGGCGATAAAGGTCGCCGCGACGCCCATCAGCACCACCGAGATCGCCAGGCCCACCACCAGCACGTCCAGGTGGTCCTTGGCCGCCCCGGCCACCGCCAGCACGTTGTCCAGGCTCATGGACACGTCGGCCACCAGGATCTGAATGATTGCCTGGCCCAGCGTCTTCCGCTTGCCGCCCGGCGCGGGCGCCTCGCCCTCGACCGCGTCCTGCGCCACCGCCGCATGCGCCGCCTGCTCCTGGGAATGCCGCAGCTCGCGGTACATCTTCCAGCAGACCCAGAGCAGCAGCAGACCGCCCACGAAGGTCAGGCCGACGATGGCCAGCAGCTGCGTGGTGATCGCGGCGAAGCCGATCCGCATCAGGGTGGCGGCGCCGATACCCCACAGGATCGCCTTGCGCCGCTGGTCCGGCGGCAGGCCGGCCGCGGCCATACCCACCACGATGGCATTGTCGCCCGCCAGCACCAGGTCGATCAGCAGCACCTGACCGAGGGCTATGAACCAGTCCATCGTCATTTGGGCGTTCCCTCCTGCAGGCACCGAAAGCCTCGGCGCCGCGCCGGCACCGGGGTGAGCCGAACGCGCATAAACAACCCGCAATCATTCGGCAATGCTTCCCCCCGCACGCCGCGGCGCGATCCCCGATTGACGCGCGCCCCCGCCCGCGCCACGGAAGCGCCGCTTCCCCGCCCGCCGCCGTTCTTCCGGCGCGCCGCGGGGAACCCGCCGCGTATCCAGGAGGCCCCATGGTTCCCCGCTATTCCCGCCCCGAGATGACGGCGATCTGGTCCCCCGAGAACCGCTTCCGCATCTGGTTCGAGATCGAAGCCCTGGCGACCGAAGCGATGGCCGAGCTGGGCACCGTGCCGGCCGAAGCCGCCCGCGCCATCCGCGACCGCGGCGCCGCCCGGGTCGCCAATATCTCCGCCGCCGACCTGGAGCGCATCGACGCCATCGAGCGCGAAACCCGCCACGACGTGATCGCCTTCCTGACCTGGCTGGGCGAGGGAATCGGCCCCGAGGCGCGCTTCCTCCATCAGGGCCTCACCTCCTCGGACGTGCTGGACACCTGCCTCAGCGTGCAGCTCACCCGCGCCGCCGACCTGCTGATCGCCGACACCGACGCGGTGCTGGCCGCCCTGCGCCGCCGGGCGGAGGAGCACGCCCACACCCCCACCATCGGCCGCTCCCACGGCATCCATGCCGAGCCCACCACCTTCGGCCTCAAGCTCGCCGGCCACTGGGCGGAATTCTCCCGCGGCCGCGCCCGCCTCGTCGCCGCGCGTGAGGAAGTGGCCACCGCCGCCGTGTCCGGCGCCGTGGGCACCTTCGCCGCCGTGGACCCGCGCGTGGAAGCGCATGTCGCCCGCCACCTCGGCCTGCGGCCCGAGCCCGTCTCGACCCAGGTGATCCCACGCGACCGCCACGCCGCCTTCTTCTGCGCCCTGGCCGTGGTGGCCAGCGGCATCGAGCGCCTGGCCACGGAAGTCCGCCACCTCCAGCGCTCCGAGGTGCGCGAGGCGGAAGAATACTTCCACCCCGGGCAGAAGGGCTCCTCGGCCATGCCGCACAAGCGCAACCCGGTGCTGAGCGAGAACCTCACCGGGCTGGCGCGCATCGTGCGCGGCTACGCCGTGCCGGCGCTGGAAAACGTGGCGCTGTGGCACGAACGCGACATCAGCCACAGCAGCGTGGAGCGGGTGATCGGCCCCGACGCCACGATCACCCTGGACTTCGCCCTGATGCGCACCGCGGGGATGATGGACAAGCTGACGGTGTACCCGCAGCGCATGCGCGCCAACCTGGAATCCCTGGGCGGCGTGGTGCACAGCCAGAAGGTGCTGCTGGCCCTGACCCAGGCCGGGCTGGCGCGCGAGGACAGCTATCGCGCCGTGCAGCGCGCCGCCATGGCCACCTGGGAAGCCCTCGGCACCCCCGAGGGCCGTTCCTTCCGCGACGAGCTGCTGCGCGACGCCGAAGTCTCCGCCCGGCTGGACGCGGCGGCGCTGGACGCGGCGATGGACCCGCGCAAGGACTTCGTCCACGTCGACGCCACCCTGGCCCGGGTCTTCGCGGAAGGCGACGCGGCGCGCTGAGCGCCCCCGCCCTCCCACCCGCCGGCTGCCCCCGCGCCCTGTTCGCGGGGGCGCCCAGGAGTTCCCGCCCATGACCGATGCCGACCGCCTGGGCGAGCTGCCGACGCCGCAGCTCGTGCTCGACGAGGCCCGTATGCTGCGCAACGTCGCCCGGCTGCGCGCCCGCCTCGCGCCGCACGGCGTTTCGCTGCGCCCGCACCTGAAAACCGTCAAATCCGTCGAGGTGGCACGCCGCGTGTTGGCCGGCGGCAACGGCCCCGCCACCGTCTCGACCCTGCAGGAGGCCGAGGTTTTCGCCGCCGCCGGCATCCCCGACATCCTCTACGCGGTGGGCATCGCGCCGGGAAAGCTAAACCGCGTCCTCGCCCTGCGCGCCACCGGCTGCGACCTGTCGGTGATCCTGGATTCCCGCGAGCAGGCCGAGGCCGTGGCCGCAGCCTCCCGCGCCGCCGGCGACCCGATCCCGGTGCTGATCGAGATCGACAGCGACGGCCACCGCGCCGGCCTGCGCCCCGACGACCCCGCCCTGCCCGCCATCGGCCGCATCCTGCACGCCGGCGGCGCCGCACTGCGCGGCGTCCTCACCCATGCCGGCGAAAGCTACGGCGTGTCGGGCGACGAGGCCCACGCCGCCTTCGCGGAGCGCGAGCGCGCGGCCGCCGTCCGCGCCGCGGAAACCCTGCGGGCGGCCGGGCTGCCCTGCCCCACCGTCAGCGTCGGCTCCACCCCCACCGCGCATGCCGCGCGCAACCTGGACGGCGTCACCGAGGTCCGGGCCGGCGTCTACGTCTTCTTCGACCTCGTGATGGCCGGCATCGGCGTGTGCTCCACGGACGACATCGCCCTCTCGGTGCTCGCCACGGTGATCGGGCACCAGCGCGAGCGGGGCTGGATCCTGGTGGATGCGGGCTGGATGGCGATGTCGCGCGACCGCGGCACGGCGACCCAGGCCGTCGACCAGGGCTACGGCCTGGTCTGCGATGCCGAGGGCCGCGTGCTCGGCGACCTCGTCATGTCCGCCGCCAGCCAGGAGCACGGGACGCTGAGCCTGCGCCCGGGCAGCACGAAGGTCCTGCCCGAGCTTCCCGTCGGCACGCGGCTGCGCATCCTGCCCAACCACGCCTGCGCCACGGCGGCGCAGTTCGGCGACTACGCCGTGCTGCCGGCCGAGGCCGGGGCACCCCTGGCGCGTTGGTCCCGCTTCGGCGGCTGGTGAGAACGGGCCGCCGGCGCACCGCGCCGCGGCCGCCGGGGGGCGCCGGCCCGGGGGGGCGCGCTGCCGGCGCGGCTGGCAGGTGCGGCTCCGTCGCCGTGCCGCGACGGCGCGTGATCGCGACCGGCTGGGCGGCACGGTTGCCCATCGCCGCGTGGGCCACCCGGCGCCCCCGCGAAGGGAAGCCGTAGGCGGCCGGAACTTGACCGCTGCGTCCCACCCACCTTCCCGGTCCGGGCCGCGGGCGGCCGGCGCCGCGCAGGAATCCGGGGAATATCCTGGAACTTCCAGGAAGCACCACGCGCGGCCGTGGTGAAAGGCGGGCCGCCCTGCTTACGTCCGCTCCGGCACTGTTATCCACCCGCGCTTCTCCGACCCGGGCACCCGCCACCGGGCGGTCATTGCGGCCGCAGAACCGCGGCCACGGGCCAGCGTGCCGCCCGGCCGGCTGCCGGGCCGCCCGGCGCGCCGTCACCCGAAAGGAACCACCGATCGTGACCACCAACGTGTTCGTCGCGGGCCATGGCAGGATGCGGTTGAAGGGCGAGGAGCGCGACATCCCGGCGGGTGTCACCCTCTCCTGGGCTGTCGCGCCGGGCTACAACAGCCAGCTGGGCGTGAGCACAGCGCTCATAAAGGGCGAGGCCGCGCAGTGGGCGGAAACCAAGACGACCGGCGAAAAATACCGGGAGCATTATCTCTGCCCCGACAGCTCGGTGATCATGAGCATGAAGGGTGAGGCCATGATGGGCCGCGCCGACAAGGCCGGGTGCTACCTGCTGCAGCCCAGGAGCGACTTCGCAACCTCCCTGACCTCCCTCATCGCCTTCCTGCAGCAGGAGTTCGGCGGTTCCTTCCACCTCTACTGGACGTGCTGCAGGACCCCGATCAACCAGCCCTCCCTGGGGGCCTTCACCTATTCCAAGGCCACGCGACAGATCACGCCGACGAACAAGACAGGCAGGAGCGCCGTGAGTCCCAAGAACGACCCCCAGGTCGGAAAGGATAAGGTGATCAAGGTGCAAACGATCGACGGCGTCACCTGCATCAACAATGTCAGGGGGGCGGTCACCCTTCTGCGCGGCAACGCCGCGGGCCTGAAGCTCACCCAGACTTGGCCGGACAATACCGTGCTAAAGGGTGATGCCGGCGACGTCGCCGGCCGGGACTGAGAACCCGCCGAACCGTCGCGGGCCGGGGCCGTTCCGGGCGTGACGCCGGGCGCGGCCCCGGCCGTCTTCCCGCCCCGCCGCGCCCGGAAAGGGCTGCGGGTCACGACCGAACGCCAGCCCATCGTTGGCCGCGCCCTCGCCCTGCCCCGGCATGTCCCGGGGTCCACCACGAGACCCCGGGCGGGTGTGGCGGGGCCGCCGCCGCGACGGTGCCCGGCCGGTTGTCGCGCCGTCCCGCGCCCCGCGACCACGCGCGGCCATGACGGGCGCCGTTCCCGCCAGCACGGCAAAATCTGGGCAATCACCGCCCTGATGGTGCCAAACGCGCAGCCCAGCTTGCGGCCAGTTTGAAGGAGCCGCCTTCGCCATGATCCGCCATCTTCCCGTGCTCGCCGGTGCCGCGCTGCTCTGCGCCGCCGCGGCCGGTGCCGCCCAGGCTTCGCCGCCCCGGCCGCAACCCGAAACCCAGGTGCAGCCCCCGGCCGCGTCGCTAACCCTGCCGGTGGAATGGGGCTGGGACGGCCCGCCGCGCCGACACTGGGGCCCGCCGCCGCCCCCGCCGCCGCGCTGGCACCGCCGGCCGCCGCCCTACTACTACGCGCCCCCGCCACCGCCCCCGCCGGTCTACTACTACGCGCCGCCCCCACCCCCGCCGGTCTATTACGTGCGCCCGGGCACCTATTACCGCTACTGAGCCGCGGCCGCGGGTGCGCGCCACCCTGGACGGCACCGGCCGGGCGACGGAAAGCTGCCCGGCGTGTGCACCGTCCTGCTCCTGCGCCGCCCCGGCCATCCCTGGCCGCTGCTGCTGGCCGCCAACCGCGACGAGCGGCTCGACCGCCCCTGGGACCCGCCCGGCCCCTTCTGGCCCGGCGTGATCGCCGGGCGGGACCGGCTGGCCGGCGGCACCTGGATGGCGCTGGGCGAATCCGGGGTGGTGGCCGCGGTGCTGAACCGCCCGGGCAGCCTGGGGCCGCAGCCCGGCAAGCGCTCGCGCGGCGAGCTGCCGCTCCTGGCCGCGGCCGCGCCGGACGCTGCCACGGCGGCCTGGCAGATCGCGGCGCTGGACGGCAGCGGCTGGCGCTCCTTCAACCTCGTGCTGGCCGATGCCGGCGCGGCCTTCTTTTTGCGCTGGACCGGCGAGGGCCGCATCACCGCCGAGCCGCTGCCCGAGGGCGTGTCCATGGTCACCGCGCACGACCCCAACGACCCATCCAGCCCGCGCGTGCGCCGCAACTTGCCGCGGTTCCGCGCCGCGCCGCCGCCCGATCCGGACCGCGGCGACTGGCGCCACTGGGAATCCCTGCTGGCGGCCGATGGTGGCGAGGACGGTCCCGCCGCTGCGCTGCGCGTCGCGCCGGTGGCGGGCTTCGGAACCGTGTGTTCCAGCCTCCTGGCCCTGGCGGCCGATGGCCGCCGCAGCTGGCGCTTCGCCCCCGGCCCGGCGGGCAGCGCGCCCTTCGCCGAGATCCTCGGCACCGGCCCGACGGCCGTCGGCTGAACACGAAAGCACCGCTGCCGGCCAGGGCCGGGAACGGTGCTCCGCGATCGTCTCGAAGGCCGGGCCACCCCCGCAGGGCAGGCCCGGCCACCTCCCGCCGCGCCGGACAGCGACCCGGCACGAACCGGGTCGCCGCCGCCGCAACCGGCGCGCGATCAGGTGCGCGTCGGGTTGGTGCCGGAGGTGTTGGTGCCCAGCGTGCGGTCCGTCGCCCGCTCCGCCGCGGTACCCGGCGGGTTCGCCGGGGTGCCGTCGGACTGGTTCGGGTAGGCGCCGCTGACGTTGGTGCCGGCGACCTGGTCCACCGCGCGGCTGGCCATGGTGCCGGGCGGGTTGCCGGGCGTGCCGTCCGGACGGCCGGCCGTGTTCAGCGGGTCGCTGGACCCGGTGGTGCCGCCGACGGTGCTGGTGCGGCGGCCGGCCTCGTTGCCGGGATAGGCGCCGCTGGTGTTGGTGCCGGCGACCTGGTCGAGACCGCGGCTGGCCATGGTGCCCGGCGGGTTGCCGGGCGTGCCGTCGGGGGCGTCGTCCGTGTAGCCGGTCCAGCCGCCGGCGCGGTAGTCGGCCTCACGCGAGGACACGTCCACCGGGTTGTGGCTGGCCAGGATCGACTCCGCCTGCGCGGCGCGGGTCTCGTCCGTGCGCACCGTGACGAGGTTGCCGCCGCGGCGCACGCCCTCGGCATAGACCGGGGCCTCGGCCGCATCGACGCCCGCGCCGGTCAGGCCGCCCAGCAGCCCGCCCGCCGCCGCGCCGGCGCCCGCGCCGGTCAGCGCCGCCACCAGCCAGCCGGCCGCCACGATCGGGCCAATGCCGGGGATCGCCAGCGCGCCGAGGCCCGCCGCCAGGCCGGCGCCGCCGCCCAGCACGGTGCCCAGGGTCGCGCCGATGCCGGCGCCGCTGCCCGCGTCGTCATCGGCCGCATCGGCCACGCGGGTGCCCGCGGTGGAGGTGTCGCTGCCGTACTGGCCGGAGCTGTTGCTGGCGATCAGGCTGACGTCGTCGTGGGAAAAGCCCGCGGCTTCCAGGTCACGCACCGCGGCGAGCGCGTGGTCGTGGCTGTCGAACATACGGGTAATGGTACGGGTGGCCATGATGATCTGCCTTTCCTGTGTCGGATGAACCGCCGCCCGTTGGCCCCGGGGATGGGGCGCGGGCGGCGGTGAAGCGTCGCGTCGGGCGATCAGCGCGCCGGGGCGGCGCCGGTCACGACGTTGCCCTGGAAGTCCAGGCCCACTTCCGCGGAGGTGCCGTTGCGCGTCGCGCGGCCGCGCCACACGCCGGCATCGTCCTTGCGCAGCCCGGTCACGTCGGAATAGCCGGCCGCCTCGATGCGCGAACGGGCCTGCCCTTCGGTGAAGCTATTGGCACCGGCCGCCGGGGTGGTGGTGGTCGGCGGGCTGTTGGTGCCGGGGGCATTGGCACCGCCGGTGCTGGGCGGGCCGCCCGCGGTGCTGCCGGTGGTGGCCGAGCTGCCGCTGCCCGCCGTGCCCGTCCCCGTCGTGCCCGCGCCGGTGGTGCCGGTCGTGCCCGTCCCGGTGGTGCCCGGCACGGTGGCGGAGGGGTTGGTGGTGCCGGGGGTGCCCTGCGCCAGGCTGGAGCCGCCGCCGCCCGGGCTGGTCGGCGTGCCGATGGTGCCCGGCTGGCCCGTGGTCTGCGCCACGACGGCAGGAGCCGCCGCCAGTGCCGCCAGCAACGCAAAGCCGGTGATGGTCGTCCTCATGCGTCGTCCTCTTGCTTCTTGACCTGTGAGCGCGGCGCCTGTTCGGTGCCGCGTGGAGGCATAACGACGAAGTGGCCCATCCGTTGGGTTGCTTTGTGCAACCGCGGCACGATCTCTCAGCGCCCCCTCAGACCTCCCCCCTTTCCGCCACCCGCAGCCCAGCCCCGCGCCGGGCAGCCCTCCCCGCCCCACCCGGCAGGTGGCACCCGGGGGGGACCCCTGGTATAGCCACGGGCTGCGCGCTGCCGGGTTCCCCCCGGCCAGCGCCCGGAAGCATTCGGACGAACACACGATGGCCCGACGGCGGCAGCTCTACGAAGGCAAGGCGAAGATCCTGTTCGAGGGTCCGGAGCCGGGCACGCTGGTCCAGTACTTCAAGGACGACGCCACCTCGGGCAACGGCGCCAAGAAGGGCACCATCACCGGCAAGGGCGTGCTCAACAACCGCATCAGCGAACACCTGATGACCAAACTCGGTGAGATCGGCGTCCCCACCCACTTCGTCCGCCGCCTCAACATGCGCGAGCAGCTGATCCGCGAGGTGGAGATCATTCCGCTGGAGGTGGTGATCCGCAACGTCGCCGCCGGCTCCCTCGCCACCCGCCTGGGCATCCCCGAGGGCCAGCGCCTGCCGCGCTCCATCGTCGAATATTATTACAAGAACGACGGCCTCAACGACCCCATGGTCAGCGAGGAGCACATCACCTGCTTCGGCTGGGCCGGCACCCAGGACCTCGACGACATGGTCCAGCTGTCCCTGCGGGTGAACGACTTCCTCACCGGCCTCTTCATGGGCGTCGGCATCACGCTCGTGGACTTCAAGCTGGAATTCGGCCGCCTCTACGAGAACGATGAGATGCGGATCGTCCTGGCCGACGAGATTTCCCCCGACAACTGCCGCCTGTGGGACCTCAAGACCGGCGAGAAGATGGACAAGGACCGCTTCCGCCGCGACCTCGGCAAGGTCGAGGAAGGCTACCAGGAAGTCGCCCGCCGCCTCGGCATCCTCCCCGAAGCCGGGGTGCGCGACCTCAAGGGCCCGGAGCTGATGCAGTGACCGCCGCCCCCCGCCTCAAGGCCCGCGTCACCGTGATGCCCAAGCAGGGCGTGCTGGACCCGGAAGGCAAGGCCATCGCCCACGCCCTCGGCAGCCTCGGCTTCTCCGGCGTCGAAGAAGTCCGCGCCGGCAAGGTGATCGAGCTGGAACTGGCCGAAACCGACCCCGCCCGCGCCCAGACCGCGGCCGAAGAGATGGCCCGCCGCCTCCTCGCCAACACGGTGATCGAGAGCTTCCGCGTCGAGGTCCTGGGCGCGTGACCCAGCCCGCCGCCGCCGGGACGCCCTGACTCGCCATGGTCAAGGCATCCCTGCTGCTGATGCTGGTGCTGACCGTGCTGGTCTCCATGGGCCTGCGCTGGCGCACCCCGCGCGCCACCGCCGCCCTGCCCGGCAAGCGCCGCCCCGGCCTGCTCGCCCGCGGCAAGGCCGGGCTGGACCGCTGGGTCACCGCCGCCGCCATCGCCGCGGTGGCCACCATCGCCATCCTGGGCGGCCTGCACTGGCTGCGCATCCTGCAGCAGTGACCGCCGCCGCCCGCCACCCCACCGCCGCGGCCCGCCACCCCCGGCCGCCGCACCCGCCCGAGGATCACGCCCGATGAAGGCCGGCATCGTCATCTTCCCCGGCACCAACCGCGAGCGCGACGTCGCCCTGGCGCTCCGGCGCGCCGGCGCCACCCCCACGATGGTCTGGCACGCCGAACCCACCCTGCCCGCCGGGCTGGACCTGGTGGTCCTCCCCGGCGGCTTCTCGCACGGCGACTACCTGCGCTGCGGCGCCATGGCCGCCCGCTCCCCCATCATGCGCGACGTCGCCGCCTTCGCCGGGCGCGGCGGCCACGTGCTGGGCATCTGCAACGGCTTCCAGATCCTCACCGAGGCCGGGCTGCTGCCGGGCGCCCTGCTGCGCAACGCCGGGCTGCGCTTCCTGGCCATGGACTGCACCCTGCGCGTGGAGCGCGCCGGCACCCCCTTCACCGGCCGCTGGCAGCAGGGCGACACCTTCCGCGCCCCCATGGCCCACGGCGACGGCAACTACTTCGCCGACGCCGAGACGCTGGACCGGCTGGACGGCGAAGGGCTGGTCGCCTTCCGCTACGCCGAGGGCACCCGCAACGGCGCCGCGCGCGACATCGCCGGCATCCTGTCGCCCAACCTCCGGGTGCTGGGGCTGATGCCGCACCCGGAGAACCATGCCGACCCGCTGTGCGGGGGGGAGGATGGGCTGCCCCTGTTCCAGGGCCTGGCGGAGCGCCTCGTCGCGGCCTGAGAATCGCGTCCCGCACGCTCCCACCGCCCGCTCAGGCGAGGTCCGTCCGCGTGAAATCCTCGCCCTTGTACAGCAGCCGCGCGCCGTTCGCTCGGGCACAGGCATAGGCGAAGCAGTCCCCGATGTTCAGCGCCGCCGGGTGCCGCCCCTTGCCGTAGCGGGCATAGGCCTCCGTCGCGATCTCCCACTCCGGCACGCCGATCGCGACGAAGCGGAAGCCGCCGACCTCCAGGAACCGCCCCGCGTGCTCGCGCGCCTTCGGCATGGACAGGGCTAAGGGACGGCACAGCCCCGCCACCATTTTCCAGATCGACAGCGCCGAGCACAGCCGGTCCCGGTCGCCGTCCAGCGCATCGGCCAGGGCGTCCGCCCCATCCTCCCCGGCGATGATCGCGATCATCGCCGAAGCGTCAACGAAGACGGTCACAGCCCGCCGGACAAGGAGTCGAAAAACGCCCTGTCTGCCGCCCCGCCCGTCGCGGCCGGGAGCGGGTGCGCGGCGCGCAGGGCGACGAAGCGGTCGCGCAGCGGCGCAGCTTCCGTCGCCCGGGCCAGTTCCGCCCGCACGGCCTGCTTCACCGCGTCCTGCTCGGATAGTCCTCGCAAGGTGGCGAGCCTCGCGACTAGGTCAGCAATGGTATTATCCTCGATATATAGCGGCACAGCACGTCTCCGGATATTCAGAGAATAGGGCAGATACTCAGCGCTGCAGCTTCCCATCATCTCGGGCAAAGGCTGCTGCGAGCCGTTGTGGGTCTTAGCCGACGCCAGGACACTGGATTGGTTGGACGGTGAAGGTCTAGTTGCCTTCCGCCACGCCGATGGCGGTCGCAACGGCACGGCTCGACATCGCCGGCATCCGGTAGCCCCACTTTCGGATGCTGGTGTTCATCCCGCACTTGGAGAACCATGCCGACCTACAATCTGAGTGTGGCAGAATCAACTGCCGTACGTGGGAGAGTCGCGAAAACATCCCCACTACGGCTTATATGCACGCATCAAAGGCTTCTTTCTCCCAACACGTCCTTCCAAGTCAAGTTGGGAACCCTAACGGTATGCAGCATCGAAAATTAGCAATTTAGTTCCCCTTTGGGAATTGCAAGCTTTGCTTTGCTGATTTTCCTCTGTTTAAGAAGGCTGTGAAGTTCGTCTCTCCAACACTTATTCAAACGGCAATTATAGTACTCAAAAGCATCACTGTTAATGAATTCTAGAATACTCTCCATCACGCCCTTGGATTGCTCTCGAAAATCTATTTCGCTATAAATATCTCGAAAGGCGATATGTGTTTCCGATAGTGCTTCCTCAGCCGCACCGTTACCCCCGTAGCGTTTGACATGGCCAGAAAGTACGCTTCCGGCCATTACTTGCCTTAGGAAAGCATTGGGATGGCTACCGTTGAACATGTTTTCCTTTCCCAACCTCCTAGGGTTAAATAGTGTAAACACCCCGACCATAGCAATACTCAAAATCTTACATACCGATTGAATACCAATTCCCAAAGAATCCCGAACGCTGTAGTAGTGTTCTATATTTGGGGTTCCAGCTCGTAGTTCGCCACCGCGTCCGAACACTCCTTGGAACATCTGGTTGAAAATCTTGATAACTGCGCCGGAGTCGGCGTCCATCTCCAAAGTGTGTCCTTTAATGTTTTGGGTTGAGTAATCCTGTCGAGTGCTCTCACTACTCAATCCGTCAAGGGCCTCATGTCCGTTAACTAAATGGGTCAATTCATGAAAAAGCAAGAAATGTAGAGCAGTAGTTGCTAGCAGCCCGCCGAAGAAATAACGTGTCGGACATTTTGAAATACGGCCTGTTCTGTTAGTTACTACTGCGGTCGCATTACTAACCACTTCTATTTTCGGACCCATCTCATCCAGTCCAACATTGCCTATTGTTGTTGCAAAGGTGGGAGATGCCATAAGACTTTGAAAAAAATTCATGAGAATGAAATAGCAACCAAAGTTTATGAAGATTAGCCTTTCTTCACAGAGAACCGTTTGAAGTGCCATTGCATTCAATTGATCATCCATCAACCATATAATTCTAAACTTCTCAGTCACTTGTTCTTGCCGCAGAGCCTCCTCTAAATTCTTGGATAAGACCTGATGTGTTTCAGTTATGATCGGTTGATTCACATCATAGAAGAACGATATATCGAATACTTCAGCTTCTCCCCGTGCTTTTAGGTACCGATTCAGCTCTATAAGTTCGATGTCGCCTTTGCCATCCTGAAGCCAGCCCAGCTTTTCCATACTTCTCTCCCAGACTTTTAACAGAGATAGTCACCAATCCCTGCAATTCCCAAATCTTGCGAGAGCTCTCGCCTCCCGCATGTACGTGCGAGATCCACTTTCGCAGTCAAGTTTCGCAAATCTAGGAAAACTTGCCTAATAAACTTGTCTCTGCTACACTAATCTCCATGCCCCACCCCCTCCCACCCCGCCCCTGGTCCCCCCTCTCCGACCCCGAGTGGTCCGCCCTCCTCCCCTTTGTCCTCCACCGCTCCGGCCCCGGCCGCCCCATCCGCGACCTCCGCGCCCGCATGGACGCCATCTTCCACCTCGCCACCCTTCGCGGCGCCCCCTGGCACGCCCTCCCCGCCCGCTTCGGCAAGCCGGACACCGTGTCCCGCTACTTCCGGCGCCTCACCCATGCTGGCCTCTGGGAACGCCTGCTGCACGCCCTGGCGGACACCGCCCCCAACCACCCGCTGCGCGCCATCGAAGCCTGGATCTGCCGCGCCGCCCGCCGCGCCTACCGCATCCGCGGCATGGCGCTCCTCCTGCTGGCCCGCCGCCTCGGCTTCCGCTCCGCCCTGCGCGCCCCGCCCTGGATGCTGCCGGACCCCGATTTGTCCGAAACCCTCGCACCCCTGCTGCCCGGCACCTTCGCCTCCAACCGCGGCCCCCGCGGCGGGTTGCGCCGGGACGGTCCCATCCGCCCGCTGATGCGCCTGCTGCGCGACGCCGCCGGCCGCGCCCGCATCCCCCGCTCCGTCGCCCTGGGCTGGCCGTGACCGCCGCGGCGCCGGGCCGGCACGCGACCCTGGACAAGCCGGGCACGGTTCCCGACAAACCCGCCATGTCCACGCCCGTCCCGCTCGACGCCGACCGCGCCCGCCAGCTCGCCGCCGAGTTCGGCCTGAAGCCCGAGGAATACGACCGCGCCCTGGCCATCCTCGGCCGCACCCCCTCACTCTGCGAGCTCGGCATCGTTTCCGTGATGTGGAGCGAGCACTGCTCCTACAAATCCTCCCGCCACTGGCTCCGCCAGCTGCCCACGAAAGCCCCCTGGGTGATCCACGGCCCCGGTGAGAACGCGGGCGTCATCGACATCGGCGAAGGCCTGGCCGCCGTCTTCAAGATGGAGAGCCACAACCACCCCTCCTTCATCGAACCCTACCAGGGCGCGGCGACCGGCGTGGGCGGCATCCTGCGGGACGTCTTCACCATGGGCGCCCGCCCCGTGGCCAACCTCAACGCCCTGCGCTTCGGCTCCCCCGACCACCCGCGCACGAAGCGCACGCTGGACGGCGTGGTCCGCGGCATCGGCGGCTACGGCAACTGCGTCGGCGTCCCGACGGTGGGCGGGGAGGTCAACTTCCACCCCGCCTTCAACGGCAACCCGCTGGTCAACGCCATGACCGTCGGCATCGCCCCCGCCGACCGCATCTTCCTCTCGGCCGCCGCCGGCATCGGCAACCCCGTGGTCTACGTCGGCAGCAAGACCGGCCGCGACGGCATCCACGGCGCCACCATGGCCTCCGCCGAATTCTCCGCCGACTCGGAGGAGAAGCGCCCCACCGTGCAGATCGGCGACCCCTTCGCCGAGAAGCTGCTGATCGAGGCCTGCATGGAGCTGATGGCCACCGACGCCATCGTCGCCATCCAGGACATGGGCGCCGCCGGCCTCACCTCCTCGGGAGTCGAGATGGCCGGCAAGGGCGGCGTCGGCATCGAGCTCACCCTCGACGCCGTCCCCCAGCGCGAGGAGGGCATGACCGCCTACGAGATGATGCTCTCCGAATCCCAGGAGCGCATGCTGATGGTCCTCCGCCCCGGCGCCGAACCGGTGGCCGAGGCGATCTTCCGCAAGTGGGAGCTGGACTTCGCCGTGGTCGGCCACATCACCGACACCGGCCGCATCGTGGTGAAGCACCGCGGCGCGGTGGAGGCCGACATCCCCCTCGCCCCGCTGGAATCCGAAGCCCCCCTCTACCAGCGCCCCACCACTGAGACCCCGAAGCAACCCCTCCTCGACCCGCGCGCGGTCCCCGACCCGGTGGGCATTGGCCCCGCCCTGCAGCGCCTCGTGGCCTCCCCCGACCTCTGCTCCCGCCGCTGGATCTGGGACCAGTACGACGCCACCGTGGGCGGCCAAACCGTCCGCCGCCCCGGCGCCTCCGACGCCGCCGTGGTCCGCGTCGGCGAGGGCTCCCGCGCCCTGGCCCTGACCACCGACTGCACCCCGCGCTACTGCCTGGCCGACCCCGAGGCCGGCGGCGCCCAGGCCGTCGCCGAAGCCTGGCGCAACATCACCGCGACGGGCGCCCTCCCCCTCGCCATCACCGACAACATGAACTTCGGCAACCCCGAGAAGCCCGAGGTCATGGGCCAGTTCGCCGCCGCCGTGCGCGGCATGGCCGCCGCCTGCACTGCCCTCGACTTCCCCGTCGTCTCCGGCAACGTGTCCCTCTACAACGAGACCGAAGGCCGCCCGATCCTCCCCACCCCCGCCATCGGCGGCGTCGGCGTCCTCGACGACGCCGCCCAGGCCACCCGCCTCGCCCTCCCGGACAATGCCGACCTCGTCCTCCTCGGCCACACCGCCGGCCACCTCGGCCAATCCCTCTGGCTGCGCGAGATCGCCGGCCGCGAGGACGGCGCCCCGCCCCCCGTGGACCTCGCCGCCGAACGTCGGGTGGGCGACTTCGTCCGCAGCACCATCCGCGCCGGCACCGTCCTGGCCTGCCACGACCTCAGCGATGGCGGCCTCCTCGTCGCGGTGGCCGAGATGGCCCTGGACGGCAACACCGGCGCCACCCTCGACCCCGCCCCCGACACCCTCCCGCCGCACGCCTGGTGGTTCGGCGAGGACCAGGGCCGCTACCTCCTCGCCGTCTCCGACGCCGCCCCCCTCCTCGCCGCGGCGGCAGCGGCGGGCATCCCCGCCCGCCGCCTGGGCCGATCCGGCGGCAGCCACTTGGCCTGGGGCGACGGGACTTCCATATCCCTCGCGACGCTGCGGGCGGCGCACGAGGCGACCTTGCCCGCATTGATGGAGGGGACCTGACCCATGGCCATGCAGCCCGCCGAGATCGAGGCGCTGATCCGCGCCGCCCTCCCGGACGCCCGCGTGACCATCGAGGACCTCGCGGGCGACGGCGACCACTACGCCGCCGCCGTGGTGTCCGAGGCGTTCCGCGGCAAGTCCCGCGTGCAGCAGCACCAGCTCGTCTACGCGGCGCTCCGCGGCCGGGTGGGCGGCGAGCTGCACGCGCTGGCCCTGCAAACCTCCGCGCCCGACTGAACCAACCTGACCCCGTTCCGGAAGGACATCCCCATGAGCGACGCCACCAGCGCCCGCATCCAGGCCGAGATCACCGAGACCCCCGTTGTGCTCTTCATGAAGGGCACCCCGGCCTTTCCGCAGTGCGGCTTTTCCGCCCGCGTGGTGCAGATCCTCAGCCACGTCGGCGTGCCCTTCAAGGGCATCAACGTGCTGGCCGACCCCGAGATCCGCGAGGGCATCAAAGCCTTCACCAACTGGCCGACCATCCCGCAGCTCTACGTGAAGGGCGAGTTCGTCGGCGGCTGCGACATCGTCATGGAGATGTTCCAGTCCGGCGAGCTGCAAACCCTGCTGGCCGAAAAGGGCGCGGCGAACGCTCCGGCAGTCTGACCGGCGCGGGCGCCCTCCTCTGACGCCCGCGCCCCACCCCCGGCCGCGATCCTGCCGGGGGACCACCCTTGCCGGCTGACGGCGGCATCGGCGCGCCGCGCGGCCTCGCCGGGGTGTCCTGGGTCCTGGCCCTCGGCACCACGCTGCTGATGCAGACGGTGGCAGCCTTCCTGAGCCAATGCCTGCCCGTGCTGGCGCCGCTGCTGACCGGCAATGCCGGCCTGCCCCCGGAAACGGCGGGACACCTGGCCGCGCTCTCCTCCCTCGGCACCATCCTGTTCCTGCTGTTCGGCGGCCCGCTTCTGGCACGGCTCGGGCCCGTGCGCGCCCTGCAGGCCGGCACGCTGGTGGCCGTGCTGGGGCTGGCCCTGGCGGGTCTGGGCAGCACGCTGGCCCTGGTGGTGTCCGCCCTGGTGCTGGGACTGGGCTACGGCCCCACGCCGCCGGCCGGCAGCCGCATCCTGACCGCCACCGCCCCGGCGCGGCATCGGACGCTGATCTTCTCGATCAAGCAGGCCGGGGCACCACTGGGGGGCATGCTGGTCGGGCTGACCGTGGCGCCGGTGGCGGTACGAGCCGGCTGGCCGGTGGCCCTGGGGTTGGCAATGCTGCTCGCCCTCCTGGCCTGCCTGGCCGTGCAGCCGGCACGGCGGCAGATGGACGTGGAGCGCGAGCCCGGCCGCCGCATCGGCCCCGGTGCCCTGTTCGCCCGTTCCAACATTTCGGCACCTTTTGCCGCGCTGCGGCTGCATCCGCTGCTGCCGCCGCTGACCTGGCTCACCGTGTCCCTCGCGACCTCGCAGGGCTGCGTTTTCGCCTTCCTGGTAACCTGGCTCTGCGAGGTGCACGCCCTGCCCCTGGCCCAGGCCGGCCTGGTCTATGCCGTGGCCCAGGGCGGGGGCGCCTTTGCCCGGATCATCCTGGGCTGGCTGGCCGATCGCACCGGGCGGCCGTCCCTGAACCTCGTGGCCCAGGGCATCCTCGCCGCACTGCTGACCGCCGGCCTCGCGTTGCTGCCGGTGGGGACGCCCTTTGCCTGGCTGCTGCTGCTGGGCGGGCTCGCCGGCGCCATGGTCGCGAGTTGGAACGGCATCTACCAGGCTGAGATCGCCCGGCTGGTGCCGCCGGCCCGTATCGCGGAGGCCACCGCGGGGTCCACCACCCTGTGTTTCCTGGGCTACGTGCTGTCGCCCGCCCTCTTCGCGCTGCTGGTCACCAGCACCGGCAACTGGATCGTGCCGCAACTCCTCGCTGCCGGGCAGTTAATCGCGGTCGGCCTCTGGGTCCTGCCGCGCATCCTGCGAGCCGGGCGCGAGGCGCCGGCGACCGGAGATATGCGCGACCTTGCCGTATCCCCCCTTGCCGGACCGGAGCGATGATGCGCCTCGACCCCGAGAGCGACGTCCTGATCGTGGTGGACGTGCAGCCCGACTTCATGCCGGGCGGTGCCCTGCCGGTGCCCGACGGCGACGCCGTGGTGCCCGTGGCCAATCGCCTGCTGGCGCATTTTGCCCAAGCGGTGGCAACGCAGGACTGGCACCCGCCGGGCCACCTGTCCTTTGCCAGCCAGCACCCGGGCGTGCCGCCCTTCGGCACGGTGCGGCTACCCTATGGCGAGCAGACGGTCTGGCCGGATCACTGCCTGATCGGCAGCCCCGGCGCGGCGCTGCATCCCGGACTGGACCAGGCACGGCTGCGGGCGGTGTTCCGCAAGGGCTTCCGGCGCGCCGTCGATAGCTACAGCGGCTTCGTGGAGAATGATCGCGTCACCCGAACGGGGCTGGACGGCTATCTCCGGGAAGTCGGGGCCAAGCGCGTCTTCCTTTGCGGCCTGGCGACGGATTTCTGCGTCGCTGCCACGGCCCTGGGCGCGGCGGAGCGGGGCTTCGAGACGCTGGTAGTGAGCGACGCCTGCCGTGCCATCGCTGCCCCCTTGCCGGACGGCAGCAGCACCCTCGAGGCAGCCTGGACCGCGCTGCAAGCAGCCGGCGTGAGAACGGTGCAGTCCCAGGAACTGCACGGGGGTGGCGAGCCCGGCTCCCCTTCGGCGTGATCGGCAGCGCCCGGCTTCAGCCCGGGGCGCGGGCAGCCACGGCGGCGCGGGCACGGCGTTGCCACGTGACGGCCCCGACCAGGGCCAGCATGGCCGCGGCGGCCAATGCCGAGAAGAGGTCGAAGCGGTTGATGCCCAGGTTCGCCGCCACTACGGCGAGAAAGGCCCAGCCTACGCCGCCCAGGTACCAGAGGTCGCCTCGCGCGGCCCAGGCCACTGCCACCGCGAAGCCACCCGCGGCCAGCAGCACCAGCACGGCGGCAAGGGACGCCCCGAAACCGCTGGCGGGAATGGCGCCGGCGGCCAGGGCGGCGCCGGAAATGTTGGCGAAGCTGGCTGCCGTCAGCCATCCCGCCAGCAGCCCGCAGAGCGGGCGGACGATCCAGCGCGACGCCCAGCCCGGCTCCGCGCTGTTCCGGGCGGCGAAGAAGGCCACCAGGGCACAAACCAGGCCCACCAGGATGATGGCGACGAGGTGGAAGCCGTTGCGCGCCGAGAACTGCGCCACGGCCTGCCACAGCACATTGATGGCGAAAGCCCCCGCCAAAGGCCAGCCGACCTGTTGTGCAAGAGGGTCGTCGTGCCGGGACGGCAGGAACTGCCAGATCCCGTAGGCCACGGACAGGGCGAAGAGCACCGTCCACATGGTCGGAAAGGCGTAGCCCGCCGGGATCACGGGCGTGGGGCTCGCGGCGGACATGGTGCCGACGGAATGGCCGATGCCCACCAGCGGCAGCAGCGCCACGCCGATTTGCAGAAATGGCAGGATAAGACCGAGCAGGCGTCGCAGGCTGTGGCTGGGCACGAGGGTTCTCCTGCAACGAAGAACGCCGCCCCCGGGGGATCGTTCCCCAAGGACGGCGCTCCGACGATGCTGCGGTGGCCCTGCGGAAGGGCACCCTGTTCAATGGGCCATCCGGGACCGGCCCGGTGGCCGAGTCCTCAGCGGGAGTAGAACTCCACCACCAGGTTCGGTTCCATCTGCACCGGATACGGCACGTCGCCCAGCTTCGGGGCGCGCACAAAGGTGCCCTTCATCTGGCGATGGTCGATCTGGATGTATTCCGGCACGTCGCGCTCACCGGACTGGGCGGCATCCAGCACGGCGGTGAGCTGCTTGGACTTCTCCTTCACCTCGATCACGTCGCCGTCCTTCACCAGGAAGGAGGGGATGTTCACGCGGCGGCCGTTCACCGTCAGGTGGCCATGGTTGACGAACTGGCGGGCGGCGAAGGGCGTCACCGCCAGCTTCATGCGGTACACCACCGCGTCCAGCCGGCGCTCCAGCAGCTCGATCAGGTTCTCGGAGGTATCGCCCTTACGGCGCACGGCCTCCTGGTAATACTTGCGGAACTGCTTCTCACCGATGTTGCCGTAGTAGCCCTTGAGCTTCTGCTTCGCCATCAGCTGGATGCCGAAGTCGGTCGGCTTCTGCTTGCGGCGCTGGCCGTGCTGGCCGGGGCCGTATTCGCGCTTCGCCAGCGGCGACTTTGCACGGCCCCACAGGTTCACGCCGAGACGGCGATTGATCTTGTACTTGCTTTCCGCGCGCTTGGTCATGGTGCGCGAGCCCTTTCGTTCTCTGCGGCGCTGCTCTCTCCCCCAACCCGAAACCAGGTTGGGAAAGGATGCGCGTTTGTCCCGGTAGTCCCATGGCCGCCGAAACGGCCATAGGCGGGCGCGTGACGGCGGGTTGCCCCGCGCCACGTCCACGTTCCCGGAAGGAAGGTCCGCGGTCTAACCGCGCGGGTACGGCTTGTCAAACTTCCGGCAAACCATGCCTAATGCAACCTGTGCTAGTATCACGCGAAGAGATTCTGATCCTCGGCCTGACCGCCGGGGTGATCGGCAGCCTGGTGGGAGGGCTGATGCTGGGCGTCGGGCTGGGCCTGGCCGTCCAGGGCGCCCATATCGGCTGGGTCCTGGCCCTGCCGGCCGCCCCGGTATCCGGCGGGCTCGGCTACCTCCTGGCGCGGCGGCTGGTGACCCGGGCGGCCCCGTCCGGCCCCTCGACCACCGTCCGATGAAGGCGGTGTCCGGACAGCCGAAACTGCCCGGAACCGCCGCGGGGCGGTTGCGGCCCGCTCCATCCGGCGCCGGACTTCCTGCCCCCCCGGGCGCCAGCCACGCTTCCCCCGCGTTGCGCCCTGGTGGGCAACGGTGACGCAGCCCCTGGACCCGGAGCGCGGCCCTGCCGGCGGCGTGACGCCGGGGGTGCTGATGCTCGACGACGACCTGGTCACGCGGGGCTGGAACTCCGCTTTCGGAGAGTTCCTCCAGCCCGGTGCCGCCGATCCCCGCGATGCCGCCTCTCTCCAGGACATCCTGAAGCACAGCCGCTTCTGCGACGGGGAACAGGAGGCCCTGCTGGACATGGCGCGCCAGTGCGTCGCCACCCGGATGGAGGGACATGTCCAGCTCGGCCCGCTGGCGGCGCATATCAGCCTGCTCGCGGCCGGCCTGTGGGTGATCAGCCTCGGCGCCCGCAGCGGCGACTCGCCGGGCCGGTCCAATGGCCTGATGCAGCGTGGCGAGTTCCTGGACCGGCTGCAGCAGGTCGCCGGCAAGCCGCCGGGCTGGGCGGTGCTGCTGCTGGACCTGGACCGCTTCAAGGTGGTCAACGACACCTACAACCACGCCCTCGGCGACGCGCTGCTGCGCACGGTGGCGGCCCGGCTCTGCGGAGCGGTGCGCGGCGACGACGTGGCGGCACGGCTCGGCGGCAATGAATTCGCGGTGCTGCAGAAGGTGAGCTCCCCGGCCGAGGCGGAAGCACTGGCCAACCGCCTCGTGGACCTGATCTCCCGCCCCTACCTGCTGCACGGGCAGGTCGTGAACATCGGCGTCAGCCTCGGGATCAGCCAGGCTCCCAAGCACGGCACCGACGCTGCCAGCCTGATGCGCCGGGCGGACCTGGCCCTCGCCGCCGCCAAGGCGGCCGGACGGGGGACCTGGCGGCACTTCGCTCCGGAACAGCAACTGCACACGGAAGCCCGGCGCAAGCTGGAAGGCGACCTGCGGCGCGCCCTGCCGCTGCGCCAGTTGGCGCTCTACTACCAGCCCCAGCACGACGCCGTGAGCGGTCGGCTGGTCGGCTTCGAGGTGCTGCTGCGCTGGCGCCACCCTGAACGCGGGCTGTTGTCACCGATCGACTTCATCCCCCTCGCCGAGGAAAGTGGCCTGATCGGGCCGATCGGCACCTGGGTGCTGCGCGAAGCCTGCGCCGAGGCGGCGCGCTGGCCCCTGCCCCTGACGGTGGCCGTCAACGTGGCGCCGCGGCAGGTCGAGGACGGGCGTCTGGAGGAGGCCGTGAGCGCCGCCCTGTCGGCCACCGGCCTGCCGGCACAGCGGCTGGAGATCGAGGTCACCGAAACCGCGCTGCTGCACAACACCGAGACCACGCGCGGCACGCTGAACGCGTTGCGCGAGATGGGCGTGCAGATTTCCATGGATGATTTCGGCACCGGCTACTCCTCGCTGACGCAGCTGCGCGCCTTTCCCTTCGGGCGCATCAAGATCGACCGCTCCTTCGTGTCGGGCCTGTCGGGCGACGGCACCGGCACGGCCATCGTGCGCGCGGTGGCGGCCCTGGGCGCCGAGCTGGGCATGCGCACCACCGCCGAGGGCGTGGAAACCGCCGAGCAGCTGGAAGCGATGCGGGTGCTGGGCTGCACGGACGTGCAGGGCTACCTGCTCGGCCGGCCAGTGCCGCAATCCGAGGTGGCCGCGGTGATCGCGCGCGATATGGAGACGTCGTAGCGGCGGAGCATGATCGACGCGCTGCGGCGGCGCTCGACGGCCCGATGCGGCATGACTCCGCGCCTTCACGGCCGCCAACGCCGAAGGCTCCGCCTCGGCGCTCAGTCCCCACGTATGAGGCGCGGCCAGGACGCCGTTGGCCGGGATGTGCGGCGCTCGAAGCCGCCCGACAGCCAGCAGGGCGGTGCTAGAGCAGTTCCAGTTGGCGCGGCGTTGCCACCGGCGGCGCAAAAGCGGAGCAGTCCAACTCCGAGCCGCGCTCGGCCGCGTCCAGGCCCAGGCGCTTCATCGCCAGCCGGAAGCGCTGGGCCAGGGCGTCAGCGTAGGGACCGGTGCCGACCTGGCGATGGCCGAAGCGGGCGTCGTAGGTCCGGCCACCCCGGGTTTCCCGGATCAGCGCCAGCACCCGGGCGGCGCGGTCGGGCATGTGGGCATGCAGCCAAGCCTCGAACATTTCCGCGATTTCCAGCGGCAAACGCAGCAGCACGTAGCCGGCGCAGTTGGCACCGGCGTCGCGCGCAGCGGTCAGGATGCGCTCCAGCTCCGCGTCGTTCACGCCGGGGATCATGGGCGCCGCCAGCACGCCGGCGGGAATGCCGGCCGCGTTGAGGGCATGCATGGCGGCCAGCCGGCGCGCAGGGGTGGCGGCACGCGGCTCCATGATGCGTGCCAGCTTGTCGTCCAGCGTGGTCACGGAGAAGCACACCTGCACAAGGTTGCGCGCCGCCATCCGCCCCAGGATGTCCGCGTCGCGCAGCACGCCGGCGGACTTGGTCACGATGGTCACGGGGTGATTGCAGCGGTCCAGCACTTCCAGCACCGCACGCGTCAGCTTCAGCGTCCGCTCCACGGGCTGATAGGGGTCGGTGTTAGAGCCGAGCGCGATCGGACGCGGCACGTAGCCGGGCTTGCGCAGCTCCTTTTCCAGCAGCGCCGCCACGTCGGGCTTGAAGATCAGCCGCGTTTCGAAATCCAGGCCCGGCGACAGGCCCAGCCAGGCATGGGTCGGGCGGGCGTAGCAGTAGATGCAGCCGTGTTCGCACCCCCGGTAGGGGTTGATGCTGCGGTCGAAGCCGAGATCCGGGCTGTCGTTCCAGGCCAGCGCCCGGCGCGACGCGTCGCGCGTCAGCGTGGTGGCCAGGGGCGGCAATTCGGCGAATGCTTCCGCCAGGGTGCTCCAGCCGTCGTCGAAGGCGTCGCGCGAGCGGCTCTCGTAGCGATTGGCGGGGTTGGACAGCGCCCCGCGGCCCTTGCGGGCTCCGGAAAGCAGGTCGTGACCCAGGCTACCGTCGGGCATGGTGAGGGTTCCGTGCCGAGGGAAGGCGCTGCCGGAGGGGGGGAGCCGGAAGCGGGTGTTCCCTGTTCGTTCGGTCAGCATATGGCCGTCCTGCACCGGAAAGGTCAAGAACGTTTTATGAACAGGCCATCTCGACGATCATGCTGCGGTGCAGCAGGGTTCCACGCCGGTAACGCAGGCTCTAGGTTGCCGCTCACCCGGCCGTCAGGACTGACCCTGCCGACCTTTCCGGGTGCGGTTCCGCAGGGGCCGGCAGCTCCGGACGCCGGGGGTTCTCGACGGCATGAAGCGTTTGGTGATGGACCTGGACGGGACGCTGACCCTGGACGATCCGTCCGTCGGCTATCCCGACAAGGCGCCCAACCTCCCGGTGATCGAAACGCTGCGGGAATACAAGCGGCAGGGCTTCACGGTCGTGATCGCCACGGCCCGCAACATGCGCACCCACGCCGGCAATGTCGGGCTGATCAACGCGCAGACCCTGCCGATCATCCTGGACTGGCTGAAGAAGCACGACGTTCCCTTTGACGAGGTCCATGTCGGCAAGCCCTGGTGCGGTCACGAGGGCTTCCACGTGGACGACAAGTCGCTGCGGCCGGATGAGTTCGTGCGGATGTCCTATGCCGAAATCTCGGAGCTGCTGAACCTCGGGAGGAACGCGGTATGACCGGTGGCCTGTCGCTGATCACCTCGGCCGCCTTTATCAATGCCGAGCTGGCGGCCGAGTTCGGCCAGTTGCCGCCCTGCTTCCTGCCCTTCGGCCACCACCGCCTCTTCGTGCCGCAGGCCGCCAGCCTGGCGCGGGCCGGGGATCGGATGGTGGTCACCCTTCCCCGCAGCTTCACCCCTGGCCCCTGGGATCTCAATCGCCTGCGCGAGAGCGGTGCCGAGGTGCTTTTCGTGCCGGACGGGCTGAACCTGGGCGAGAGCGTCCGCTACGCCCTGAGCCTGCTGGACGCGCGCGGCCCGCTGCGCATCCTGCACGGCGACACGCTGTTTCTCGACCCGCTGCCCGACCAGCCCGATGCGGTGGGCGTCGCCACCACCCAGGATGCCTATGCCTGGGGCGCGGTGGATGCGGCGGGGCATTTCGTCAATCGCCGCCCTACCCGCGACGCCCGCGGCGACAACGTGCTGACGGGGTGGTTCTCCTTTTCCTCGGCGCCGGCCTTTCTGCGCGCGCTGACACTGTCGGACGACGACTTCCTCGGCGCGCTGGACATCTACGGGGCCGAGCACACCCTGCTGTACCGCGAGATCGGTGGCTGGCTGGACTTCGGCCACCTGCAGACCTTTCACCGCGCCCGGGCACGGGCCAGCACCGCGCGCTCCTTCAACGCCATCACCGTGTCCAACCGCTCCGTGCTCAAGACCGGCGAGAAGCCGGACAAGCTGGGCGCGGAAGCGGACTGGTTCGAGGGCGTGCCGGCACCGTTGCGGTTGCACACCCCCGCTTTCCTGGGGCGGGAGGGCGGCGGCTACCGCATCGGGTACGAGTTCAGCCCGACGCTGCACGAACTCTTCGTGTTCGGGGCGCTGGAGCCGGCGGCCTGGAGACAGATCCTGGAAGGCTGCTTCGACTTCCTCGGCGCCTGCCATGCCCTGGGTGCGACGGAAGGGGCCGCGGTGGTTCCCGATGCGCTGAACGACCTGGCGCTGAACAAGACCGGTCACCGGCTGGAAAGCTGGGCCGCCGCCGCCGGCGTCGGGCTGGACGAGGAATGGAGCCATGCCGGGCGGCGCCTGCCCTCGCTGCGGCGGATCGCTGCGGAGGCGGCGCGCATGGCAGCCGCAACAGCCCCGATCCCCGGCGTGATGCACGGCGACCTGTGCTTCCCCAACGCCTTTTTCGACTTCCGCCAGCGGCTGGTGAAGGTGATCGACCCCCGCGGCAGCGTGCGCGACGGCGAGCACACCGTGTTCGGCGACCTGCGCTACGACCTCGCCAAGCTGAACCACTCCGTCGAAGGCTATGACCTCATCCTGACCGGGCGCTACGCCCTGGAAGGCGCGGGCACGCGGGACCTGACGCTGACCCTGTCACGCGAAGGGGCCGGCGCCTTCCTGCCGGCCATCGCCGCCGAGTTCGCGCTGGAAGGGCAGCGGGTCAGCGACCCCGGCATCGCCGCGCTGACCGTGCACCTGTTCCTGTCCATGCTGCCGCTGCACGCGGACCGGCCGGACCGGCAGCAGGCTTTCCTGGCCAATGCGCTGCGGCTCTATGCCGCGCTGGAGGATGCGGCATGATCGTTTTCCCCATGGCCGGGCTGAGCAGCCGCTTCACCCGCGCCGGCTACGACCGGCCGAAATGGATGCTCGACCTGGCGGGCCGCCCGCTGCTGGACTGGTCGCTGCTGGGCTTCCGGGCGCTGTTCGAGCGCGAGCCCTTCCTGATCGTGCACCTGGACGCGCCGGGCGTCGCCGAGTTCGTCCGCGACCGCGTGGCGGCACTGGGCATCCGCCGGGCGGAGCTGGTGCCCTTGGCCAAGCCGACCCGCGGCCAGGCGGAAACCGTGGTGCTGGGACTGGACGCGGCGCGGCCGGACGAGGCGGAGCCGCTGACCATCTTCAACATCGACACCATCCGGCCGAACTACGCCCCGCCCGCGATCCTGGCGGAATGCGACGGCTGGCTGGAATGCTTCGAGGGCGAGGGCGACCACTGGAGCTTCGTGCGGCCGGCCGAGGGACCGGGACAGCGCGCGGCGCAGGTCACGGAAAAGGTCCGGGTGTCCTCCCTGTGCTGCACGGGCCTGTACTACTTCGGCTCGGTCGGGCTGTTCCGCGACGCGCTGGTGCGGGAAGAGGCCGCGCCGGGTGCGGCGGAACTCTACGTCGCGCCGCTGTACCAGCATCTCCTCGCGGATGGGAGCGACGTGCGCTACGGCGTGGTGCCCCCGGAGGAGGTGATCTTCAGCGGCACCCCCGCCGAGTACGAAGCGGCGCTGCGCGACACCGCCACGCTGCGCGCCGCCTTCGGGGAATAGCCGCCGGTCCCGGGCCGCCGGGGTTCATCCCCGGCCGTCCGGAAGGGTGCCGAGAGGCACCCGGGGTGCCCAGAAGCACCCGGGGTGCCCGGAGGCACCCGCGACGCGGCTCAGCGCCAGGTCAGGCTGGAAGCGCTGCAGGTTTCCAGCGCCCGGCGCTCGCTGGCCGCGCCGGAGTTGTACACCACCCGCACGTCCACCGTGCAGACGCCGCCCTGCGGCAGGTCCACCCAGAGCGACTGCCCAGGCCCCATGACGTTGCTGCCGAGCCGGTCCGGTCCCCAGTTCGACTGGCTGGACAGCGAAACGTAGAGCTCGCGGATCGTCTGGCCCGAGCGGTTGACGAAGGAGAAGGACGGGTTGCCGCCCATCGGCGCGCTCACCGCCGCGTTCTTGCCGCCCGAGATCGCGGCACCGGCCCCGCTGGTGAAGGGGATGCGCGAAATGTTGCAGGCGTTCAGCCCCATCCGCGTTTCTTCCCGGCCGTCGGAATACTTCACCCGCACGTCCAGGATGCAGTCGCCGAAGTTCGGCGTCACCCAGACCTGCTGCCCGGGCGGCAGCACGCCCTGGCCGAGGATGTCCGGCCCCCAGTTCGACAGGCGCGAGGGGGAGACGTAAGCCTCCTGGATGGTGTTGCCGGTGCTGTTCTGCAGCCAGAACCGGTTCTGGGCCTGCGCCGGCGCCGCCACGACGATGGCGACCAGCAGGGCGAGAGCGGCCAGGACGGCACGCATGCGGATGTTCCTCCAACGGATTCGGATACGGTTCGTCACGATAGCAGTCCGGGTCGCCCTGAACAGGCCGTAATATCGGGACCGAGACGTTTCCCCCGGGTTACTCGCCGGGCAGGTTGGGCCCCGCTGAACATGCCTTTCCCCCTACCTCTGCACCGGCAAGTGTGATGGGCGGCGGGCAAGGCCGTCATGTCCCGAAGGAGCCGCGGGGACACCTCGCACGCCCTGGCGCAGGGCCGAGGGCACGCCTACGCTGCACCGCATGATGCCTGTTCCATGCTGGCCGGGGTCGCACATCGCGCTGCTCGCCGCGGCGCTGCTGATCAGCTGCCCGGCCATTGCGGCTCCCGCGCAAACCCCGCCCGGCAATGCCGTGGCCGATACGGCGCCGCACGGTGCATTCGGCCCCTATCTGGCGGGTCGCTTCGCCGCCAGTGCCGCCGACACCGCCGCCGCAGCCTTCTGGCTGCTCGACGCGTCGCGCCGCGACCCCGACCAGATCCTCGTGCTGGATGCCGCCTTCCTGGCCGCCGTGATGGATGGCCAGGCGGATGCCACGCGGCTGGCCCGGCAGCAGAACAACAACCAGCTCGCCGCGCTGCTGCTGGCGGGCGCCGATGCGCAGGCCGGCCGCTGGGACCGGGCGGAGCAGCGGCTGCGGGGCCTGCCCCGCCAGGGTTCGGTGCAGATCCTGCAGCCCCTGCTGATCGCCTGGGCCCAGGCCGGACGCGGCGCCACCGACACGGCCCTCGCCACCCTCCGGCCCTTTGCCGAGAGCGGGCCGATGCGCGGGCTGGTGTCGCTGCACGCCGCCATGATCGCCGACCTCGCCGACCGGCCGCGCGACGCCGAGCGCCTGCTGCGCACCGCCCTGGCCGCCATGCCCGAGCCCAGCCTGCGGATGGTGCAGGTGGCCGCCGGCATCCTGGCCCGCGCCGGCCATGCCGCCGACGGCGCGCGCCTGTTCGACGGCTTGGCACGGGGCACGGACGACGTGGCCCTGGCGGCTTCCCCGGCGCTGCGCCGCGCCGCCCTGGGCGGCCGCCCCGTGGCCAGCGCCGTGGAGGGCATGGCGGAAGCGCAGCTCGCCCTGGGGTCGGCGCTGCGCAGCCAGGGCACGCCGGACCTGGCGGTGGTGCTGGCGCGGCTGGCGCTGCGGCTGCGGCCCGGCTTCGCGCCCGCGCTGCTGCTGGCGGCGGAAGCCCTGGCCGACGGCAACCACCCCGGCAGCGCGCTCGCTGTGCTGTCGGCCGCCCATCCCGATGACGAGCTGGCACCGCTGGTGACGCTGCGACGGGCGATGCTGCTGGACGGCGCCGATCGCACGGAAGAAGCCCTGACCACCCTGCGCCAGCTCGCGGCCGCCCAGCCGGCCGCCGCGCAGCCGCCGGCGCGGCTGGGCGACGTGCTGCGCGGCCGCGGCCGCTTCCCCGAGGCCGTGGCGGCCTACACGGAGGCGCTGTCCCGCTTGGCACCGGGCACGGCGAACTGGCCGCTGCACTACGCGCTCGGCATCGCGCTGGAACGGGCGGGGCGCTGGGAGGAAGCGGAGGCGGAGTTCGGGCGCGCCCTGAGCCTGGCCCCCGACCAACCGGCGGTGCTGAACTACCTCGCCTACAGCTGGGCGGATCGCGGACTGCGCCTGCCCGAAGCGCGGCGGATGCTGGAACGCGCCGCCGAGCTGCGCCCGCAGGACGGCTCCATCGCCGACAGCCTGGGCTGGGTGATGTTTCGCCAGGGCGACCTGCGCGGCGCGGTGGAAGCGCTGGAACGGGCAACCGAACTGGAAAGCCGCAACGCCACCATCAACGACCATCTCGGCGACGCCTACTGGGCCGTCGGGCGCCTGCCGGAGGCGCGGTTCCAGTGGAGCCGGGCCCTGGATCTCGGCCCGGAACCCGCCGAGGCGGAGCGGCTGCTGACCAAGCTGCGCGACGGCCTGTCCGCCTCCACGGCGGCGCGCTGACCGTGCCTCCCGAAACGGAGGCCATGACGGAAGCGGCGCCGGCCAAGGTCAACCTGTTCCTGCACGTCACGGGACGGCGGCCGGACGGCTTCCACCTGCTCGACAGCCTGGCGGTTTTCGCCGCGGTCGGCGACACGGTCTCGGCGGAGCCGGCCGCCGACCTGTCCCTGCGCGTTTCCGGCCCCGAGAGCGGCGAGCTGGGACGCGAGACGGACAACCTGGTGCTGCGGGCGGCGCGGCTGCTGGCCACCGAGGCCGGCGTGCCGCCGCGCGCCGCCCTGCGGCTGGAAAAGCGGCTGCCGGTGGCCTCGGGGATCGGTGGCGGCTCGGCGGATGCCGCGGCCACCCTGCGGCTGCTGGCGCGACTGTGGGGCCTGCCGGCGCCCGCGCCGGATCTCGCCGCGTCGCTGGGGGCGGACGTGCCGGTCTGCGTGTGGTCCCGGGCGGCCCGCATGGGCGGCGTGGGCGAGGCGCTGCTGCCGGCCCCTGCCCTGCCGGAATGCGGGCTGGTGCTGGCCAACCCGCGCCTGCCGCTGGCGACGCCGGCGGTGTTCCGGGCGCGCACGGGCGGCTTCTCCGCCCCCGCGGAACTGCCGGCTTCCTGGGCCGATGCCGCCGCGATGGCGGCGACGCTGCGGCGCACCGGCAACGACCTGGAAGCCGCGGCGATCGCACTCTGCCCGCCGGTGTTGGCGGTGCTGGCGGCGCTGACGGCGCTGCCGGGCTGCCTGCTGGCCCGCATGAGCGGCTCGGGCGCCACCTGCTTCGCCCTGTTCGCCACCCCGGCCGCCGCGGAACGCGCGGCCGCGCGCCTGCCGCCCGGCTGGTGGCGATGGGGAGGCGGGCTCTTCGCGGGCGGCTGATTTGCCCCGAGGGGGTTTACGGGGATGGGCGGGTCCGACTATCTCCGCCTCGGCGCTGGGGCGTCGCCAAGCGGTAAGGCAGCGGTTTTTGGTACCGCCATTCCCAGGTTCGAATCCTGGCGCCCCAACCAACCCATCCCAGGATCATCGTCCCGCGGTTTCAGGCTCGCACCGGGCGCCGCACGCGAAAACGGGGCAAGCGGCGCTAACCGCTCGCCCCGCTCGGGCACTTGTCCGGCTGGCGGGCAGCCCCCGCCGGCGCCTCGGTCACGCCGCGCGCAGCGCCCGCGGCAGGTCGGCCACCGCACGGTCCACCATGGCGGCGTCCGTGGCGGCATCCAGCTTCTGCGCGATCACGTCGCGCGCCGCGGCGGACGCGATCTCGGCGGCGGCCTGACGGACCTCCGCCACGGCGCTGGCCTCGGCGGCGGCGATGCGGTCCATCGCCATGCGCTCGCGGCGCTTGGCCGCGTTCTCCGCTTCCTCCGCCGTGGCGGCGGCGACGCGCTCGGCCTCGGCCTTGGCGCGGGTGATCAGCGCCTCCGCCTCGCCCGCCGCGGCGGCACGCTCGGCTTCCGCCTCGCGGTGCATCACCTCGGCTTCCTCGCGCAGGCGCCGGGCCTCGTTCAGCTCGGCGCGAACGGCGTCGGCCCGCTTGTCCAGCATGCCCGACAGCGCGGCCCAGAGCTTGCGGCCCGCCAGCAGCACGAACAGCACGAAGGAAACGGCGACCCAGAACTTCGGGTCGAGGTAGAAGTACTCGTAATGGTGATGCATCAGGCCTGTCCCCCCGGAAGGCTGCGCGCGTCGAGCTGACGCCCCACGGCGGCGGCAATGGCAGCCCGGTCCTCCAGCCCCGTCAGGCGCTGCACCAGCGCTTCGGTAGCGTCGGTCGCGACCTCGCGCAGCGCGCCCATGGCGGCGTCGCGCGCGCCGCGGATGCGGGTTTCGGCCGCGGCCACCTGCTCGTTGAGGCGGGCGTTCAGCACCTCGGCACGGCGGGCGGCCTCGGCGTTGGCGGATTGCGTGGCGTCGGCGATGGCGGCCTGTGCCTGGGCGCGGGCACGGCTGGTGCCCTCGCGGTTGGCGGCCACCGCGGCATCGGCCTCGGCCTTGGCGGACCGCGCGGCGTCGAGGTCGCCCTCGATGCGGCCGCGGCGCTCGCCCAGCACACCGGCCACCGGCGGCAGCAGGTACTGCGCGGCGATGAACACGAAGGCGCCGAACAGCACGAACAGCCACACGACCTGGCTGATGGTCAGCGGGTTGTTGAAGTCCAACTGCGGCATGCCGCCGGCATCGGCCGCCTCGGCCGCGGCTTCGCGGTGGTCGGCCACCGAGCGTTCCTGCGCGCGGATGGCGGCCGCGCGGTCGGAATCCGGCAGGGCCGGACCCTGGCCGGGCACGGTGATGGACTGCGCGGCGGCGGTGCCGGGCGCGAAAACGAGCCCGGGCGCGACGGCGAGCCCGGGAAGGAGCGCGATGGCAAAGGCCGTCGCGCGAAGGGTGCGGCGGATCATCGCGTCTCCAATCCGCGTGCGGCCGGCGCGAATGCCACCGGCCGCCGCGTGCATCAAGCGAAGAGGATGAGGAAGGCGATCAGCAGGGCGAAGAGCGCCACCGCTTCCGTCAGGGCAAAGCCCAGGATGCCGATGGGGAACACCGCGTCGCGGGCGCCGGGGTTGCGGGCCACGCTGCTGATCAGCGACGAGAAGATGTTGCCGATGCCGAGGCCCACGCCGAACAGCGCGATAACCGCGAGGCCGGCGCCGAGGGCCTTGTAGGCACCGAGGTAGGCGGCAGGATCGTTCATCGGAAAGTCTCTTTCCTTGCTGGGAAGTGGAAGGTGTCAGCCGACGGCCGGAGCACGCGGAGGAGCCCGGGGATCAGTGCAGGTGCACCGCGTCGTGCAGGTAGATGCAGGTCAGGATCGCGAAGACGTAGGCCTGCAGGAAGGCGACCAGCACCTCGAAGCCGACCAGCGCGACGTTCACCGCCAGCGGCAGCGCCGCGCCGATGAAGCCCACCGCGCCGAAGCCGCCGATCAGCACCACGAAGGTCGCGAAGACCTTCAGCATGACGTGGCCGGCGACCATGTTCGCGAACAGACGGATGGACAGGCTGATCGGCCGCGACAGGTAGGACACGATCTCGACCGGGATGATGATGGGGGCGAGCCAGAGGGGCGCGCCCTCGGGGAAGAAGTAGCCGAAGAACTTCCGCCCGTGGATCGCCAGCGCCACCACCGTGGTCACCAGGAACACCAGCACCGCGAGGCCCAGCGTGACCGCGATGTGCGAGGTATAGGTGAAGGCGTAGGGCAGCAGGCCGAGCATGTTGCCGAACAGCACGAACATGAACAGCGCGAACACGAAGGGGAAGTAGCGGCGGCCCTCGTGGCCGACCTGCCCGACCACCAGCCCTTCGACGAACTCGTAGAGCATCTCGGCCGCTGCCTGCAGCCGGCCGGGCACCACGGCGCGGTGGCGCATGCCCACCAGGAACAGCGCGGTCACCAGCCCGATGGCCAGCAGCATATGGGCGTTGGACTGGGTGAAGCCGACGGAGCGGCCGACGGAACCCAGCACGGGCACCAGCTCGAACTGGCTCAGCGCGTCGATCGTCTTGCCTTCGGTGGCCAAGGCCCTATCCCCAATCCAGCAGTCAGCGTCGGGCGCTCGGGGACACCAATCGATACAGATTCAGCACCCCGGCGGCGCCGCCCACCACGAAGAACACCAGCAGGAGCCAGGGCGAGGTTCCGAGCCATCGGTCCAGCAGCCAGCCCAGCCCCGCGCCCGCGATCAGTGCCGAGACGATCTCGACGCCGGCGCGCAGCCCGAAGCCCCACGGGCTCTGCGACAAGCTCCCGCCCCCGGGCCCCTTGGCGGGGTCGGGAACGGGGTCGAGACCCTGCCGGGTCCTCGCACTCCGCAGACGCTCGTCGAAGCCGTCTCGCTGTTCCACCCTTGCTCCCCGAAGGCATTCCCTACGGAAGGCAGGGGGCTCCTACGGTGCAGCCCCCGGGCTGTCAAGCAACGGCGCCCGTCCGGGCCGCCGCGGATGCATGCATCGGCGCGCGCCCTGCATTCCCCTCGTGGCAGTGCCCGAAAAGAAACAGCGCGCTGATGCCGCAGCGGCGGGGCGTGCGCTGGCCGCGGACTGGTTTTACCCTGGCCCGATGCATGAGCTTCCCGGCAGCAGGACGAACCGATGAGCGCGCCGCCGTCGCGTCCCGCGGTTTGCATTTGCCTGGCCGGGGAGATGCGCAACTTCACCGAGTGCCACGGCTGGATCGAGGCGTTGCGTGCCACGGCCGAGGTGTCCGTCGTGGTGGCCACCACGAACCGGCGCGGCGCCAAGTTCACCGGCCCCATGACCCCCGGCCGCCTGCGCGGCGTGCTGCCGCCCGAAGCGGCGCGCGCCCTGCCGCCCGCCTGGCAGTCGCAGGTCTTCTTTGAACGCTTCCCCGAACTGCGCCGGATCCTGGAACGGCGGGCGGGGGAACAGCGCGTCACCGCCGACGAGATCCGCGCGGTGCTGGGCCCCGCGGTGATCCGCCTGGAAAACCCCCTCCCCTTCGCCTGGTTCGAGCACCGCACCCGCAACACCGACGGTTCCCCGGGCGGGCCGGAACCGTTCACGCTGCGCTACTTCCACAAGGTGTTCGAAGCCAACCTGCTGAAGCGCAACCTGGAGGATGAGCGCGGCGCCCCCTTCGACGTCGTGGTGCATATCCGTCCCGACAAGGGACTGGCCTCCTTCGACGCGGCGGGCTTCCTGGCCCGGCCGGCCGGCACGCTGCTGCTCGACTCCGTGGCGCCGAACCATGCCGGCGACCAGATCGCGGTGGGGTCGAGCCGCGCGCTGGACCACTATGCCGCCTTCTTCCACGAGGCCTGCCGCGCGGCGGATGCGGGCCAGTGGCGCGGCCTGCACGGGCACCTGCGCGAATGGCTGGTGTCCGGCGGGCTGCTGCTGGACCACCTGCCGCAACAGCGCCTGATCGAGCCGGACAAGCTGCTGACGCTGGAGGAGCTCACCGCCGCCCTGGCCGCGGCGGAGGGCGACCCGCTGGCGGCCGGAACCGCCCTGGCGCTGGGGGCGGAAGGCCGGCGGCTGGCCGGCGACCTCGCGGGCGCCGTCGAGCGCTGCCTGCCGGTGGTGCTGCGGGCGCCACTGGGCGAGGCGGTGGGGGCGACGGTGGTGCTCGGCCGGGCCCTGGAAGGTGCGGGGCGGCGCGCCTCCGCCTGTCTCTGCGGCATGCTGGCCGTGGCGGGGATGCCACCGGACAGCCGCGTTTGGCGGGCGGTCGGCCTGTCCTCGGAAGAGATGAACCTGCTGATCGAGAACCTGGCGCCCTTCGCCGAACCCGACTGGCCACCCGCGCGAATCGTGGCGTCGGTGACCGCCGCCGCCCGCGCCGAGGGCGAGGCCGCCGCCCCCCTGGCCGAGCTGGCCGGGCGGCACGGCGCGGAACTCGCGGAGGCCACGCGCGCCCTGCTGGACGGCGGCATCACCAACATGTCCCTGCAGCACTACCTGTCGCACCAGATCTTCCTGCGGGGCTGCCCGGAGCCCGCCGCCCGGATCGCCGCCCGCGCCGCCGCGTCGCAGCCCGACGATGCGGGGCTGCAGGACTGGGCCGCCCTGCTGCGGTCCCACGCGGAAGCCGCCCGCGCTTCCTGACAACCGCTAGTTCCGGAACCGCTGCGCCCGGCCAGGCGCCGGACGTCCCCGCCTCAGGCCGACACGAAGCCGCCGGACTGCCGCTCCCACAGCCGGGCATAGGCACCGCCGTGCGCCAGCAGCTGCGCGTGGGTGCCCATCTCGGCGATGCAGCCGGCTTCCAACACGATCAGCCGGTCCATGCGCGCGATGGTGGACAGGCGATGGGCGATGGCGATCACCGTTTTGCCGGCCATCAGCCCTTCCAGCTGTTCCTGGATCGCCGCCTCCACCTCCGAATCCAGGGCGGAGGTCGCCTCGTCCAGCACCAGGATCGGGGCATCCTTCAGCAGCACCCGGGCAATGGCGATTCGCTGGCGCTGGCCGCCGGACAGCTTCACGCCGCGCTCGCCGACATGGGCGTCGTAGCCTTCGCGCCCCCGCCAGTCGTGCAGGGCGCGGATAAAGCCGTCGGCCTGGGCGCGCCGGGCCGCTTCCACCACCGCCGCCTCGCCCGCTTCGGGCCGGCCGTAGCGGATGTTGTCGCGGATCGAGCGGTGCAGCAGCGCCGTGTCCTGCGTCACCACCCCCACCGCGGCGCGCAGCGATTCGGCGGTGACGCCGGCGATGTCCTGCCCGTCCACCAGGATGCGGCCGCTCTGCGGCTGGAAGAAGCGCAGCAGCAGGTTGGCCGCGGTGGTCTTGCCCGCCCCGGACTGCCCCACCAGCCCGACGCGTTCGCCGGCGGCGATGCGCAGGTCCAGCCCGTCCAGCACCGGCGTCCCCGTGCCGTAGGCGAAGCGCACCTGCTCGAAGCGGACCTCGCCGCGCGTCACCCGCAGCGGCGCGGCGCCGGGCGCGTCGGGGGCGGTGGGCGGCACAGCGATGGAATTCATCGACTCCTGCACCACGCCGATGTTCTCGAAGATCGAGGACACGTTGAAGGCGACCCAGCCGGAGATGTTCACGATCTGCCAGGCCATCGGCAGGGCGGTGGCCACCACGCCCAGCTCGACCCGCCCCTGCGTCCAGAGCCAGATCGACAGGGCGCTGACCGCCACGATCAGCGTGGCGTTCAGCGCCGCCAGCAGCACGCTGTTCAGCGTCACCAGCCGCGTCTGCCGCTGGAAGCGGTGCGTCAGCTGGTCCAGCCCTTCGCGGACGAACTCGTCCTCCTCCGCCGCGCGGGCGAACAGCTTCACCGTCAGGATGTTGGTGTAGCTGTCCACCACCCGGCCGGTGAGCAGCGAGCGCGCCTCGGACGCCTTGCGCGCCCGGTCGCGCAGCCGCGGCACCAGCACCCGCAGCAGCGTGCCGTAGAGCGCGAACCACAGCAGCACCGGCAGCGCCAGCCAGGGATCGGCATGCGCCAGCCACAGCACCGCCCCGGTGGCGTAGACCAGGATGTACCAGACGGCGTTGACGCCGGACACGATGCTCTCGCGCAGCGCCGGCCCCGCCTGCATCACCCGCGTGGCGACGCGGCCGGAGAAGTCCTCCTGGAAGAAGGCCCAGCCCTGGCGGATGACGTGCCAGTGCGCCTGCCAGCGGATCATGCCGGTGACGTTGGGCACGATGGCCTGCTGCACGATCAGGTTCTGCACCAGGATCCCCAGCGGGCGCAGGATCAGCACCGTGGCGGCCATGCCCAGCAGGGCCGGCCAGGCGTCCACCAGCAGCCGTTCCGGCGGGTGCTGGCCCAGCAGGCTCACCACCTGGCCGATGAAGATCGGGATGGTGGCGTCCAGCAGCGCCACGGCGATGCCGGTCACGAACAGCAGGGCGAAGACCAGCTTCGCCTGCCGAGCATAGTGCCAGTAGAAGCCCCAGAGGCTGCGCGGCGGCGGCGAGTCCGGCACGGGGACGCCCAGGAAGCGCGACGCCTTTTCCCCGGGCGCGGCGGCCGGGTTCACCAGACTCTCGAAGAAGCGGAACATCACCGCCATCAACGCCCGGCCCGGCGGGAGGTCAACGCCGGACGGCACTCCCCGCGGCATCCGGCCGCGCCGCGCGCGGGAGTGTGAGCGGCACCCGGCCGCGACGGGCGGCAGGGCAGCCCTGCACTGGGCGCCGCTGCCGGCCGCGCGGCAGGACCGGCGCTGCTCGGCGCCGCCGCCCGGCTCAGCCCGGCACCGCGTCCTGCCCCACCATCTCCACCGCCCGGCCGAGATCGACGCTGAGCAGCCGCGACACCCCGCGTTCCTGCATGGTGACGCCGTAGAGGCGGTCCATGCGCGCCATGGTCAGCGGGTGGTGGGTCACCACCAGGAAGCGGGTGCCGCCCTCCGCCATGGCCTGCAGCAGGCCGCACAGCCGCTCCACGTTGGCGTCGTCCAGCGGCGCGTCCACCTCGTCCAGCACGCAGACCGGGGCGGGGTGGCAGCGGAACACCGCGAACACCAGGGACAGCGCGGTCAGCGCCTGCTCGCCGCCCGACAGCAGGCTGAGCGAGGACAGCTTCTTGCCCGGCGGCTCGGCGAACAGCTCCAGCCCGGCTTCCAGCGGGTCGTCCGACCCCACCAGCGCCAGGTGCGCCCGCCCGCCGCCGAACAGCCGCGAGAACAGCGCGCGGAACTCCGCATCCACCCGGTCGAACACCGCGCGCAGCCGTTCCCGCGCTTCCCGGTTCAGGTGGCCGACGGAACCGCGCAGCTTGGCGATCGCCTGGGCGATGCTGTCGCGCTCGGCATCCAGGCCGGCCAGGCGCTCCTCGATCTCGGCCAGCTCGCTCTCGGCGCGCAGGTTGACCGGGCCCATCTCCTCGCGCTCCCGGGCCAGGCGCTCCGCCTTGCGGCGGGCGCGCTCCTCGGCGGCGTCGGACAGGTCCTCGGGCGCTTCGGGCAGTTCCGGCTCCGGGCCCAGGCGCTCGGCGATGCGGGCCACCAGGGCGCGGGCGGCGTCCTCCGCCCGCCCCGCCCCGGCGCCGGCCGCGACCCGGTTCTCGCGCGCCGCGGCATGGGCGGCATCGGCGTCGCGGCGTGCCTCGGCCGTGTCGCGGGCGGCCTCCTCCGCCGCCAGCAGGGCCTGGGCCGCGGCGGCATGCGCGGCCTCCGCCTTGGCCAGGATGCGGGCGGCGCCGTGCTGCCGGGCGGAGGCGTCCTCCGGGGCTTCGCGGGCCTCGTCGCGCGCCAGCCGGGCGGCCTCGGCGCGGTGTTCCAGCTCCGCCAGCCGTGCCCCGGCATCGGCGGCGCGCGCGGCCCAGCCCGGGCGCTCCTGGGCCACGGCGGCGCGGCGGGACTGCACCCGCGCCAGCTCGGCGGCCAAGCCGTCATGCGTGCCGCGGGCGCCGGCTTCGGCGGCGCGGGCCGCGGTCAGGGCGGCGCGGGCGCCGTCCAGCGCCAGCCGCGCGGCCTCGGGGTCGGGCGCTTCCCCGTCCCCGGCGCTGTGCAGGGCGGCCTGCGCCTCGGCGCGCTCGGCCTCCAGGCGCGCGATCTCCGGCAGCAGCACGGCCAGCCGGCTTTCCGCCCGCGACGCTTCCGCCGCCACTCGGTCGCGCGCGCCCCGGGCGGCGTCGCCCCGCGCCGCGGCACGCCGGCGTTCCTCGCGCGCCGCGGCCTCGGCCGCCTGCGCCGCGGCTTCGGCGGCGCGCGCCGCGTCGCGGGCCGCGGCTTCCGTTGCCGGGTCGGCCAGGGCGGCCAGGGCTTCCTGCGCCAGCCGCAGGGCCCGAACCGCGTCCTCGCGCGCCGCGGCGACCTGTTCCAGCCGCGGCGCCAGGGCCGCTTCCCGCCCCGCCGCCGCGGCGGCTTCGGCATTGAGCCGCGACGCTTCCGCGCGCGCCCGGGACAGGCGCGCCTCCGCCCCGCGCCGGGCATCGCGCGCCCGTTCCTCGGCGGCCAGGGCGGCACGCTCGCCGCTCTCCGCCTCCGTGCGGGCGGCGCGGGCGGCGGCCACGCGCTCCTGCGCCTCACCCAGGGCGGTCCGCAGCGCCCGCAGGCGATTGCGCCGCTGCAGCCGCACCGCCCCGGGGCTGGGAACGCCGGCGCGGGAGGTCTGCCCGTCCCAGCGCCAGGACGCGCCGCTCTCGGCCACCAGCACCTGGCCCGGTTGCAGCGCCGGCTGCAGCGCGGCGCCGTCCGCCCCCGCCGGCAGCAGCCCGACCTGCGACAGGGCGCGCGCCAGGGCGGCGGGCGCGTCGGGGATCAAGGTGTCGAAGCCGCGGGCGCCGTCCGGCAGGGGCGGCACGGGGTCGAAGGGCGGCAGGCTGCGCCAGTGGCGCGGCGCGGCCTCGTCCGCCGGGGCGTCCAGCGCCTCGCCCAGCGCGGCGCCCAGCGCGGTTTCCAAGCCGGGCGGCACCGCCACCGCGTCCACCAGCGGCGCGGCGGCGGCCGGGCCGGCGGCGCGCAGCATGGCGTCCAGGCCCTGCGCCTCGCCGTTCAGCCTGGCGATCTCCGCTTCCGCTTCCGATGCCGCGGTGCGTGCCCGGCCCAGGGCGGCGCGGGCGGCGTCGCGCGCGGCCTCCGCCTCGCGACCGGCGGTCACCGCCGCGGCCAGGGCCGCTTCCGCCTCCGCCACCTCGTTGCGGGCGGCCTCGGGGGCGCCGGCGGGCGGGCGGGCGGCCAGCGCCTTGGCGTGCTCCGCCGCCAGTTGCGCCGCTTCGCGCTCCGCCCGCTCGGCACGCGACGCGGCGGCCTGGCGATCGGCCGTGGCGCGCGCGGTGGCCGCGGCGGCCGCCTCGGCGCGCAGGCGGGCGGCGGCATGGCGCTGCTGCGCCTCGACCCGGGCGGCCTCGGCGGTGTCCAGCGCCGCCTCGGCGGCCCGCCGCGCGGCCTCCGCCGCGGCCAGTTCCGCCTCGGCCGCCGGCAGGGCGGCGGGATCGGGGATGGCCGCCTCGGCCTCGGCCCGCTCGGCCACCAGCCGGGCCAGGGCGGTGCCGGCGCGCCCGGCCCGTGCCTCGGCCGCGTCGCGCCCGGCGCGGCGATGCGCGGCCTCGGCCGACACGGCGGCGGCGTGCTCGGCCGCGGCATCGGCGGCGCGCTCGGCGGCCGCCACCGCGTCCCGCGCGACGGTCAGCGCTTCCGCCGCGTCGCGCAGCCGGGCCGGCAGCGTCTCGCTCTCGCCCGCGAGCACGGCGTCCTCGGCGGCCAGCGCGGCCGCGTGGGCGGCGGCGTCCCGCGCCTGGGCGCGGGCGTGGTCCAGGTCGCGGCCGGCCTGCTGCAGCCGGGCTTCCGCGGCGTCCAGCGCGGCGCGGGCGCGCGCCTCGGCGGCGGACACGCCTTCCGCTTCCACCCGGCGGCGCTCCAGCAGGGTGCGGGCCTCGCCCTCCGCCGCGCGGGGAGCGGCCAGGGCCTGGGCGGCGACATGCGCCGCGATGGCCGCCCGCTCGGCCGCCGCCTCCGCCTCGCCCAGCGCGCGCTGCGCCTGCGCCTGCTCCTCGCGCGCCGCGATCAGCGCCGCCTCGGCGCGGGCGGCCAGGATGGCCAGCCACTCGCCTTCCGCCGCCCGGGTCAGGCCGGACAGGTTGCGGTAGCGGGCGGCCTGGCGCGCCTGCTTGCGCAGGCCGTCGCGCTGCCGCTCCAGCTGGGCGCGCAGGTCCTCGGCCCGGGTCAGGTTGCCCTCGGCCTGCCGCAGCTTCAGCTCGGCCTCGTGCCGGCGGGCGCGCAAACCGGCGATGCCGGCCGCTTCCTCCAGCACCTGGCGGCGTTCCTCGGGCTTGGCGCCGATCAGCGCCGCCACCTTGCCCTGGCTGACCATGCCGGAGGAGCGCGAGCCCGAGCCGATATCGGCGAACAGGGTGGACACGTCGCGCCCGCGGGCTTCGCGCCCGTTGATGCGGTAGCCCGTGCCCTCGCCGCGCGCGATGCGGCGGATGATCTCCAGCTCCGCCACCTCGGCATTGGGCGGCGGGGCGAGGCCGGCGGCGTCCTCCAGGCTCAGCGACACCTCGGCATGGTTGCGCGCCGGGCGGGTGGAGGTGCCGGCGAACACCACGTCGTCCATGCCGTCGCCGCGCATGGCGCGGGCGTTGCTCTCGCCCATTGCCCAGCGCAGCGCTTCCACCACGTTGGACTTGCCGCAGCCGTTGGGGCCGACGATGCCCGTCAGCCCCGGCAGCACTTCCACCGTTTGCGGCTCGGCGAAGGACTTGAAGCCGGCGATCCGCAACCGCGTCAGCGTCGCCGCCCGGGTCGCCATCGGGCGGTCCTGCGGCGCCTCGGGGAGGTCCCCCGAGGCGGCCGCGGGGTCCTCGCCGTCCGGCAGGCCGGGATGCGACAGGCTGTCCATCAGGAGCGGCTGTTCTGCCGGACGTTCTCGGCGAAGCGCTCGAAGGGAATCTCGCCGGGCACCACGCGGGAGCCGAACACGAAGGTGGGGGTGCTGTTCACCTGGTGCTCGCGCTCGGCCTGCAGGCGCATCTGCAGGATGCCGCGCTTCAGCCCGTCATCGGCCTGAGCACGGTCGAAATCGGCACGCGACATGCCGGCCAGGGCGGCGATCTTGGCGATCTCGCCCAGACTGTCCACGCCGCGGGCAAAGGCCCAGCGGTCCTGGCTGCCCAGCAGCGCGGAGATGAAGCCCTCGTAGCGCTCCGGCGGCAGGGCGCGGGCGGCCACGGAAGCCGACAGGGCCAGCTGGTCCAGCGGGAACTCGCGCCACACCATGCGGAGCTTGCCGGTCTCCACCAGCTCCCGCTTCACCTGCGGCCAGGTTTCGCGGTGAAAGGCGGCGCAGTGGGAGCAGGTAAGCGAGAAGTACTCGATCGCCGTGGCCGGGGCGTCGGCCTTGCCGGCGCTGCGCTCGCCCAGGCGAGGATCGGTCGCCGGAGCCTGGGCGCGGGCGCCGGACAGGCCCAGCGCGGGCGCGGCCAGGGCGGAGGCCAGCAGGAAGCCGCGTCGGTCGGTGGTGAACATCGGGAACTCTCCCCAGGAGGATGCGGCGCGGAAGCGGCCCATTCACCGCTTCCGATAAACGCCCCGGGCCAGCCTTTCCAGCGCCCCGCGCAGATCGGGGTCCGCCACCCCCGCCAGCCGCTCGCGCAGCGGCTCCGGCAGGGGCGGCGCGGGCCGGGTGGCGGCGGGGTTGGCGACGGGTCGGGACGTGGCCTGCTGCACGAAGCGCAGCGATTCCACGGCCACCGCGCCCAGGGCGGCGTTGATGCGCTGCATCAGCTGCGGGCCGAGATGCTGCAATTCCATCGCCATCGGGCCGGAACAGGCGATGGTCAACGTGCCCCGGGTCAGCCGCAAGGGCGAGGTCACCGCGGCCAGGGCCGGACCGACCAGCGAGGGCCAGTCCGACATCAGCATGGCGCCCGCCGGGCTGCGGCGGCGAAAGGCGGGGCGGGTCAGCCGCGGCACCAGGCTGCCCACCGGACGGAGGCCGAGCTCCGGCCGCCGCGGCCCGTCGGGCAGGCGCAGCGCGGGGCTGGCCGACGCCGCCGGGGGCCGGGCCGCTGCCCCGGGTGGCGTGGTTCGGGCCGGGGTCGTGGCGGGATCGCGCTTGGCCCCCGCACCGGGTTCCGCCGCGGCCTTTGGCCCTCCCCCGGCGCGAAAGGCCGGGCCGCCGGGTGTTCCTCCACCGGCCGACGCGCCGCCGGCAGTTGCGCGCGGGCTTGATCGCGGGCGCGCCGCGCCGTCCTTTGCCGCCATATGCCGTCCCCCGATCCTTTCCCGGCCAGCCATCCCCCGGCCGCCGACCTGCTCGCCTGGTACGACCGGCATCGCCGGGTGCTGCCCTGGCGCCTGCCCGCCGATGCCGGCGCCGCCCCCGATCCATACCGCATCTGGCTGTCGGAGGTGATGCTGCAGCAGACCACCGTGGCCGCGGTGGGGCCGCGCTACCACCGCTTCCTCGGGCGCTTTCCCACCGTGGCGGCGCTGGCGGCCGCCCCCTGGGAGGATGTGGCGGCGGAATGGGCCGGGCTGGGCTACTACGCGCGCGCCCGCAACCTGCACGCCGCCGCCCGCGCCGTGGCCGAACGCGGCGGCTTTCCCGACACCGAGGATGGGCTGCGCGCCCTGCCGGGCATCGGCGCCTACACCGCCGCCGCGGTCGCCGCCATCGCCTTCAACCGGCCCACCGTGCCGGTGGATGGCAATGTGGAGCGGGTCACGGCGCGGGTCTTCGCGGTGCGCGATCCCCTGCCCGGCGCCCGGCCGCGACTCGCGGCGCTGGCGCGCGGCTTCACGGCGCAGCCGGCAATGCGGGAACGGCCCAGCGACTTCGCCCAGGCGCTGTTCGACCTCGGCGCCACGCTCTGCACGCCGCGCCGCCCGGCCTGCGCGCTGTGCCCTTGGCGCGAACCCTGCGCCGCCCGCGCCGCCAGCTTGCAGGACAGCCTACCGGCCAAGTCGCCCAAGCCGGCGCGGGGGCTGCGGCACGGCACGCATTTCCTGCTGCGGGACGGCGAGGGCCGGCTGCTGCTGCGGCACCGCCCGCCCACGGGGCTGCTGGGCGGCATGGCGGAGATCCCCGGCACCCCCTGGCGCGAGGGCGAGCCCTGGACGGAGGCGGAGGCGCTGCAACACGCGCCGGTACCGGCGAGCTGGACCCCTCGGCCCGGCACGGCGCGGCACGGCTTCACCCACATGGAGCTGGAAATGCAGCTGCTGGCCGCACGCGGCGACGGTCCGGCGCCCGAAGGTTACTTCTGGATGCCGGAAGCCGAGGCCCGCGCCGCCCTGCCCACGCTGATGCGCCGGCTGCTCGATCTGGACGCGACCGCCGGGGGCGTGTCACCTCCGGCCCGTTCCACCCGGAGATCCCGATGACCGCTCTCACCCTTCGCCAGGGCCGCCTCCGCGAGGCGGCGCGCTTCCTGTTCCTCGCCCTGCTGGGTTCGGCCGTGCTGGCGGCCTCGGCGCGCATCGCCCTGCCGCTCTGGCCGGTGCCGGCCACGCTGCAATCCCTGGCCGTGCTGCTGCTGGCCGCACTCGGCGGCACCCGGCTGGGGCTGGCCAGCGTGGTCCTCTACCTCGCCGAGGGCGCGCTGGGCCTGCCGGTCTTCGCGGGTGGCGCCACCGGGCTGACCGCCTTTGCCGGCCCCACCGCGGGCTTCCTGCTGGGCTTCCTGCCCGCCGCCCTGATCGCCGGCCAGGCCGGGCGCGGCGGCTGGCTGCGCGACGGCGGCATCCTGCTGGCCGCGCACCTAGCGCTGTTCGTGCCGGGCGTGCTGTGGCTGTCCGGCTTCGTGGGTGCGGAAAAGGCGCTTGTGGCCGGCTTCCTGGTGTTCCTGCCGGGCACCGCGGTGAAGACGGGCCTGGCCCTGGCGGCGGTCAGCCTGCGGCGGCGCTGAACAGAGCTCGTTCGCGGGGAAAGGTCGGGGGAGTGAACTCCCCCGATCCCCCTCCTTCTTTCGGGAGTTTGCGGGTGCCTCTCAGGGCACCCCTAGACTCCCGAAAATAGAAGGGGGTCCGGGGGGATACTTCCCCCCGGCTTCACTTCAACCCTTCGCCGCGATCTCGGCGCGGTACTCGTCCAGCAGGCGCAGCGAGCCGTCGCGCCGCTCCACGTGCCAGAACAGCCAGCCGTTGCAGGACGGCGCTTCCTGCACCTCCGACCCGACCTTGTGGATGGAGCCGGTGGCGCGGCCGCAGCGCAGCGTGCCGTCCGCCCCGACCTCCGCCTTCCAGCGGCGGTGGCGGTCCGTCAGGCGGGAGCCGGCGGGCACGATCCCGCGCTCCACCAGCGTGCCGAAGGCGATCCGCGGCTGGTCGCGCTTGGCCGGCAGGCTCAGCGCCGCGCTCTCGGGCAGCGGCTCGATGCCCTCCAGCCGCGCCAGGGCGGCGGCGGCATAGGTCTCGTCGCGCTCGATGCCCAGGAAGCGGCGGCCCAGGCGCTTGGCCACGGCGGCGGTGGTGCCGGAGCCCAGGAAGGGGTCGAGCACCACCTCGCCCGGCGCGGTGCAGGCCAGGATCACCCGGTGCAGCAGCGCCTCGGGCTTCTGCGTCGGGTGCAGCTTCTTGCCGGCCTCGTCGCGCAGCCGCTCGCCGCCGGTGCAGAGCGGGATCAGCCAGTCCGAGCGCATCTGCAGGTCGTCGTTCAGCGCCTTCATGGCGGCATAGTTGAAGCGGTAGCGGCTTTCCGGCCCGCGCGAGGCCCAGATCAGCGTCTCGTGCGCGTTGGTGAAGCGGCGGCCGCGGAAGTTCGGCATCGGGTTGGACTTGCGCCACACCACGTCGTTCAGGATCCAGTAGCCCAGGTCCTGCAACGCCGTGCCGAGCCGGAACACGTTGTGGTAGGCGCCCATCACCCAGATCGTGCCGTCCTTGCGCAGCACGCGGCGGCACTCGGTCAGCCAGGCACGGGTGAAGGCGTCGTAGGCAGGGAAACCGTCGAAGCGGTCCCAGGCATCGTCCACCCCGTCCACCACGCTGTCGTTGGGCCGCCGCAGCTCGCCCTTGAGCTGCAGGTTGTAGGGCGGATCGGCGAAGATCGCGTGCACCGAGGCCGGCGGCAGCCGGCGCAGCATTTCCAGGCAGTCGCCGACCATCACCTGGTCGAGCGGCAGATCCAGCCCCGTCCCCACGCCGCGAAACCCCTCACCCAGCCCCCGAGTCGGCAAAGTGCTGGGGGCGAGTCGCCGCGTCAAGGAAGGTTCCCCGGCCCGGTCAGGCACTACCATCGCGGGCAGGCCCGGGCGCGGCCGGCGGGTTCCCCGGCGGCGCGGCCCGGCTGCCCTGCTGCGCCCGCAGGACCGCCTGCTCCACCGGGGCGAAGCCGCGCCGGTGCTGCGGCGTCGGGCCGAGGCGGCCCAGGGCTTCCCGGTGCGCAGGGGTGGGATAACCGGCATGCATGGCGAAGCCGTAGCCTGGGAAGCGCGCGTCCCAGCGCACCATCGCCCGGTCGCGCAGCACCTTGGCCACGATCGACGCGGCGGCGATCGACAGCGACACCCTGTCGCCGCCCACCACGCAGCGCACGGCGCAGGGCAGCGCGTGCGGCGCCCGGGGCTGCTGGTTGCCGTCCACCAGGGCGAGGTCGGGCGGCACCCCCAGCCGGCGCACCGCCCGCAGCATGGCGAGGTGGGTGGCGCGCAGGATGTTCAGCGCACCGATCTCGGCCGCCGTGGCGGCGCCCCAGCCGACCCGTGCCGTGCCGCTTCGCGCCGCGGCCCGCAGGGCGGCGAAGGCGGCCTCGCGCTGCGCCGGCTTCAGCCGCTTGCTGTCGTCCAGCAGCGCGGCCAGGGCCGGTTCGGGCGGGCCGGCGAACACCACCGCCCCGGCCAGCACCGGCCCGGCGAGCGGCCCGCGCCCGGCCTCGTCCACCCCCGCCACCCGGCCGCCGGCCGCGGCTTCCAGCGCGAAATCGGGCACCGGGGCTAAAGGCTGCGGGTGCGGAGTTCGTCGGCCGGGGCCAGCAGCCCCGGGGCGCCGTCGCGCAGGAAGCGCGTGCCCTCCACGTCGCCGTTCAGCACGCCGCGCAGGAAAGCCACGGCGAGGCCGGCGGTGCGGGCGTGAAAGGTCGGGTCGGCCCAGCGGGCGCCGGCCCCCTGCTCGTCGGCGAAGGAGGCGTGGACGGCGCCGGCCAGCACCGCCAGCGCGGCCGGGTTCTGCCCACCCTCGAAGGGCTCGCGCCGCTGCACGGCGCGCACGCCCTCGATAAAGCCGTCGTCGGCCGTGCCGGTGACAAACAGCATCGGCGCCACGAAGCCGGCATAGGCCAGCCGCGGCGGCAGCCCCTGCGCCGGGATTGGCGAGAGCGCCACGCCGGCCTTGAGGCGCGGATCGGGCAGGCGCAGCCCACGGCCGCCGCCGGGCAGCCGCTCGCCCAGCATCGCCTGCACCACCCAGGCGCCGTAGGAATGGCCGGCGATGGCGAGGCTGCGCGGGTCGGCGCGCTCCGGCAGGTGGTCCAGCGCGAAGAGCACGTCGCCCAGCCGGTTCACCGCCCCCTGCACGTCCAGCGCCGCCGCTGCCAGGGCCAGGCGGTCGCCGCCGCCGCGCCACAGGCTGTCGTCGCTGCCCACGTGCTGCAGGTGGATGGCCAGGAAGCCCGCCTCCGCCAGCGCGCGGCCGAGATAGCCGAGCCCGTCGCGCGAGCCGCCGAGCCCGTGGCTGATCAGCACCGCCGGCGCGGGTTCGCTCCCGGCCGGTTCGCGGATCAGCACGGGGATGTCGCGGTTGCGGGCGGCGTCGCGCCACACCACCCGCTGCTCGGGCCCCGGCGCGGCGGCGGCGGCCGTGGCGACCAGGGCGACCGGTGCCGCCAGCGCGGCGCGGCGCGTGATCGTGCCGGAGGCTGCCGGCGTGGTCAGAGGGGAATGTCGTAGGTCCGCCATGGCGTGAGCGTCGCCACGCGGTCGTACACCGCGCGGCCCCTGTAATTGTTGTCCGCCGTGATCCAACGGAGAACGGTCCAGCCGCGTCGGCGGCCCTCGTCGGCCACCGCCGCGATCAGGGCGTCGGCGAGCCGTCCGCCACGCATATGGGGGGCCACGAACAGGTCGTCCAGGAAGCCGCCCGTGCTGGCCGAGAGCGGCCGGGCATAGGGCCGGAAATGCGCCAGCCCCACGGCGCGGCCCGCCGCGTCCTCGGCCACCAGCGCCTCCACCTCGTGCGCGGGGTCGTGGATCCAGTTCCAGACGCGCTCGCGCATCTCCGGCGTCTGCGCCACGCGGTAGAAGGCGGCGTAGCCGGCGTAGAGTTCCTCCCAGTCGGCGCGATGCCGCGGCGCGAGCGGGACGACACGCAGGGCATCGGACATGGCAGGCTGCTCCTCGCCACGGTTGGGAATCGGGCGCCGCCCGGCCGGGGCTGGGCGACGCGAACCGTTCTACTCCGCCGCCATCCGCGTTTCGCGCGCGTAGTCTTCCAGCGGCGCGCAGGTGCAGGCCAGGTTGCGGTCGCCGTACACGTTGTCCACCCGCTTCACCGGCGGCCAGTACTTGTTCGCCGCGACCCAGGGCAGCGGAAAAGCCGCCTGCCGGCGGGAATAGGCGTGCGCCCATTCGTCGCCGGTGACTTCCTCCGCCGTGTGCGGCGCGTGCTTCAGCGGGTTGTCGGCGCGGTCGGCGCGGCCGTCCTCCACCGCGCGGATCTCCTCGCGGATGGCGATCATCGCCTCCACGAAGCGGTCCAGCTCGGGCAGCGGCTCGCTCTCGGTGGGCTCCACCATCAGCGTCCCCGCCACCGGCCAGGACATGGTGGGCGCGTGGAAGCCGTAATCCTGCAGCCGCTTGGCGATGTCCTCCACCGCGATCCCGGCGGAAGCCTGGAAGCCGCGGCAGTCCAGGATGCACTCGTGCGCCACCATGCCCTGCCGGCCGCGGTACAGCACGGGGTAGTGCCCTTCCAGCCGGCGGGCCACGTAGTTCGCCGCCAGCACCGCCACCTGCGTGGCGCGCCGCAACCCGGCCGGACCCATCATCCGGATATAGGCGTAGGGGATCGGCAGGATGGAGGCCGAGCCGAAGGGCGCCGCCGACACCGGGCCGAAGCCCGTGTCCGGCCCGGCCTCGGCCAGCAGCGGGTGGTTGGGCAGGTGCGGCGCCAGGTGCGCGGCCACGCCGATCGGCCCCACGCCGGGGCCGCCGCCGCCATGCGGGATGCAGAAGGTCTTGTGCAGGTTCAGGTGGCACACGTCGGCGCCGATGCTGGCCGGGCTGGTCAGCCCGACCTGCGCGTTCATGTTGGCGCCGTCCATGTAGACCTGCCCGCCGTGCCGATGGACGGTGTCGCAGATCTCGCGGATGCCTTCCTCGAACACGCCGTGCGTCGAGGGATAGGTCACCATCAGCGCCGCCAGCGACGCCGCGTGCGCTTCCGCCTTGGCGCGCAGGTCGTCGAGGTCGACGTTGCCGTCGGCGTCGCAGCGCACCACCACCACGCGCATCCCCGCCATCACGGCGGAAGCCGGGTTGGTGCCGTGCGCCGAGGACGGGATCAGGCAAACGTCGCGCCCCGCCTCGCCGCGCGCCCGGTGATAGGCGCGGATCGCCAGCAGCCCGGCATACTCGCCCTGGCTGCCCGCATTGGGCTGCAGCGACACCGCCGCGAAGCCCGTCACCGCGCAGAGCCAGCTTTCCAGCCGCCGCACCAGCGCGAGGTAACCGGGCACCTGGTCGATCGGCGCGAAGGGGTGCGCGTTGCTGAACCCCGGCAGCGTCACCGCCGCCATCTCGGCGGTGGCGTTCAGCTTCATAGTGCAGGACCCCAGCGGGATCATGCTGCGGTTCAGCGCCACGTCGCGGTCTTCCAGCGACTTGAGGTAGCGCAGCATCGCGTGCTCGGAGCGATGGCTGTTGAACACCGCCGCCCCCAGGATGGCGCTGCCCCGCTGCATCGGCGCCACCAGCGGCCGCGGGTCCTCCAGCAGCCCCAGCCCCACCGGCTGCGTGCCGGCGGCCTCGCACAGCGCGGCGCTCAGCGCCACCAGGTCCTGCCGCGTCACCGTCTCGTCCAGCGCGATGCCGACGCAGCCCGCATCCACGCGGCGCAGGTTGAAGCCGCGCGACAGGGCGGCGGCCATCAGCTTGTCCGCCGCGGGCCCCGCCTCGATCGCCAGCGTGTCGAAGTAGCAGGAGAAGCGCAGCCGGAAGCCCGCCTGCCGCGCGCAGTCGGCCAGCAGCCGCGCCTGCAGGTGCACGCGCTGCGCGATGCGCTGCAACCCTTCGGCGCCGTGCCACACCGCGTACATGCCGGCCATCACCGCCAGCAGCACCTGCGCGGTGCAGATGTTGGAGGTCGCCTTCTCGCGGCGGATGTGCTGCTCGCGGGTTTGCAGCGCCAGCCGCATCGCCGGCCGCCCGGCGGCGTCCACCGACACGCCCACGAGGCGGCCGGGGATCAGCCGCTTGTGCGCGTCGCGCACGGCGATGAACGCGGCGTGCGGCCCGCCCCAGCCCATCGGCACGCCGAAGCGCTGCGTCGAGCCCACCACGATGTCGGCGCCCATCTCGCCCGGCGGCGTCAGCAGCACCAGCGCCAGCGGGTCGGCCGCCACGATCGACAGCGCGCCCACCGCCTGCGCGGCCAGGATGTCCTCGCGCAGCGTGCCGCGCACCTCGCCGGTGCTGCCGGGATAGGACAGCACCACCGCGAAAGGCGACCGCTCCGCCACCGCCTCGGCCAGGTCGTTCGGCGCGACGGCGTGGATTTCCCAGCCCAGCGGCTCGGCGCGGGTGCGCAGCACGGCCAGGGTCTGCGGATGCAGGTCGGCCGCGGCCACCACCACGCGGCTGCGCCCCTTGGTGGCGGCATGCGCCAGCGCCACGGCTTCCGCCGCCGCCGTGCCCTCATCGAGCAGGGACGCGTTGGCGACCGGCAGCCCGGTCAGGTCGCACACCACCGTCTGGAAGTTCAGCAGCGCTTCCAGCCGCCCCTGGGCGATCTCCGCCTGATAGGGCGTGTAGGCCGTGTACCAGCCCGGGTTCTCCAGCACGTTGCGCAGGATGACGGGCGGCACGTGGGTGCCGTGGTAGCCCATGCCGATCAGCGACTTCACCGCGGCGTTGCGCGCCGCCAGCCCGGCCAGCTCCGCCATCGCCGTGGCCTCGTCCACCGGCGGCGGCAGGGCGGCCAGCGTGTCGGTGCCCCCCGCGGCGGTGCTGATGGCGGCGGGCACGGTGCGGGCGGCCATGGCGTCCAGGCTGTCGGCGCCGATCGCCCGCAGCATGGTGGCGACCTCCGCCTCGGAGGGGCCGATATGGCGGCGGCTGAAGCTGCCGGCGTCTTCCAACTCGGCGAGGATGCCCAGCACGGTCATTCCGCCGCGACCTTGGCCTCGTAGGCGGCCTCGTCCAGCAGCGCGTCGATCGCGGCCGGGTCGCTGGGGGCGATGCGGAAGAACCAGCCCTCCGCCATCGGCGCCGAGTTCACCAGGCTGGGGTCGTCGACCAGCGCGGCGTTGCTTTCCACGATGCGGCCGGCGATCGGGGCGTAGATGTCGGACGCGGCCTTGACGCTCTCCACCACCGCCACGGCCTCGCCCGCCGCGACCTCGCGCCCGGCCTCGGGCAGTTCCACGAACACCACGTCGCCCAGGGCGGTCTGCGCATGGTCGCTGATGCCCACCACGGCGACGTCGCCCTCCAGGCGGACCCATTCGTGGCTGGGGGCGAAGCGGGTCTCGGTCATGCGGAAACTCCTGCGGCAGGGTTGGCGGCGGCGCGCTTGTAGCGGTGCGGCACGAAGGGGGTCGGGGCGACCCGCGCGGGAACGGCGCGGCCGCGCAGCAGCAGGTCCAGTGCGGTGCCGTCGGCGGCCTGCGGGCGGGACACGTAGCCCATGGCCACCGGCGCGCCCAGCGACGGAGCGTAACCGCCGGAGGTCACCGCCCCCACTGTATGCGCGCCCAGCGCCACCGGCGCCCCGGCGCGCACGGGCTGCCGCCCTTCCACCGCGAAGCCCACGCGCAGGCGCGACGGGCCGTTGTCCAGCTCCGCGCGCACGCGATCGGCGCCGCGGAAATCCCAGGCCATCCGGCGGCGCTTGCCCAGCGTCCAGTTCAGCGCCGCTTCCACCGGGCTGGTGGTCTCGTCCAGGTCCTGGCCGTAGAGGCAGAGCCCGGCTTCCAGCCGCAGGCTGTCGCGCGCGCCCAGCCCGGCGGGGGTCACGCCGGCGCCGTCCACCAGGGCGCGCGCCAGGCGCTCCGCCCCTTCGGCGGGCAGGCTGATCTCGAACCCGTCCTCGCCGGTGTAGCCGGAGCGGCTGATCACCGCCGGGAAGCCGACCAGTTCGCCTTCCAGCACGCCCATGAAGGGCAGCGCGGCCAGGGCGGGCAACAGCGGCGCCAGGGCGGCCTCGGCCCCCGGCCCCTGCACCGCCAGCAGGGCGCGGTCGCGCAGCGGGTCCAGCCGGACGGAGGGCGGCAGCACCGCGCCGACCGCGGCCTCGTCCACCGCCTTGCGCGAGGCGTTGAACACCAGCAGCAGCCGGTCGCCGAGATTGGCCACCATGAAGTCGTCCAGGATGCCGCCGGATTCTGTCAGCAGCAGCCCGTAACGCTGCCGCCCGGGCTTAAGCCCCTGCACGTCGGCAGGGGTCAGCTGTTCCAGGGCACGCGCCGCGTCCGCGCCGCGCAGCTCGGCCTGGCCCATATGCGACACGTCGAAGATCGCCGCCGCGGCGCGGCAGGCGGTGTGTTCCGCCAGGATGCCGGACGGGTACTGCACGGGCATGGAGTAGCCGGCGAAGGGCACCATGCGGGCGTCCTGGGCACGGTGCCAGGGGCCGAGCGGGGTTTCCGGCAGGGGTCCGGCGGCGGTTGTCCCGGGGGCGGTCGGTTCGGCCACGCATCCTCCTTCGCACCGCGGGAATCGCGGCGACCGGAACGTGGCCCCCCTCTGTCCATGGACCTGAGAGATTCGGCCACCCGGTCGGGCAGCCTTTCTCCGTCGGTGCCGACGCGCCCCGTTGGGACGTGCCGGGCTTTCCAGAGCCCCCTTCTCCGCGCGGTCCTGGGTGCCTGAGCGTTTCCGGGGGCCGGTTGCGCCTTCGGCGGGGGCTGGTGGGCCCCGCTCTCCCGCGCGGAAGCGTACGGGGTGCGGCAGTTATGGCACCGGGCTTCCCCGCCGCGCAACGGGCCTGAACCGGGCAGGCCGCCCCAGGGCGGCGCGCGGGCAGCGCGCCGGCGGGGTGCCCGGGCCGCCCGCCGGCGCCACCGCCGCGGAACCGGCTGCCGCGCGCGCCCGGTCCTCCCCGCCGACGCGGGCCGAGGGCGGGGCCGGCCATGGCACGATGGGGCGGATCCGGCATGACGTGCGGGATCTGTCAGAAGACGCGATTCCTGCCACGCGAGCCGTCAGGCTTGACCATCAACGTGTTGATGTTGTACGATTATTCCCGCGACGGCAGTTCCCCGGAACAGCGTCCGGTAAGGAAGTAAGATGGTAAGGAGGTAAGGCGAAGGGCAGCCGGATCGCCCTCCGCCGGGGCCACTCAGGCGGCCACCTCTTCCTCCTCCAGCACCGCATCCTCCTCCGCTTCCAGGGCCGGCTGCTCCGAGGGCTCGAGCCCGAAGCGTAGCGCGACGTCGGGGGCGTAGCGCAGCAGGTCCGGCCGCAGCCGGATCAGCGCGAGGTCCTTCACCTTGCTTTCCAGCATTACGTCGAATTCCAGCCCTTCGGCGAGGCGCATGAAGGTGATGAACTCGAAGGGCTGGCAGAAATCCGCGTGGCCGGTCCAGACCGGCGCCACCGGCACCAGCTTGGTCTTGCCCGTCGCCCGGTCCTTGCGCTTCACCTCGCGCATTTCCGTGCGCGGTGAGGAGAAATGCACCTTGGGCCGCACCCCCTCGGGCCAGCTGCGCAGCACGCGCTCCAGCGCGTCGCGCAGCCCCAGCTTCTCCGGGTTCAGGCACCAGAAATGCTGGTGGTCGAAGATCAGCCGCACGCCGGTGCGTTCGTGGATCCACAGGATGTCGGACACGGAGAAGCGCAGGTCATCGTGTTCCAGCACGAGGCGGCGCTTCACGTGCTCGGGCAGCAGGTTGTTCCAGGTTTCCACCCAGCGGGCGTTGCTGCTGGGTCGGTCGCCGTAGGTGCCGCCGACGTGGATCACCAGCACCGCTTCCGGCCCCAGCCCCATGCGGTCCAGCATCTCGGCCTGCGAGGACAGGTCCCAGATGCTCTTGCGCACCAGCTCCGGGTCGGGGCTGTTCAGCACCACGAACTGCGAGGGATGGAAGCTGAGCCGGATGCCCAGCCGCTTCGCCTTGTCGCCGATCGCGCGCAACTCCGCGTCGCTCTCGGCCACCATGCCGTGGAACTGCGGCATGTCCGGATGCGTCGCGTAGGGCGCGAGGTCGGAGGACATGCGGTACATGCGGATGTCGTGGCGATCGAGGTAGTCCAGCGCCTGGTCGACGTATTCCAGCGACACCTTGAGGTGCGGGTTGGCCTGCCAGCGTCGGGTGTCGTTGCTCTTGATGTCCGGCGCGCCCATCAGCTTCACTGGCACGCCCAGGCGCAGCGGGGTCATGCCGCCACCTGCATCTCGGCGCCGTAGCCCAGCCCGGACACGAAGCTGTTCCAGCCCTCCGCGCGCAGGGCGCCGCCGGTGGCCTGGGCGTGGCCGTTGCCGTAGTTCTCGTCGGCGCCCGCGGGCGCGCGCTCGCGCAGGAACTCGATCAGGTCCACGCCCGTGCCGGAGCGCGCGGCGAAATGCACCCAGCCCGGGCGGTAGCCGGTGTTGGCGGCGATCACGATCTTGTCCTTCAGCCGGCCCTTCCAGGCCTGGGCGATCAAGGGGTGTATCTGGCAGGGCGAGTGTATGCGGATGATCGCCACTTCCCCGGCGATGCGCGGCGGCAGGCGGCGGGCTTCCTCCATCGCCTGCTTCACCTCCTCCTTGGCGGCGAGCAGCAGGGCGGTTTCCGGATGTTCCCCGGACAGGATCTCGCGCGGCCCCTCCGCCTTGAGCAGCAGCGCCAGCGCCGGGGTGGCATCGCCGGAAGCCGCGCGCCGCGGCGCGTTGAGCAGCGACACCGCGTCGCGCAGCACCGTCACGCCGTAGCGGGAACGGGCTTCCGCCATCTCGGCGAAGCCCGACTTCTCCTCTAGGTCGCCGATGATGCCGAGGGCGGCGAGCCACAGCAGGTCGTCGGCCGGCGCCACCGCCCCGGCGCACCAGTAGGCCAGCAGGCTGGAGGTCGGCGTCGGATCCAGCCCGTGGCCGGAGATCACCGTGGCCGCCTCCGGCACGCCCGCGGGAACGTGGTGGTCCACCAGCACCGTCGGCGTGTCCGGCCGCACCGCGCCGGCCCGGATTCCGAGATCGGCCACGACCAGCCCGCCCGTCGGCTGGCCGCGCAGTTCCGCCGCCATCTCGGCCGACCAGGGGTTCTCGCCCCGGCCGAGGATGCGCGGCTGCGCCGGCCGCCCGGCGCGCCCGAGCGCCCGCACGAACAGCGCGGTGGCCGAGAGCCCGTCCGCGTCGTGGTGGCCCAGCACCCGGAGGGGGTCGGGGCCGAAGCCGCCGAACGCCTGCCGGAACGCGCCCTGCCGCTCCGCCACCCAGTGTTCCGGGATCACGGGCAGCCCCGCATCGCGTCGTCGCCCGGCATTCTCGGCAAACCGGCCACCCTTTCCCGTTGCGCCGGCGAAGGGGGTCCGATCCCGAGCGCCGCCGTCGGACAAAGCGGGCGGCGCGCGGCCGGGTTGCGCCCGGCCGGGGCCATCACGCGCGGTTGCGGGGACGGCGCCCCGGGGTTCCGCCGGATCGGTTCAGCGGGACGGCCCCGCCTCGCCGCAGGGAGTCCCGGCGGGCACCGGGAACCAGGGGGCCGGGACGCTCAGCCGCTTCCGGGCAGCGGCGCCGCGGCGGGCTGCACGAAGACGCGGCCGGTGGCGTAGGACACCCACAGGCGGCGGGTGGCGAGCAGATCCGCCCCCAGCACCAGCTCCGCTTCTTCCGGCAGGTCGTCCAGCACGAGGAGCGGCACGTCGCGGAGGACTTCCCGCCCCAGCTGCACCTCGCGGAAGCGCCGCAGCTCGGCGCGCCGGACCTGCGGGCCGAAGCCGCGGACCTCGCTGGTGGCGCCGGGCAGGGCCGCGGCCTCGGGCCCCAGGCGGGACGCGGCGCGGCCGGAAATCAGGCTGCGGCTGGCCCCGGTGTCCAGGATCGCCGGCAGTTCCACCCCGTTCACCCGCAGCCTGACCCCCAGGCGCTGGTCCGCCGCCCGCCAGGTCGGCAGGCCCTCGGAGGCGCCGTCCCAGGCCGGGGCGGCCGCGCGGCAGGCTTCGCCCCGGAAGGTGGTCGCGCGCCGTGCCGGCAGGTCCAGCTCGATCTCGGCGCCGGCCAGCGCGTCGCCGCCCAGCACGCCCGAGGCACCGCCGCCGTCCAACCCGTCCAGCACCGGGCTGGGCACCACCGGGGCCGACAGGTTGTCCAGCCGCAAGCCGCCGAATTCCAGCAGCGCCACGGACACGCCGGGCACCACGCCCGCGCCGCCGGCGCCCGGCGCCACCTGGAAGCCGTCCGGCCGCACGGGCAGCCGCAGCCGGGCCGCGCCGGTCGGGGTCAGCGCCAGGCCGGAGGCGCCGGTATCCAGCACCAGCTGCACCGGCCGCCCGTTGATCCGCGCCGGCACCAGGGGCAACCCGGCGGCCAGCGTCAGCGGCACCCGGTCCTCGCGCCCGGCCACGCAGCCCGGGCCGGCCGCGCAGGCGGCCGGGGCCAGCAGCAGCACCGCCAGCACCGCGCGCCGGGCCTCGCGGGCCGCGGCGGCGGGGCGTCGCGCGGCCCGAGCCGCGGAACTCACCGGGTGCCGCGCTGCCGATTCAGCGCCAGTTCCTCCGGCGTCAGCACGAAGCCCAGCAGCACGGTGCGCCCGGCCGCTTCCTGCGGGCTGCCGGGAATGCGGATGGACAGCTCCTCGCCCCGCGTCTGCACCCGGTTCACGTTGGCGGGGAAGCTGACCTCGGCGGCATAGGCCTCCCGTGCCAGCACCTGCCGCTCGTCGCCCGACACCACCGCCACGAGGTAAGGCAGCGAGGCGGTGCGGCCGGTGGCGCCGGGGCCGCGCTCGGCCGACAGGCTCAGCGTCAGGGTGACGTCCAGCCCGTCGCGCCGGGGGGCGTAGTCGCACTTGGCCTGGAACCCCACCAGCCGGGCGTCCAGCTCCATGTTGGACAGGTCGCGCGGACCGCCGGCGCGGAAGCGCGTCAGGTCGGCGGCCTCCCCCAGCAGGGCAACGCGCGGACAGGGCGCGGTGGCGTTGGCCAGCAGGTTGGGCGCGCCCGTGGACCCGCCGCCGCAGCCGGCCAGCCCGGTCGCGGCGAGCCCGAGAAACAGCCCGCCCGCGATGCGTCCCCGAATGGCCATGCGAAAAACACTCCCCCTGTCGCCGAATCCCTGGGGCGGCTAGGTTGCGGTGCACCCGGCCGGGTGACCATCTCCCGGTGCCTGCTGCCCCGAACACGGCCCGAGAACTGGCACGAGATGACCCCCGACGCCAACCTGACCGACGCCCCGACCCTGCCGCCGGCGCCCGAGGCCCCGGCCCCCAAGCCCCGGCTGAACGTGCTGCTGGCCGGGCCGCGCGGCTTCTGCGCCGGCGTGGACCGCGCCATCAAGATCGTGGAGGAGGCGCTGCACCGCCACGGCTCCCCGGTCTACGTGCGCCACGAGATCGTCCACAACCGCTTCGTGGTGGAACGGCTGGAGGAGCTGGGCGCCGTGTTCGTCGAGGAGCTGAGCGAGATCCCCGATGACGGGCAGCCCGTGGTGTTTTCCGCCCACGGCGTGCCGAAATCGGTCCCCGCGGACGCCCGCTCGCGCAACATGTTCTTCCTGGACGCCACCTGCCCGCTGGTCAGCAAGGTCCACCGGGAAAGCGAGCGGCACTTCGCCACCGGCCACCACATCCTGCTGATCGGCCATGCCGGCCACCCCGAGGTGATCGGCACCATGGGCCAGCTGCCCGAGGGTGCCGTGACGCTGGTGGAGGATGCCGACCAGGCTCGCACGGTGGTGCCGCCCCCCGGCCCCCTCGCCTTCACCACGCAGACCACCCTGTCGGTGGACGACACGGCCGAGATCGTGGCGGTGCTCAAGGAGCGCTTCCCGAGCCTGACCGGCCCGACCAAGGAAGACATCTGCTACGCCACCACCAACCGGCAGGCCGCCGTCAAGGCAATCGCCGACCGGTCGGAGCTGATGGTGGTGGTCGGTGCCCCCAACTCCTCCAACTCCGTCCGCCTGCGCGAGGTGGCGGAGCGCGCCGGCTGCCCGCGCGCCATCCTGGTGCAGCGCGGCCGCGACCTGGACCCCGCCCTGGCGGACGGGCTGGGCACGGTGGGCATCACCGCCGGCGCCAGCGCCCCGGAAGTGCTGGTGGAGGAAGTGCTGGCCCGCCTGCGCACCCGCTTCGACGTGCGGATCGAGGAAGTCGTGGTGGCGCGGGAGGGGATCACCTTCAAGCTGCCCGCCGCCCTGCAAGCGTAATGGCGGTCTACACGGAGGTTTCGCCGGAGGCGCTGGCCGCCTTCCTGGAGGACTACGCCCTGGGCGCGCCGCTGGCGCTGCACGGCATCGCGGAGGGCGTGGAGAACAGCAACTTCCTGCTCCGCACCACGGGCGGCGCGCTGGGCGACACCTTCGTGCTGACGCTCTACGAGAAGCGCGTGGACCCGGCGGAGCTGCCCTGGTTCATCGGCCTGATGCGGCACCTTGCCGCGGGGGGAGTGGACTGCCCGCAGCCCGTGGCGGCCCGCGACGGTGAGGCACTGCGCCAGCTGGCCGGGCGCCCGGCCGCGATCTGCACCTTCCTGCAGGGCAGCGGCCTGCGCGACCCCACCGTGGCGCAATGCGCCGAGCTCGGCCACGCCATGGCCGGGCTGCACGCGGCCGGGCGCGGCTTCGCGGCGGAACGGCTGAACTCCATGGGGCCGGGGAGCTGGGAGCCGCTGCTGCACCGCTGCCGCGGCGCCGGCGACACCGTGCTGCCCGGCCTTTGCGCGGAGCTGGACGCGCAGCTGTCGAATGTTCTGCGACGCTGGCCCACCCCGGGATCGCTGCCGCGCGGCCACATCCACGCCGACCTGTTCCCCGACAACGCCTTCTTCCAGGGCGAGAGACTGACGGGGATCATCGACTTCTACTTCGCCTGCACGGACATGCTGGCCTACGACCTCGCCGTCTCGCTCAACAGCTGGTGCTTCGACCAGGCGCTGCGCTTCGACCCCGCCCGTGCCCGGGCCATGCTGGACGCCTACGACGCGCAGCGGCCGTTGACCGCCGCGGAACGCGACGCGCTGCCGGTGCTCTGTGCCGGGGCGGCGCTGCGCTTCCTGCTGACGCGCTTGTATGACTGGACGCACCGGCCGCCGGGCGCGCTGGTCACCCCCAAGGACCCGCTGCAATTCCTGGCGCGGCTGCGCCACTTCGCCCAGAGCGAGGAGATCGCCGCCCATGTCGGATGAAGCCGCCACCGCCGTGGAGATCTGGACCGACGGAGGGTGCAAGCCCAACCCCGGCCCCGGCGGCTGGGCCGCCATCCTGCGCTTCAACGGCCATGAGCGGGAATTGACCGGCGGCGACGCGGCCACCACCAACAACCGCATGGAACTGACGGCGGCCGCCGCGGCGCTGGAAGCCCTGAAGCGCCCCTGCCAGGTGGTGCTGCACACGGACAGCGAATACGTCCGCAACGGCATCTCGCGCTGGGTGAACGGCTGGGTGCGCAACGGCTGGAAAACCGCGGCCAAGGAGCCGGTGGCGAATTACGAGCTGTGGCAGCGCCTGCTGGCCGCGGCCAAGCCGCACGCGGTGGAATGGCGCTGGGTGCGCGGCCATGCCGGTAATCCCATGAACGAGCGGGCCGACCAACTCGCCACCGCCGCGCGGGACGCTGCTGCCAAGACGCGCTTGCCGGGAAGCACCTGACTTCGGCCCTGACGGGTGATCCTGACGGGCGATCGCCATGCGCCCCGCCACGGCGGACGGGGCGATGCGCTGCCTCAGGTGTAGCCCTTGGCGTTCTCGCGCTCGCGCGCCACGTCGCTGTCATCCGCCACGCCGGAGGTGGTCGGCGGCGCATCACCGGACTGCGCAGCACCGGGTTGCGCGGTGCCGGCCTGGGCACCAGCGGAAGGCCCGCCGCCCTCCTGCGGGTCACCGTCCCCGGAAGCCGCCGTCCCGGCCTGGCTTTCGGCCAGGTTGAAGTCGAAGGCGCCGTTCTGGCTTTGCCACTGCTGCACGGTCAGCACCTTGGCGCCGCCGCGGCTCTCATGCGGCCCATGCACCACCCCGGCCGCGTGGGTGAGAAAGGCACCCGCCCCGAGCGTTTCGCCGGCCTCGATCAGGTCACCCTCCAGGACGTAGTGCATCTCGGCGCCGGCCTTGTGGAAATGGGCCGGGATCTTTCCGCCGGCCGGCAGGTGCACGATCGTGGTCACCACGCCCCTGTTCTGGCCCTCGTTGAGGATCTGGATTCGGAACTGCCCTTCGGCTCCGGGGATGTCGAAGGGCGTGGCCTCGATGCTCTCGGCGGCGAGTTTCAGCTTCTCTGCGTCCATCAGGCGGTCCTCCGGCGGGTTGTGGGCACAACGCCGTCATTTCGTGACCAACCGCCGGTTGGCCTGTCACATGGACGCGAGTGCGCCGGCCTTCGCCACGCCAGCCCCGGCAGCTGACAAACGGGGCGACCGGGCTACCGCCGGATCGCCCCCGCCCGCTTCAGGCGGCCCGCAGGTGTTCCAATAGCCGCGGCATCAGTTCCACGAGGTTGCAGGGCTTGTGCCGGCTGTCGAGCTGGAAGCGCAGGATGTCGTCCCAGCCATCCTTCACCGCGCCCGTGCTGCCCGGCAGGGCGAAAAGATAGGTCCCGCCCGCCACGCCGCCGATCGCCCGCGACTGGATCGTGGAGGTACCGATCTTGGCGTAGCTCAGCATCCGGAACAGTTCGCCGAAGCCGGTGATCTCCTTTTCCAGCACCCGCCCAAAGGCTTCCGGCGTCACGTCGCGGCCGGTGATGCCGGTGCCACCCGTGGTGATGCCGACATCGATCTGCGGGTCGGCGATCCAGCGGCGCAGCACGGCCTCGATGGCGTCCGGCTCGTCGCGCACGATCTCCCGCGCCGCGAGGCGGTGGCCTGACGCCTCGATCCGCTCCGCCAGGGTCTGGCCGGAACGGTCGCTGGCCAGGTCGCGCGTGTCGCTGACCGTCAGCACGGCGATGTTCACGGGCAGGAAGGGCAGGCTCTCGTCGATCGGCATGGCACGACGCTCCGGAAGAACTGGGCGCGGGACAGCCACCGCGAAACACGGCCGCGCCACGCGCGCTGCGGGACAGGACGCCCAGCAGATAGGCGGGCCGGGGTGCCGGGACGAGGGCGCCCGGCGCGGAACTCAGTGCCGCAGCGCCTCGGTCGGCCGCAGCCCGCCCACCTCGATGCCGCGCCAGTTCCGCAGCACCGGCCGGGCGAGCGGCTCCACCGCGGCGCGCTCGGCGTCCGAGAGCGGCAGCAGCCGCAGCAGCAGGGAGGCCATCACCACCTCCGCCGCGCGGCCGGCGCCGTCGTCGCACTTGATCGCGATGCCCAGGCCCAGCTCGGGCAGGCTGGCGCAGAACACGCCCTCGGCCCCCACCTTGGTGAAGGCTCGCGGGCCCAAGGCCGTCATCAGCACCGTGTCGCTGCGCCCGGTGCCCGCCACCATGAAGGGATTGGCCGCCACCGCCGCCCGCAGCCGCTGAAAGGCCGCTGCCCGCACCGGCCCCTGCCCCCGCCCGGTGCCGACCCGAGCGAAGCCCAGCGCCAGGGCGCGCAGCGGCACCGCGTAGGTGGGGATGGAGCAACCGTCCGTGCCGCGGTCCTCCTCCCGCGCCGTGAAGCCGGTGACCTCGTCCATGGCGGCCTTCACCGCGCGCTGCACGGGGTGTTCGGGAAGGACGTAGCCCGCCACCGCCTCGCCCCGCGCGCAGGCCGAGCACAGGAAGCCGGAATGCTTGCCAGAACAGTTGTTGTGCAGCGCGGTGGCCTCCGCGCCGCTGCGGGCCAGGGCGCGGGACGCTTCGGCGTTGGAGGGCCAGTGCACGCCGCATTCCAGCGCGTCGCGGTCCAGCCCGGCCTTGCGCAGCATGCTGGCCGCGGCCTCGGCATGCGCGGGCTCCCCGGAATGGGAAGCGCAGGCCAGGGCCAGCTCGGCCTCCGTCAGGCCGTAGCGGTCGGCCGCGCCGCTCTCGATCAGCGGCAGGGCCTGGATTACCTTGACCGCCGAGCGCGGAAACACCGGCCGTTCCACGTCGCCCAGCGCCAGCACCAGCCCGCCATCCGCGTCGGCCACGGCCAGGGCGCCGGCATGGCGCGACTCCACGCGGGGACCGCGGAACACCTCGACGAGTTCGGGATCGGGCAAGGCCGGGCTCCTCAGCGCGTGGACACGGTGCGCACGCCGTCGCGCGACACCATGCGCTCCAGCTCGCCCGGCGTGGTGAAGCGCGGAAAAGCGCCGGCCGCCATGGCGTCCAGGCTGGCCGAGGGCAGGCCCAGGCGGCTCGCGTAGATCCAGGAATAGGCCAGCACGCGCTGCACGAAGGTGCGGGTCTCGTCCAGCGGGATGGATTCGATGAACAGGAAGGGGTCGTCGCGGTGGCCGTTGCTGGGCTGCCAGCGCTGCACCGCGCCGGGACCCGCGTTGTAGGAGGCCAGCATGCGGATCAGGTTGCCATCCGTGCTGTCCAGCCGCGCCAGGTGGTGCAGGTAGCGCTGCCCGATATCCAGGCTGAAGGACGGGTCGTGCAGCCGCTGCATCCCCGCCGCCGTCGCCAGGGAAGGATCGCCCGCCATGAAGGAGGCCGTGGCGGGCATCAGCTGCATCAGCCCGCGCGCGCCGGCCGGGGACACGGCGCCGGCGTCGAAGTTGGATTCCTGCCGCACCAGCGCGTAGAGCAGCGCCGGATCGACGCGGAAGCCGCCGGCCGGGTCCAGCCGCGGCACGGGGAAGCGGGCGAAGTCGCGCGGCCGCCCATCGACGGTCTGCGCCAGGCCGGCGATCTGCGCGGCGAACTCGGTCATGCCCGATTGCGTCGCCACCGCCAGGCTGGCGCGGCTCAGCACCGGGTTGTTCTGCACCGCCGGCCACAGGCGGCGCAGCTCGGCCTCGGCCCGGGCGTTCTGCCCGATCTGCAACAGCGCCAGGGCGCGCCAGCCGCCGGCGGTTTCGGCCAGGGCGGCGGATTCCGCCTCCCCCGCCAGGTCGCGTTCCCAGGCGAAGCCGGGCGGCAGGCCCAGGGCGCGGCGGGCTACGAGGCCGTAGAAGGTGCGCGGCTCCTGCGCCGCCTGCAGCATCCAGGGCACATAGAGCTGCGGCTTGCGTGCCCGTACCGCGGCCCGCGCCGTCCACAGCGCCGCCGCCGAGCGCAGCACCGCGGGGCCGTCATCGGCCCGCGCCGCGGCCTCGAAATACGGGAGGGCGATGTCGAAGAAGCCGCGGCCCCAGGCGGCCAGCCCGGCCACGAAGGGTGCCAAGGACTGGTTGGGGCTGGCGCGGGTGGCCGCGGCGGCGATGCGGAAGGCGTCGTCGTCCTTGCCCTGCTGGAACAGGGTCTGCGCCAGTTCCGCCTGCAACAGGGAGGCATAGGCTGGCGTCATGCCGCGGGTGTTGCTGATCAGCCGCAGCGCGGCCTCCGACTCCCCCGCCTGGGCGCGCTCGCGCACGGAACGGTCCAGGGCCGGGTTGCGCACCACGGCGCGGGCGGGCGGCACCTGTTCTTCCGGCGGCGTGTCGGGCGCGCTGGCGGACAGGGCGGCATCCGGCGGGGCGGGCGGCAGGCTGACGCCGCGCGGGGTACGGCTGGACAGCAGCGCGTAGATGCGGGGGGCGTCCGGATGGTCCGCGTTTTCCGCCAGCCAGGCGTAGAGCTCCGCCGTGGCCGGCTCCGGCGCGCCGGGGCGCAACCACCGATCGGCCAGGACGTGGCCCACCAGCCGCCGGTCGTCCAGCCGCTCCATCTCCAAAGCCGCGGCCGGCACGTCGCCGCGGGCCTGGGCTTCGAAGATGTGGCGCAGGCGTGCAGCGTCCGAGGGCGCCAGCGGCTGCGGCAGGCCGCCCGCATTGCCGCGCGACCGCACCGCCGGGGCCAGCGCCATCTCGGAGGCCCCGGGCAGGCGGGCGGTGGCCGGGCGCAGCGTCGCCACGGCGCGGCTGGGCGCTGGCCGGGTGGCCGCGCTGCGCACGGGCACGTCGCGGCGGCTGCGGGCGGAGGCCGCTTCCGTGGCCATCGCGACCCGGGGCGACCAGCCGCACAGCACGGAGGCGAGGAGCACGAGCCCGACCCGCCCCGCTCGGCGGAACCTCCCGCTGCGGGCCTTGGGCCGGCGCTGATGGGCCCTGCGAAGGGGCAGAAGGTCGCGAACGGCTCCCATGACCCGAGGGGTTAGCGGCGGGTTACCCCTGGGCGCAACCCCCTTGGCTGAGATTATTCCCATATTTTGAGACAATGCCGGCGGCAAACTGCCACTTCGGCGTGCGTGCGGCTTCACGAATGCGTCAGCCGGCGTCCAGCGTTTGCCGCAGCAGCAGCAGGTCCTGCCATGCATCCCGCTTGGCTGCGGGCTGCCGCAGCAGGTAGGCGGGATGCAGGGTGGCCAGCGTCGGGATGCTCTGCCCCTCCACCTCCAAGCGCATCCAGCGGCCGCGCAGCCGGGTGATCCCCTCCTTGGCACCCAGCAGCGCCTTGGCCGCCGTGCCTCCCAGCAGCACGAGGTGACGCGGCCGGGCCAGGGCAATGTGGCGGCGGGCAAAGGGCAGGAACAGCGACACTTCGGCATCCGTGGGGGTGCGGTTGCCCGGCGGACGCCAGCACAGGATGTTGGTCAGGTAGAAGTCGCGCTCGCGGTGCAGGCCGATGCTGTTCACCATGCGGTCCAGCAACCGGCCGGACACGCCGACGAAGGGCTTGCCCAGCCGGTCCTCGTCCGCGCCCGGCGCTTCGCCGATCATCATCAGCCCGCTTTCCGCCACACCGTCGGAGAAGACGATGTTGGTAGCGGTGTCGCGCAGCGAGGCCTCGTAGGCCTGCATCGCCGCCTTGAGCGCGTCCAGGCTATCGGCCCCGGCGGCCAGCTCCGCCGCCCGCAGCGCCGCCGGGGTCAGGGCCGAAGGCACGGCCGCCGCCACGGCGCGACGCGGTGCGGCGGGCACTGCCGCCGGCGCCAGCAGGGCTCCCTGGGCCGGCGCAGCCGCGACCGACCGCGGCGGCGCCATGGCCCGCAGCTCGGCGGGACGCGCGGCCGTGCGGTCGAGCGGCAGGTCCTCCAGCGCCTCGTCCGCGCCCCAGTGCAGCTGCAGCGCCAGCGCGGCCCGCAGCGAAGCGGCCTCTGCGTTCTCCATGGCGGTGATATCGGCCCTCCCCAGGGTTCCGCACAACCGGCCCCGGCCTTACATGCTGGAATCCGCAACAGTTGAGATGGAGGGCACCCGGCCTTGACCGAGCGCGAAAGCATGGAATTCGACGTGCTGATCGTCGGCGCCGGCCCGGCCGGGCTGGCCGCGGCCATCCGGCTGAAGCAGGTCGCGCCCGACGCCTCGGTCTGCGTGGTGGAGAAGGGCTCCGAGGTCGGAGCGCATATCCTGTCGGGCGCGGTGATGGAGCCGCGCGCCCTGGACGAGCTGCTGCCGGACTGGCGCGACGACCCGCCAGCGCTGGCCACCCCAGCCACCGCCGACAGCTTCGTGCTGCTGACGGAAAAGCGCGCCTTCCGGCTGCCCACGCCGCCGCAGATGCACAATGCCGGCAACTACGTGGTGTCGCTGGGCAACGTGTGCCGCTGGCTGGGCGCCAAGGCCGAGGCGCTCGGGGTGGAGATCTACCCGGGCTTCGCCGCTTCCGAGACCATCATCGAGGACGGGCCGGACGGCCGCCAGGTCCGCGGCGTGGTGGCGGGGGTGATGGGCATCACCCGCGAAGGCGAGGAAGGCCCCAACTTCCAGCCCGGCATGGAACTGCGCGCCACCTACACCCTGTTCGGCGAAGGCTGCCGCGGCTCCCTGACCCAGACGCTGGAAGTCGAGTACAGCCTGCGCCAGGACGCTCTTCCTCAGACCTACGCGCTGGGCATCAAGGAGCTCTGGGAAATCCCCAAGGAGCAGCACACCCCTGGCCTGGTGTGGCATTCCACTGGCTGGCCCCTGCCCTCCGACACCTATGGCGGTTCCTGGCTCTACATGCTGGGCGAGAACCTGGTTTCCATCGGCTTCGTGGTGGGGCTGGACTATCCCAACCCCTGGCTGGCGCCCTTCGAGGAGTTCCAGCGCTTCAAGACGCACCCAGCCGTGCGCAAGTTCCTCCAGGGCGGCAAGCGCATCGCCTACGGCGCCCGCGCGCTGAACGAGGGCGGCTGGCAGGCCGTGCCGCGCCTGGCCTTCCCCGGCGGCGTGCTGATCGGCGACGGCGCGGGCTTCCTGAACGTGCCCAAGATCAAGGGCACCCACCTGGCCATGAAGTCCGGCATGCTGGCCGCCGAGGCCGCCGCCGAAGCCCTGGCCGGCGACAAGCGCGCGGTGCTGGACGCCTATCCGCGCGCCATCAACGATTCCTGGGTGGCCGCCGAGTTGAAGGGCGTGCGCAACATCCGCCCCGGCTTCGCCAAGCTGGGCTTCTGGGGCGGCATGGCCAATGCGGCGCTGGACACCTACGTGCTGCGGGGCAAGGCGCCCTGGACCATGAAGCACCATGCCGACCACGAGATGCTCCGCGACGCCGCCAAGTCCCCGCGCATCCGGTATCCCAAGCCGGACGGGGTGCTGAGCTTCGACCGGCTGAGCAGCGTGTTCCTGAGCAACACCAACCACGAGGAGGACCAGCCGGCCCACCTCAAGCTCAAGGACCCCGCAGTCTGGAAGACGGTGAACTGGGACCGCTTCCGCTCGCCGGAAAGCCGCTACTGCCCGGCCGCCGTCTACGAGGCGGTGGGGCCGGAGGCCGAGCGGGAGCTGAAGGGCGAACCCGATCCGCAGGCGCTGGAAGCGCCGGGCGGCGAGAGCGCGCCGGCCGAAGCGGGCGACACCGGGGCGCGGCTGGTGATCAACGCGCAGAACTGCGTCCACTGCAAAACCTGCGACATCAAGGATCCCACCCAGAACATCGTCTGGACCACCCCCGAAGGCGGCGGGGGCCCCAACTACATCGGCGGCATGTGAGGCGGCCGCCCTGCCGCGCTCAGCGCGGCAGGGCGTGGTCCTTGTAGTCGGCCCAGGCATCGCCGAGCTGCCGCAGCGCGGCTTCTTCCCGCAGGTCGGCCCAGTGCGCCATCGCGGCCGCAGCCGCGGCCAGGTCTCCGGCGCCCGCCAGCCGGGCGACCATGGCTTTGGCGGTGGCGGCATCGTTGATGGTGCCTAAACGCTCCTGCAATGCCGTGCAGCCCCGCAAGTACCTGTGCACCTTGCGGGACGGAAACAGCCCGCCCAGGAACTCCAGCCCGTAGCGCAGCTTCTTCAGGGACTTGCGCAACGCGTGCAGTTCCTCCACGGGCCGGTGCCGCAGGCCCTTGCCGCGCCGGTGGACCTTGCGCTCCAGCCGCTTCAGCAAGGGCCGGGCGAAATCGGCCAGCGGCGCCGATCCGTCTTCCAGCCCGGCCGGTTCCTCGATCCAGGCGGCGAGGTCCAGAATCAGCCGCGTGAGCGCCGGCTGCGCAAGATCTGCTTCCAGCTCGCGATGCGCGGCGACGCGCTCCGCCTCGGCGAGTTCGCGCAGCTGCGGCAGCCAGGGCGCGGCGGCCGCATCCTCCGCCGCGTCGCGCAGCGTTTCCTCGCAGAACACGTCCCAGTCCCGCGCAGCGCCCAGGGCTTGGCCGAGGCGCTGCAACTCCGCTTCCAGCCGCGCGGTGTTCTCCTTTCCCAGCTTCGGCTCGAAAAGGTTCAGCGCGGCGCGGAGACGGCGAACGGCGACGCGCGCCTGGTGCACGCCCCCCATCTGCCCGGCCCGCGCGGCCGGCAGGTTGGCGAGGAGGTGACGCAGCGCGGTGCCGAGGATGCGGCGTATCCCCTCGGCGGTGCCGATATCCTCGGGCAGTTGCAGGTGCTCCGCCTTCCGCGGGGCAGGCGGCGCGCGGTCGAGCAGTCGCCAGCCGCGCTCGGACTTACTGTCGGTGCTCAGCATGGCGCCGGGCAGCGCGGCGGCGAGATCCGCGGCCAGCCGGTACAGCGCCGCGGGCGCCCCTCGCTTCAGCTCCAGCTCGACCTCGCGGATCGGCTCGCTGCTCTCCGCGGCCCGCAGCACCCCCTCGTCCAGCGCCAGCTCCACCTCGGACCCGTCCACCAGGCGAAGGTGTCGGCGTGTCCGCCGGACATCCGACTCGAACATCGGCTCCAGAGCCGCGGCCAGACCCAGCACCGGCTCGGCCGGCGTACCGGCGAGGCGCTTCAGCTCCGGCGCGTCGCGGTTGATCGGGCTTTCCCATTCCCCACGGCCAAAAGCGGTGCCGTCGCTACGAGACTTCAATGTTTGCACCCGCTTTTCGCCGCTGCGCCGGATCCGCAGCGCGAGGCCGTTGCGCAGCAGGTCGCGGCCGGGGGTATCGAAGTAGATGGACACTTGCCGCCCGGCATCCGGAGCACCGGTTTCCATGCCGTTCAGCCAGGGCAATGCCCCGAGGTCGATGGTCACGGCCTCCGGCAGCACGAGCTTGATCTCCAGCTCGCGGGGGGGCTGTTGTTCAGGATCGGTCATGGTTGCTGGCCAACGTGCCACCACGGGCAGCAGAGGCAACTGACTTAAAACTGTCACACATCCCCGCCGCGCAGCAGCGTGGGCGGCCCGTGCCGGCATCCTCGGAAGCGGCTGCACGATGCGGGCCGGAAACTGGCTCCCGAATCGGTCCACCCCGGGATGGCCAGTCAAGGGAAGCTTGTCAGGCCCGGTGCGCGTTGCAACCGTCCTGCAGCACGGGACGGGCCCTCGGGCTCTTGCATCGAGGGAATAGGCCATGGCAACGCAACGACGATCTTTCCTCCAGGCAGCGGCCGCGACGCTGGCAATGCCTTCCGTGGTGTCGGCCCAGGGCGGTCCGGGGCGGGCCAACCTGCTGCGCTTCGTGCCGCAATCCGACCTCGCCGTGCTCGACCCGATCTGGAGCACCGCCTACGTCACCCGCAACCACGCCATGCTGGTGTTCGATACGCTCTACGGGCTGGACAACCAGTACCGGCCGCAGCCGCAGATGCTGGCGGGCCACGAGACGGGCGAGAACGGCAAGCTGTGGCGGCTGACCCTGCGCGACGGCCTGCGCTGGCACGACGGCGAGCCGGTGCTGGCGCGGGACTGCGTGGCCTCCATCCGGCGCTGGGCGGCCCGCGACGGCTTCGGGCAAACCCTGCTCGCCGCCACGGAGGAACTCTCGGCGGAAAGCGACACGGTCATCCGCTTCCGACTGAAAGCCCCCTTCCCGCTCTTGCCGGACGCGCTGGGCAAGGCCGGCTCCGCCATCTGCGCCATGATGCCGGAGCGGCTGGCGAACACCGACCCTTTCACCCCCGTCACGGAGATGGTGGGCAGCGGCCCCTTCCGCTTTCTGCCGGCTGAGCGCGTGGCCGGATCGCGCGTGGTCTACGAACGCTTCGGCGACTACGTCCCGCGCCCGGACGGCCAGGCAGAGTTCACTGCCGGCCCCAAGCGGGCCTTCTTCGACCGCGTCGAGTGGAACGTGCTGCCCGACGCCGCCACCGCCGCCAACGCGATGCGGACGGGCGAGATGGACTGGTGGGAGAACCCCGCCGCCGACCTGTTGCCGCTGCTGAAGCGCGACAGCAACCTCACCGTCACCGTGCAGGACAGCGCCGGCTATATCGGCTGCCTGCGCTTCAACCACCTGCAGCCGCCCTTCAACAACCCCGCGCTGCGCCGCGCCCTGCTGGGAGCGGTGCGGCAGGACGACTACATGATGGCCGTGGCGGGCACGGACCCGGCGAACTGGAACGACAAGATCGGCTTCTTCCCCCCGGACACGTCCATGGCTAGCGCCGCGGGAATGCAGGCCCTGACCGCGCCGCGCGACCTGGAAGCGGTGAGGCGCGCCGTGGCTGCCTCCGGCTATCGCGGCGAGACGGTGGTGCTGCTCTCGCCCTCCGACTTCCCGACGCTGAAGGCGATGGCCGATGTGGGGGCTGCGATGCTGCGGGAGGTCGGGCTGAACCTGGACGAGCAGGCGATGGACTGGGGCTCGGTGGTGCAGCGCCTGCCCAAGCGCGACCCGGTGGAGGCGGGCGGCTGGAGCCTATTCCACACCTTCTGGTCCGGCATCGACCAGATCAATCCCGCCGTGCACAGCTACCTGCGTGGCCGCGGCACTGCTTCGGCCAATGGCTGGCCCACCAGCGAGAGGCTGGAGGAGTTGCGCGACCAGTGGCTCGCGGCGCCCGACATCGCGGAGCAGAAGGCGATCGCCGCGCAGATCCAGCAGCAGGCCTTCCAGGACGTGCCCTATATCCCCGTGGGGCAGATGCTGGCCTCCACCGTGCACCGGCGCGACATCGAGGGCGTGCTGAAGGGCTTCGTGCTGTTCTGGAACGCGCGCCGGGTGTGAACCGTGCTGAACCTGCTCACCGATATCCCCGGCCTCGGCGTCGGGCACGCCACCGACCTCCTCCTGGGATCGGGCGTGACGGCGGTGGTGTTCGATGCGCCGGCCGTGGCGGCGGTCAGCCTCCGCGGCGGTGCGCCCGGCACGCGCGACACCGACCTGCTGCGCCCCGAGGCCACGGTGGAGCGGGTGGACGCCATCGTGCTGTCGGGCGGCTCCACCTTCGGGCTGGACGCCGCGGGCGGGGTGCAGGCGGCGCTGCGCGAAACCGGGCGCGGGACCCTGTTCGGCGGCATGCCCATCCCGCTCGCCCCGCAGGCGATCCTGTTCGACCTGCTGAGCGGTGGCAACAAGGACTGGGGCCGCTTCCCGCCCTACCGGGACCTCGGCTACGCCGCCGCTCGTGCGGCAGCGCCCGGCCCCTTTGCCCTCGGTTCGGTCGGTGCGGGCACCGGCGCGACCACGGCCACGGCCAAGGGCGGGCTGGGCTCGGCCAGTGCGGTCACTGCCGGCGGCTTCCGGGTGGCGGCGATTGCCGCGGTGAACGCGGTGGGCTCGCCCCTGGTGGGGGAGGGTCCCTGGTTCTGGGCCGCGCCTTTCGAGCGCGAGGCCGAGTTCGGCGGCCTCGGCCTGCCGCCGACTTTTCGCCCCGAGCACTGGGCGCCGCGGCTGAAGGGCGGCGCGGGCACGGCCACCACGATCGGCTTGGTGGTCACCGACGCCGCGCTGAGCAAGCCGCAGGCGAGCCGGCTGGCGACCATGGCGGATGACGGCCTGGCCCGCGCCGTGCTGCCGGCCCATGCGCCCACTGACGGCGACACGATCTTCGCCGCGGCCACCGGGGCGGTGCCGCTGCGCGATCCGGTGCGCGACCTGACCGAGATCGGCTTCGCCGCCACGCTGGTGATGGCCCGGGCCATTGCGCGCGGCGTGTTCCACGCGACGGCCCTGCCAGGCGGGCAGGCCGCGTGGCGGGACAAGTTCGGGAGCCTGTGACGGCTGCGGGCCAGGGCGTCTAGGGGCGGGGCCGCAGTCCCGGCCCGCCGAGCGGACGGCACTCAGCGACGCAGCCTCGCGGCGTCAGGTCGGCATCACGACTGAAAGGGTTATCCGTCGCGGGCAAGTGGTGGAGCTGAGGGGAATCGAACCCCTGACCTCCTCATTGCGAACGAGGCGCTCTCCCATCTGAGCTACAGCCCCATGCCCGCTAAGGCGGGCGGCTTATCTCCCAGGGGCCGGGCGGCGTCAAGCACCACCATCCGCGCCGCCGGCGCTTGCCCAAGCCACCGCCGCCCCATACACCCGCCGAAGCAATTCAGGGGGTTCGAGGCGCGGCGATGGAGGCTCTGTTCTGGCTGGTCCTGCAGTTGATCGATCTCTACGTCTGGGCCCTGATCCTGTCGGCCGTGTTCAGCCTCCTGACCTCCTTTGGCGTGCTGGACACCCGCAACCGGCTGGTCTGGACGGTGGGCGATTTCCTGTACCGCATCACCGAACCCGCGCTGCGGCCGATCCGGCGCTTCCTGCCCGACCTCGGCGGCATCGATATCTCGCCGGTGATCCTGATCCTGCTGCTCAAGGCGCTGCAGATCTTCATCGGGCGCAGCCTGGCGCCGATGTTCCTGTGACCGCCTGGCGTGCCGTGCCCGATGGGCTGGAGCTGCGCGTGCGGGCCCAGCCCCGGGCCCGCCGCCCCGGCCTGTCCGGCCTCGCGCCGGGGGTGAACGGCCCACGCCTGCGCGTCGCCGTGACCGCGGCGCCCGAGGACGGCGCCGCCAACCGTGCCGTGGCCGGCACCCTGGCCGAGGCGCTGGGCGTGCCACCCTCCGCCGTGACGCTGCTCGCCGGCAGCACGTCGCGCGAGAAGCTGTTCCGCGTGCGCGGCGAGTCGGCCACCCTGGTCGCGGCGCTGGAGCGCGTGGCGTGACCGCGCGCATCCTCGACGGCAAGGCGCTCGCGGCGCGACGCCGGACTGCGCTGGCGCAGCAGGTGGCCGCCCTGCCCTTCCGCCCCGGGCTGCGCGTGGTGCGGGTGGGCGACGACCCCGCGAGCGGCGTTTACGTCCGCAACAAGGACCGCGCGGCGCGCGAGGCCGGGCTGGACAGCGAAACGATCCACCTGCCCGAAGCCACCACGGAGGCCGAGCTGCTGGCCGTGGTGCACCGCCTGAACGAGGACCCGGCGGTGGACGGCATCCTGGTGCAGCTGCCGCTGCCTCCGCAGATCCGACAGGACGCGGTGCTGGATGCGGTGGATCCGGCCAAGGACGTGGACGGCTTCCACCCCGTCAACGGCGGCGCCCTGCTGGCCGGGCGCCCGGGGCTGGTGCCCTGCACGCCCAGGGGCGTGATGCTGCTGCTGGAGGAGGCCGGGGTGTCGCCGCGGGGTGCCCGAGCGGTGGTGCTGGGCCGCTCCACCATCGTCGGCCGGCCGATGTCGCTGCTGCTGCTCAACGCCGACGCCACCGTGACCACCGCGCATTCCCGCACCCGCGACCTCGCGGCGGAATGCCGGCGGGCCGAGATCCTGGTCTGCGCCGTGGGCCGGGCCGAGCTGGTGCGCGGTGACTGGGTCGCGCCGGGCGCCATCGTGATCGATGTCGGCATCAACCGCGGGGCGGATGGCCGACTGGTGGGCGACGTGGCCTTTGCCGAAGCCTCGGCCCATGCCGGCGCCATTACCCCGGTGCCGGGCGGCGTGGGTCCCATGACTATCGCCTGCCTGCTGGAGAACACGGTGCAGGCCGCCCTGGCGCGGCGCGCGGGGTGAACCGGCCGGGGCAGCACGCCCGGCGGGGGAAGCTGGGCCCGCAGGCCCGGATGGCGGTGCCTCGGACAGGGCACCGCGGGCCGGGTGGATTTTCGTGCAGGCCAGGGCGGAAGCGCGCCATCCCGGCGCGATGGCCGGGGTGAGAGGGACGCGATGAAGGCGGCCGATCTCGGGCTCGTGGTGGCCTTCGTGCTGATCTGGGGCTCGGCCTTCAACACGGCCAAGGTGGTGGTGACGGAATGGTCGCCGCTCTGGGCGCTGGCCATCCGCTTCGCGCTGACGGCGCCGCTGCTGCTGGCGATCATGCTGGCCATGCGGCAGCGGCTGCCGCGCGGGGCGGATCTCGGGCGCGTGGGGCTGATGGGGCTGCTGGGAACCGGCGGCTACCTCACCTTTTCCTGGGTGGCGATGGCGCATATCGGCTCGGGGCTGGTGGCGATCATCTCGGCCGCGGCGCCGCTGTTCGTGGCGCTGGGTGAGGCGACGCTGTTCCGGCGGCGCTTCCCGGCGCTGGCCTGGGTAGGGCTGCTGCTGGGCTGGGTGGGGGTGGCGCTGCTGGGCGGGTCGCGCGCGCTGGGCGGGCTGCACGAGGGCGAGGCGATCGGCTTCCTGTTCGCGCTGCTGGGCGCGGCCTCGCAGGCGGCGGGGCTGCTGTGCTTCGCGCCGGCGCGCGGGCGGGTGCAGCTCTGGGCTGCCTCCTTCGGGCAGAGCCTGGTGAGTGCGGCGATGCTGCTGCCGATCGCGGTGCTGATCGAAGGGGCACCGCCGGTGTCGCTGGGGACGCCGACCCTGCTGGCGCTGCTCTACACCATCTTCGTGGTGGGGATCGGCGGCTACGCGCTGCTGTTCGTGATCCTGCGGCGCTTCCCGCCCTCCACCGCGGCGGCGCTGCAACTGCTGGCCCCGCCGGTGGCGGCGCTGCTGGGCTGGGCCTTCCTGCGGGAAAGCCTGGGCTGGGCCGACCTGATCGGCGGGGCGATCACGCTGTTGGGGTTGTGCCTGCTGTTCCAGGCTAGGGCGCGCGTCCCGGGCTGAGGCGGGGTGGCTGCTGCGGCGACCGGAGGCACCGGGGTGGTTTGATCCGCCGGGGTGGACGCAGGGATTCGGCCGGGAAAGGCTGCCGGGGGTTGGTGCCGGCCCCCTGCCCTGCCCGGTCCTGCGGTTCGGTCCGGCTGAGGCGGGTTTCGCGCGGGGTTGCGCGGGCGGGGCGGCGGCGCGGGAAGCGCTGCCGCCCCGGGCCGTCACAGGGCGCCGCCCTTGCGGCCGGCCATGGCGCCGAGGCGCAGGCGCAGGGCGTTGAGCTTGATGAAGCCCTGGGCATCGAACTGGTCGTAGGCGCCTTGGTCTTCCTCGAAGGTCACGTGCTTCATCGAGTACAGGCTGTTGGGCGACTGGCGGCCGGTGACGATGGTGTTTCCCTTGTAGAGCTTGAGGCGGACCTCGCCGGAGACGCTGTTCTGGCTGGCGTCGGCCAGGGCCTGGAGCATGCGGCGCTCGGGGGAGAACCAGAAGCCGTTGTACACCAGCTCGGCGTAGCGGGGCATCAGGCTGTCCTTGAGGTGGGCGGCCTCGCGGTCCAGCGTGATGCTCTCCATCGCGCGGTGGGCGACGTAGAGGATGGTGCCGCCGGGCGTCTCGTAGGCGCCGCGGGACTTCATGCCGACAAAGCGGTTCTCCACCAGGTCGAGGCGGCCGATGCCGTTCTCCTTGCCCAGGGCGTTGAGGCGAGTCAGCAGCGTGGCGGGGGAGAGGGCTTCGCCGTTGAGGCCGACGGCGTCGCCGCGCTCGAACTGGACCGTGATCTCGGTGGCGCGGTCGGGTGCATCCTCGGGGCGGATGGTGCGCTGCCAGACGATCTCCTCCGGCTCGTCCCAGGGGTCCTCCAGGACCTTGCCCTCGCTGCTGCTGTGCAGGAGGTTAGCGTCCACGCTGAAGGGGGCTTCGCCGCGCTTGTCCTTGGCGATGGGGATCTGGTGGGCTTCGGCGAATTCCAGGAGCTTGGTGCGGCTGGTGAGGTCCCATTCCCGCCAGGGGGCGATCACCTTCACGTCCGGCTTGAGGGCGTAGTAGGCGATCTCGAACCGCACCTGGTCGTTGCCCTTGCCGGTGGCACCGTGGGCCACGGCGTCGGCGCCGACCTGCTCGGCGATGGCGATCTGGCGCTGGGCGATCAGGGGGCGGGCGATGGAGGTGCCCAGGAGGTACATGCCCTCGTACAGGGCGTTCATGCGGAACATCGGGAAGATGTAATCGCGGGTGAATTCTTCCCGCAGGTCGTCCATGAAGACGTTCTCGGGCTTGATGCCCAGCAGCAGCGCCTTGTCGCGGGCGGGGCCCAGTTCCTCACCCTGGCCGAGGTCGGCGGTGAAGGTCACGACCTCACACCGGTAGGTGGTTTGCAGCCACTTCAGGATCACGGAAGTGTCCAGCCCGCCGGAATAGGCCAGCACCACCTTCTTCACGTCCTTCACAGCCATCTCAGGGGCACCTTCCGGGGAAACGAGCCACCGGATTTGCCGCAGTGCGGCGGTGCGGGCAAGGCGGCGGCGCGCCGGCCGTGGCGGCGGCGGTCATGCCCAGGCGAGGCGGACGGTGCGGGGGATGCGGGCGCGGCCGAGGGCGGCGCGGCCCAGGGCGGCCAGGGTGCGGAGGTGGTCGCGCAGCGCCAGCAGCCCCGCCTTGTCCAGGCTGGCCCGGGGCAGCGGTACGCGGCGGAGGGTTTCGGACAAATCGGGGTCGGGCAGCAGCCAGGGCGGGCCGTTGAGGGCGGAACGCAGGCCGAGGCGGCGGATCAGTGTCAGCAGGGCCGGGCCGCCGAGGCGCGCAGCGGGTAGCGTGCACGGAGCAGTTGTCCAGGATCAGATCGGGGTGGCCACGTAGCATGCAGACCAGCGTAATTTGCGTCAGGAGACTGGTGCAAATAGGTCGGGATCGTCGATCTAACGGCACTGTCAGCACAACCAGAAGTAATACTTAAAGCTGCCTTTAATGAATTAAGGCGGCGAGGTCATCGAGAAATGCACGGTCGCAACGCTGGCACGGGCTTGTGCCTGGACTCCGAATCACCTTGCCCGGCGATTCCACAACCCTAAGCGTGCCAGCTCCGCGGTTGCTCGGGCCTATGTGGACTGCGAATGGTGGGGGAGCGGCTGCGCGAACGCTATAACTGCCTGTCCCGCTACGACGCCACCACCGTACCGGTCTAGTCCTACAGCGCCTTGGACAGCGCGACTCAGTTCAGGACAACAACTTGACTTCCCACAAGCTCGCGTTGTTAAATCATAAAAACGAGGAGAATTAACCTTATGGGAATAAATCAGCTCAAGGTGGCGCCTTGGTATGCTGACGCTGTTAGTCTTATAAAGCCGACGGTCTCGAAGCGGGGCACTATCCGTGTTTTGGAGGCTGGCGGTGGCGCTGACCGGTTCGTGGAGCTTCCGGATGCCATTTATACAGTTGTCGATATTTCTCCTGAACAACTTACTCAGAACAGCTACGCCGACGTCAAACTGCTTGGAGACATTCAAATATTCGACTACGGGGATCGCCGTTTTGACCTTATAATTTTCTGGGACGTCTTGGAGCATGTCGCAGAGCCGATAGCTGCTGTGCGAAGAGCGATGTCAGCTTTAGACCTTGGCGGCATCATTGTTATCAAAGGCCCTCTTCTTCGCTCAACTAAAAGCCTAATGACTAGTCTCACTCCATGGTGGTTTCACGTTCTATACTATCGCTACGTCCTGGGAAGTAATATGGCCGGCAAACCCGGACACGCCCCTTTTAGAACGGAACACTCCAAAGGGGCTGACGGGGATGAGCTTAAAGATCTCACGGCGAGGATGGGTTTTAAGATCCTTGCATTCAATGTATATGTATCAGATCAAGTCCAAACATTGCAGAGTAAGGTACCAATTGCTTTTTTGGCGTACTCAGCACTAGGGGCAGCACTCAGGCTTTTTACACGGGGTCGATACGGCAGCCGGGAAACAGATTTTCTCTTACTGATTAGCAAACCAGCTGTCTGAGGACTATACATGAAGCACGCGCGGCAGCGAAAGACGATGCTAGGAAGCTGGATAGTTATGATAGCATCAATCTTGGTAAGCGCGGCTGCAGGTGCGGATGGAGCCCTGCTCAGGACCAACTTCCAGAGTTTCACGACTGGCAGCTATGGCGGTTATGCCGGCATTTGGTATCTTAATCTTGATCCGACTCTGGGACTAGGCCGCAACGCAATTGAGGATGTCGATTACACCAGCAACTTGGTGGTTTACCCTAGCAGCTTCCCGAACAACACGACGGTACGATGGCGCGTTCCCAATAGGCCGCCTACCAAAGCGGGTGTTTATGGATATCTGCTGCTTCACTATGGCAACTACCAGCAGAGCTCTGTCCAAAGCGCTATTACACCTCGCCCGCTGACGGGGATTACAGATCTGACGACGCAAACCGCTTTTACCTACAGTGGTCAGTATAATCGTCATGACGAAGCTGGAATTCTACACGAAATGTGGTTGACGAGTGAGGCACGCGGCAACGGCCAGAGCGTCGACGAATATGCCAAGTTCGAACTGGGCTGCTTCCTTCGCACCGCGAGAACGACCGTCGCTTATATGAATCGTTCCACTCAAGTGGGAACCTATCATGATGGTATCAGAGAATGGACGATCGCGGTCGACTATACGCTTCAGGTTCCGTTTATTATGCTTCGTCCCACTGACCGGGCGGATGTTGTCGGTGAGGTTATGTGGGTTGGAATTTTTAGATATCTTATGCAGAAAGGCATTCTCACCGGAGGTGAATTCTTTAACGGGCTTGCCGTTGGCGTCGAGCCAAGGCAAGGACAAGGCTCCGTAACGTTCGACCGGTTTGAAGTCAGGTATGCTGGAGCACCGTAGTTAACGCGGGAACAAACCGGATCAATGACACAACCTGCTGCACCAGAGGATGCACTTCTGGGACTCACAAAAAGTAATTTACACAAATTACGAATGAGCTTGCCTGCAACCAGGAGCATGCAAACGGTCTGAAGCAGGGCCCGAACGATGAAGCAGAGGTGATCGTAGCACAGAGCGAGGCACTTGTTTTCCAGCCTCCAGGCATTGCTGCGTTCCGCTGACCAGTGGCGCTTGCCCAAGCCTGATCCATGCGGCTGGCGGCGCTTGTTGATGCAACACCTTTAATAATCATGTGATATTGCTGATGAGAGAGTATCCAGTTGTGTGCTGAACAAGTACTCGGAGTCTTGGGACGATCTGCCCTGATGCGCCATTAAGTTCAAACTTTTAGTTGTAAGTAAGAAAATAAAAAAGTGCCCGAGAGATTGGGAAATATATCCAGAGCCGTTTGAAAAAATATATATTGAATACCAGGAAAGTTAAGCTACAGCAAGTTCAAGTTGAGCTTAATGTGATTGACGATGAAGAGCGACGGACTAACATTTTTGAGTGCTATCCCGTCATAGCTTAAGGTCAAGTTCTGAGCGTACAATACAACCATCATGGCGAAAGCGCTGGAGCCGTCCAAGGTTGTAACGTGCTTCAACAGTTTCGGTTTTCTCATCAGCCGGCAGTGGCATTTCAGCCAAAATATGTTTTCGAAAGCCAAACACAAGCTCTGTCTACATTGTAGGCAGCCGCACTTGACATTTAGTGCTAGTGACGAGCTCTGGAGGGCGGCCATGGCAGAAGCAGATTTCTAGAACCGCAATGTAGCACCGCCAACCTCTTCAAACACCAAGCCCCGCGAGAGGTCACTTTTGCGGCAGGTTACTTGTTGGACGCTTCCCCTCTAATCTTCTCCTTTGGCGCTCAAACTAGTTCTGGCCTGCAGTGGTAGAGGATAGCTTGTCACGCGACCGTCACCCTCGCCCGTTGTACCTCCTGTTACCAGCCTGGCGCCCCTCCCCTTCCCGGATTCGCCCATGCGCCGCCTCGCCAACTCCGCCCTGCTGCTCAGCCTCGCCGCCCTGCCCGCCGCCGCGCAGCCCGCCATCACCATCCTTGACAGCGCGGATGCCGCCCTCCGCCTCGGCGAGGTGAGCTTTCCCGGCGGCCGGACGCTGCCGCTGACGGTGGGCATCGGCAGCGCGGCGCATCACCGGCCCGGCGACCCGGCGGAGATCGTCTACACGCTGTCCGACCGCGGCCCGAACTTCACCTGTGAGGAAGGGGTGCGGATCACCGGCCTGCCGCGCGACCGGCTCTGCACCGTGGACCCGAACGGGCGGGTGTATCCCGTGCCGGACTACGCGCCGACGCTGTACGGCGTACGGCTGGACCCGGCGAACCGTGCCTTCCACGTGTTCGAGGCGATCGCGATCAAGGACCGCGACGGCCGCCCGGTGACGGGGCTGACCAACCCCCTGCCCGGCCGCACGGAAACCCCGATCGACGCGCAGGGGCGCCGGCTGGACTACGACCCCGGCGCGATCGACGCCGAGGGGCTGTTCCGCGCGCCCGACGGTTCCTTCTGGATCGGGGAGGAGAACGCGCCCTCCCTGGTGCATGTCGGCGCGGACGGCCGCATCCTGCGCCGCTACGTTCCCGCCGGCGGCACGGCGGGGGAGTTGTCGGGCGCGCGCTACGAGGTGCGGGAGGCGCTGCCGGCCATCCTGGCGCGGCGCATGTCCAACCGCGGGATCGAGAGCCTGACGGGCGCGCCGGATGGCAGCGTGCTCTACGCGATGGTGCAGAACCCGCTGGCCAACCCGGACGCCGCCGCCTATCGCCAGGCGCGCAACACCCGGCTGCTGCGCTTCGACCCGGCGGGGGAGCGGGTGACGGGGGAATGGGTGTACCCGCTGGACGACCCGCGCTCCTTCCGGCTGGACCCGTCGAACAACCAGTCGGCGCCGCGGATCAGCGAGATGGCCTGGCTCGGCCCGGACCGGCTGCTGGTGCTGGAGCGCACGGACGGCACCACCAAGCTGTTCGAGGTGCGGCTGAACGCCGGCGCCACGGACATCGCCGGCAGCCGCTGGGACGACCCGGACACGCGCCCGACGCTGGAGCAGAGCAACGATCTGTCGGGCACGGGGATCACGGCGCTGACGAAGCGGCTGGTGCTGGACACGGCCGATCATCCGGAGCTGCCGGTGAAGCTGGAGGGGATCGCGATCCTGCCGGACGGGACGCTGCTGCTGGTGAACGACGACGATTTCGGCATCGGCGGCGAGCGGACGCGGATCGTGCTGGTGCGCGGGCTCGGGCTGGCGGAGTAGCGCGGGGGGCGCCATGTGTCCGGCTTCCAGAGCGAGGGGGCCGGCATGGCTGGGATCGGGGATTTCTCCGCTAAGGGGCTGGACGGGCGCGAGGTGCCGCTGGCCGATTTTGCGGGGAAGGTGCTGCTGGTGGTGAACACCGCCAGCAAGTGCGGCTTCACCCCGCAGTACGAAGGGCTGGAGGCGCTGCACCGCAAGCTGGCGCCGCGGGGCTTCGCGGTGCTGGGCTTCCCGTGCAACCAGTTCGGCGGGCAGGAGCCGGGGGACGAGGCGGCGATCGGGGCGTTCTGTTCCACGAAGTACGACGTCAGCTTCCCGATGTTCTCCAAGGTGGAGGTGAACGGCGCCGGGGCGCACCCGCTGTGGCGGTGGCTGAAGGGGGAGCGGCCGGGGGTGCTGGGGACCGAGGGGATCAAGTGGAACTTCACCAAGTTCCTGGTGAACCGGCAGGGCGAGGTGGTGGAGCGCTTCGCGCCGACGGCCAAGCCGGCGGACCTGGAGGGGAAGGTCGCGGCGCTGCTGTAGGGAAGGAAGCCGGGGGAAGGTATTCCCCCGGACCCCCATCTATTTTCGTGAGTCAAAGAGGGCTGCCGGATACCGGCAGCCCTCTTTGACTCACGAAAGAAGGAGGGGGCTCGGGGGAGTTCACTCCCCCGACCTTCGCTCCTACGCCGCCGGCCGCCGGACCCGTTCGGATTCCGTCTTGAGCTGCCCGCAGGCGGCCAGGATGTCGCGGCCGCGGGGGCGGCGGATCGGGCTGGCGTAGCCGGCGGCGGAGAGGATCTCGGCGAAGCGGCGGATGGCTTCGGGCTTGGAGGTTCGGTACTCGCTGCCGGGCCAGGGGTTGAACGGGATCAGGTTGACCTTGGCGGGCAGGCCCTTGAGCAGGCGGACGAGTTCGCGCGCCTCAGCCTCACTGTCGTTGACGCCGTCGAGCATGATGTACTCGAAGGTGATACGGCGGGCGTTGGAGGCGTTGGGGTAGCGGCGGCAGGCGGCCATGAGGTCCGCGATGGGGTACTTGCGGTTCAGCGGCACGATGACGTCGCGCAGCTCGTCGGTGACGGCGTGCAGGCTGACGGCAAGGCCGACGTTCAGCTCCGCGCCGCAGCGGTCCATCATCGGCACGACACCGGAGGTGGAGAGGGTGATGCGGCGGCGGGACAGGCCGATGCCCTCGTTGTCCATGACGATGGTTAGGGCCTTGGCGACGTTCTCGTAATTGTAGAGCGGCTCGCCCATGCCCATGACGACGATGTTGGACAGGTGGCGCGGGGTGCCGTCCTTGGGGGATGGCCATTCGCTGTAGGTGTCGCGGGCGGCCATGAACTGGCCGACGATCTCGGCGGCGCCGAGGTTGCGCACCAGCTTCTGGGTGCCGGTGTGGCAGAAGCGGCAGCTCAGCGTGCAGCCGACCTGGGTGGAGATGCAGACGGCGCCGCGGTCTTCTTCCCGGTCGGGGATGTAAACGGTTTCCACCTGCTGCGCGTCGCGGAAGCGGAACAGCCACTTGCGGGTGCCGTCCTTGCTCAGCTGCTCGGTGGAGGTTTCCGGGCGGCCGATGGCGAAGCGCTCGGCCAGGCGCTGCTGCAGGGGGCGCGCGATGGTGGGCATCTTCGCGAAGTCGCGTTCGCCCTGGTGGTAGATCCAGTGCCAGAGCTGGCGGGCGCGGAAGGGCTTCTCGCCCATCGCCAGCATCTCGGCTTCCAGCTCGGCGCGGGACAGGCCGACCAGGTCGCGGCGGCCGTCCGGCAGGGTGGCCGGGGGCGGGGCGAAGAGGGCGGACTTCATCAGGATGCGCGCGGCTTCGTCGGGCGTGACGTCGGTGGGGGCCGCGGGCGCGCGCGGGGCTGCCACGGCCGCGAGGGCGGGGGCGACGGTCACCTCGGGCACCAGGGGGGTGCGCGGGCCGTGGGCCGGTTCGGGTGCGGCGGCGCGGCTTGCGGGCGCCAGGGTCGTGTCGGGGGCGCTCATCGTCGGGCCGGGCATTCGCGGGAGATGGCCTCGTAGGCGGCGGTGAAGCCGCTCAGGGAGAAGGTGTCGGTGGTGGCGCCGCGGGCGCCGCCGCCCTGCGGGCCGGGGCCCTTCACCACCAGCTCGCGCCCGTTGCGAAAGAAGCCGACGGCTTGGGCACCGTTCTGGGCGAAGGCGTTGGTCTGGGCGCCGTAGAAGCGGATCTCGTTGGTGCCAATTTCGCCCTCGACCTGGGTGTCGGCGCGGTCGTTCTCGCGGCGCAAGGTGTAGCCGAGGGCGGCCGCCACCTGGTCGCGCCCCTGCGGGCGGTGGGTCACGGTGAGCATCACGCCCTGACGGGTGCCGCCGCCCTCGGATTTGGTGGCGCGGGTGAAGGCGTAGCAGACCTTGCCACCGCCTTCCTGATGGGTCGCGGCCGTCCAGTTGCCGAAACTGCCGAGGCGCTGGGGCGCGGCGGCATTGCGGGCGGGCTGGGCGAGGGCGGCGAAGGGAACCAGGGCGGCGAGAACCGGGAGCAGGCGCTTCATGGGGCGGGAGATAAGCCCCCGGGGTGTCCCGGTTCAACCGCCCGTATGGCAGAAATGGGGCGGGGCGCCGGGCACCTGGGCGGCCTTTCCGTCGCCGGCCGGACGCGCGAGCATGCGGCGGGCACGCCGTTGCGGGGCCGCGGCGGGCGCCGCGCCGCCACGGCGCGAGGAAAAAGGAAGCAGGGCGATGCGCGACCCAGGCCGCGGTTCGGGTTCCATCCTCGGGCGGCGCGCGGCGCTGGCCCTGGCGGGGGCGGCGCTGCCCTTGCCGGGGCTGCGGGCGCAGGAGCGCGCCGAGGGCTTTCCCAGCCGGCCCGTGCGGCTGGTGCTGGCCTTTGCCGCCGGCGGCAATTCGGACACGCTGGCGCGGCTGATCGCGCCGCGCATGGCGGCGGTGCTGGGGCAGAACGTGGTGATCGACAACCGCGCGGGCGCCGGCGGGGCGCTGGCGGCGGGGCAGGTCGCCTCGGCCCCGGCGGACGGGCACACGCTGCTGTTCGACGCGGCCTCCTTCGTGGTGGCGCAGTTCATCAACCGCAGCCTGCCCTTCAGCTACGAGCGCGACTTCGCGCCCGTCGGGCTGGTGGCGGAGGTGCCCTATATCCTGGCGGTCACCGAGCGCACGGGAATCCGCGACCTCCGCGGCTTCCTGGAGGCGGCGCGCACGGCGCCGGGGGGCCTGAGCTACGGCTCGCCGGGGGTGGGCAACACCGGGCACCTGGCGGGGGCGCTGCTGGCGCAGCGCACGGGGGTGCGGCTGGAACACGTGCCGTATCGCGGCGGGGCGGAGGTGGCGCGCGACCTGGCGGCCGGGACGCTGGAAAGCGGCTTCCTGTCGGCCAATTCGCTGAACCCGGTGCTGGACGGCGGGCGGGCGCGGGCCATCGCGGTGACCAGCGCGCGGCCCAATGCCATCCCCGGCGTGCCCGGCTTCGCGGCCGGCGGCGGGCCGGAGATCGACCTGACCAGCTGGAACGCGCTGTTCTGTCGCAGTGGCACGCCCGACGCGGTGCGGGCGCGGCTGACGGCGGCGGTGGACCACGCCACCGCCGACCCGGAACTGCGCGCCCGCTTCGCCGAGATTGGCGCCACCGCCACCGCCGCCGAGCCGGCGCGGCTGGCCGAGCGGGTGGAGAACGAGCGGCGGCTGGTGCAGGAGTTGATCCGCGAGGCGGGGCTCAGCCTGGGGTGAAGCCCGGCCGGGCCGGCCTCAGGTGCGGGGTACGAGCAGGGTCACGCCCAGCGCCATGCCGAATGCCTCGGCGACGAGGCTGCCGGCGACGAACAGCAGGAACCAGCCTACCGCCCACCCGAGCGGACGGCTGCGGAGCAGGTACAGGGCCAGGCCGAACGGCAGCGCCACCACGACGAGGAAGCGGGTCCACTTGCCCGGGGACGGACGCCCGGCCTGCCGCGCATCCGCCTCGCACCACAAGGCGATGGTGAGGACGAAGAGCGCCATGCCGACGAGGCGGGTGGCGAGGTCGAGGCCCGTGCCCGTGTCCCGGCCGCCCGTCGCGCCGTCCACGAGGCCGGCGCCCAGGGAAATGGCCAGGAAAACAGCGAAGAGCGCGCCGCGCGGGCCGATCCGCCACCGCATCGGTGCCTGAACCGCCGTTTCGGCCATCATTCTTCCTCGGTAGTTCCCGGTACGGATCATGCGAGGCGCGTCTCGGCCTGTCGAGGCGGGCGCCGCGGCGGGGGGACTGTTCCCAGCCGGCGCGGCGCGGGGCTAAGGGAAGCGCCATGACGGACACCCGGGACCGGCAGCTCGCCGCGCAGTACGACCGCTACCCCTACCCCGCCCGCGACCCGGCGGAGGAGGCGAAGCGGCTGATCGTGGGCAGCCCGTCGCACCTGCGGGAGGTCGACCATTGGATCTTCGGGGCGCGCCGCCCGGCCTCGCGGCCGCTGCGGGCGCTGATCGCGGGGGGCGGCAGCGGCGACGGCGCGATCATGCTGGCACAGCAGATGGCGACCGCGGGCCGCCCGGGCGAGGTGGTGTGGCTGGACCGTTCCGCCGCGGCGCGGCAGGTGGCGGAAGCGCGGGCGGCGAAGCGCGGGCTGGGCAACATCCGCTTCCAGGAAGGCTCCATCCTGGACCTGCCGGACCCGGCGCTGGGGCGCTTCGACTACATCGACTGCTGCGGCGTGCTGCACCACCTGCCCGACCCGCTGGCCGGTTTGCGCGGCCTGGCCGGCAGCCTGGCGCCGGGCGGCGGCATCGGGCTGATGGTTTATGCGCCGCACGGGCGCACCGGCGTCTATATGCTGCAGGACGCGCTGCGGCTGCTCGCGCCTCCGGAGGAGGCGCCCGCCGCCCGGGTGGAGGTGGCCAGGCGCGCGCTGCGCCACCTGCCGGAAACGGCTTGGCTGCGCCGCAATCCCTGGATCACCGACCACACCGAGGGCGGCGATGCCGGTCTCTACGACCTCCTGCTGAACCCGCGCGACGTGGCCTTCACCGTGCCGCAGCTGGCGCAGCTGATCGCGGCGGCCGGGCTGCAACTGCGCTGCCTGGTGGAGCCGGTGCGCTACGACCCCGACCGCTACCTGCCCGATCCCCGCCTGCGCGAGCGCACGGCGCGGCTGGACCCGGTGGGCCGCGCCGCCCTGGCCGAGGCGCTGTGCGGCAACATGGGCGTCCACATCGCCTATTGCGTCCGGGCGGAGGACGCGCCCGCCCTGCCCGACTGGAACGACCCTGCTGCCGTGCCGGTGCTGCGCGAGCTGGACGGGCCGGCCCTGGCCAGGGGGCTGCCGGGGGAGGGCACGCTGACCGCGACCTTCGACGGGTTGCGGGTGCAGCTGCCCCTGCCCCGCCTCGCCGCGGCCATCCTGGCGCAGGTGGATGGCCGCCGCAGCCTGGGCGAGATCGCCGAGGCGCTGGTGCGCAACGGCGCCGCGCGCGAGCAGGTCGGGCGCGACATGCTGGCGCTGCGCGATGCCATGGAGCCGATGAACCGGCTGCTGCTGGCCGCGCCGGGCTGAGGCGCCGGGTGGTGGTCCTGGACACGAGCCGCAGCGCGCGGGTTCCTGCCGGAGGATGCCGGGCCGTCGCTGCCGGACGCGCGTTGCCGCCACGGTTTCTTCGACCATTCGGTGCTGATCGCCCTGCACGGGGTGGAGTGGCAGGCGCTGCGCGAGGGCGGGCAGAGCCGGAACGATCCGGCCTTGCATCCACCGCGCGCTGCACCGCATCGTGCGGCCGCGGGACGCGCGGAGGGACAGCATGGACGATCTGGCCGAGGACCTGTCGATCGAGACCCTGGTGCGGGCAGTGTCCGACCAGCTGCTGCGCTCCCAGGCGGCGCGCGAGGCCTCCGGCAAGCCGGCGGTGTTCGAGGTCAGCGAGATGACCCTGGAGGTCAGCTTCGTGGTGCGCAGCTCCAAACAGGCGGGCGGCGGCTTCACCCTGTCGGTGATCAAGGCCGATGGCAGCATGAAGTTCGACAAGGAAACCGTGCAGAAGGTCAGCCTGAAACTGGCCGCGGCCAAGTCGCAGGGGCGGTTCGAGGGTTTCGGGCCGGTGCGGCCGCGCGCCGAGGTGGCGCCGGCCGAGCGGATCGGCGCCGGCGGCCCGCCGGGTGGTTCCCCGGCCGGCACGCTGGGGGGCTCGTCGGGCAGCGGGGACGGCGGGACGGAGCAGGCGGCCGGGACCCCGGCCGGAACGGCGGGCGGCACCGGCTGAGGCGGGTGCCGTGGTGGGCCGCATCGTCGAGGCCGGTCGGCTGGAGCCGGCCAGCCTCTTCGCCCGCTTCGACTTTCCCCGCGCCGCGCTGTTCGAGGCGCATCGGCACTGGCGCCTGGCGCGGCAGCAGGGGCCGGCCGCCAAGCCGCGCGAGGTGGCGACCTATACGCACGAGCTGACCCACTACCTGCAATACACCACCACACCCTACGGCCTGTTCCTGCAATGGTGCCGGGTGCTGCAGAATCGCGCGACCATCAACATGGTGCAGGCCCTGGTGGAGGGCGGCTGCGCGGTGGCGCCGCCGCTGCTCCGGAACCTGCCCCCTATGCCGCCGGAGGTGGCGGAGCAGGTCGAGATCTACCTGGGCACCTGGCTCAACACCGAGACCATGGTGAACAGCCTGAACGGGGACTCCGAGCGGCGCAGCGACCTGATCGCGCATTTCTGCGACGACATGGCGCGGATGGATCAGGGTCTCTTTCCGCTGCGGCCGCCGCTGCAAGGGCTGCACCCCGCCTTTCTGGGCGTGCAGGAGCTGCTGGCCGCCTTCATCGCGCACACCAACGGCACGGCGCACCAGGCGGGCAACCCCTACCCGATCTATCCCGATGGCATCGACCGCGCGGCGCTGGCGCGGGAAGCGGCCACCGAGCTGACGCAGGAGGACCGCAGCATCCTGGGGACGACCGACCTGCTGGACGTGCTGGGCGGCAACGGCAACCCCTTCGGTGTCGCCAGCATCATCGAAGGCGCCGCCACGGCGGCGGAATACTGGGATACCGGCTTGCCCTTCGAGGAGTTCGTGGCCCGGGTGACGGCGGGCGATGCCGCGCTGCAGCTGTACCATGCCCCGCTGTTGCGCGCCCTGGATTCGGTTCGCACGCGGGATCTGGAGGAGTTCCTGCTCAGCTTCGGGGCGATCTGCGAGCTGGCGCTCTTCGCGCCGCTGCTGCCGCAGCACGCGCCGCTGCGGCTGCTCTCGCCGGGGTTCCGGCAGCTGCTGCCGGCGGTGCGCTTCGCCGATATCCTGTCCGTGGCGGGGCGGGTGCGGCCGATGCGGGGTCGGGCCGACCACCTGCGCTACCTGGGGGAACTGTGCGGCGCGCTGGGCTGGGTGCCGCCTTCCGAGCTGGTGCGGCACGACCTGCAGGGGGCGGAGCTGGCGACCGACCCGCTCTGCCATATCTACTGGACGGCGCAGCGCTGGCGGGCGCAGGTGGATTCCACCTGCTTCCTCGGCGTGGACCATTTTCTGTCGGACGCTTCGCCGCTGGGCGATGCGTGGCGCGACAGCTTCGACTTCGTGATCAACGATTTCAGCGACCGCACCACCTTTCACCGCAACAAGGACTTCCTGCGCAGCATGACCACGCGGTCGCTGAACATGCTGGGGATGCAGGCGATCATGCTGGCCGACAGCTTGGTCCTGGCCGCGCCCTATGCCAGCCACGACGGGGACGAGAAGAACTGGATGACGGAATGGCTGCGCGGGCGCTTCACGCAGCTCTTCGGCGGCGATTTCCCGGAGCTGCGCTTCGAGTGAGCGCCGCGACCCGGGCCGGCGGCCCGGGTCGTGCCAGCGGATGCGGCAGGGGCGTCCGGGAAGCACGGGGGGGGCGCCCCGGCGGAGGCCACTCCTGGCAGTGGGGGCCGGGCGGGCCCATTATCGGTCGAACAGCATGTTCCGCGCTCCCGCGACCTCTCCCTCGCCGCCGCCGCCCTCCGCCGCCGCGCCGGCCCGCACGGCGCCGCGCCGTATGGGGCGGGTGCTGCGCTGGTTCCTGCTGGTGGCGGTCTGGGGCTCCATCGCGGCGGCGCTGGGCTTCCTGGCCCTGGTCTGGGACCTGCCGCAGCCCGAGCGCGCCCTGGCCACCACGCGGCGCCCGGCGCTGACGCTGGAAGCCTCGGGCGGGCAGCTGCTGACCACCTCGGGCGACCTGTACGGGGATTCGCTGCACCTGCGCGACCTGCCGCGCACCGTGCCGGCGGCGCTGCTGGCCATCGAGGACCGGCGCTTCATGAGCCATCCCGGGCTGGACCCGATCGGGCTGCTGCGCGCGGCCTGGGCCAACATCTCCGCCGGGCGGGTGGTGCAGGGCGGCTCGACGCTGACGCAGCAGCTGGCCAAGAACCTGTTCCTCAGCCCCGACCGCTCCTTCCGGCGCAAGGCGCAGGAGGTGGTGATGGCGCTATGGCTGGAGCACCGCTTTTCCAAGGCGGAGCTGCTGGAGATCTACCTGAACCGCGTCTACCTCGGCTCCGGCGCCTACGGGGTGGATGCGGCGGCGCGGCTGTATTTCGGCGTTTCCGCCCGGCGGGTGACGCCGTGGCAGGCGGCGATGCTGGCGGGACTGCCCAAGGCGCCGTCGCGGCTGAACCCGCGCGCCAACCCCGAAGGGGCGGCGAACCGGGCGCGCGAGGTGCTGCGCGCCATGGCCGAGACGGGCGCGCTGACGGAAGAACAGGCGCAGGCGGAGGGCGAGCGCATCGCGCTGCCGCCGCGGCCGTCGCGCAATGCCGGCTGGTTCGCCGACTGGGTGCAGGACGAGGTGGCGGAGCGCTTCCCCGATGCCGGCGACCTCGTGCTGCGCACCACGCTGGACCTGCGCACGCAGCAGGTGGCGGAAGCCAAGCTGCGCGCGCTGCTGGAGAACCAGGGGGCGCGGGCCAATGTCGGCGAGGGCGCGGTGGTGGTGCTGGACGCGACCTCGGGCGCGGTGCGGGCGATGGTGGGCGGCGGCGACTACCGCACCAGCCAGTTCAACCGCGCGGTGGATGCGCGCCGGCAGCCCGGTTCCGCCTTCAAGCCCTTCGTGGCGCTGGCGGCGCTGGAAGCGGGGATGGACCTTTCCGACACCGTGTCGGACGCGCCGCTGAGCCTGGGCAGCTGGTCGCCGGGCAACGGCACCTGGCGGACGCGCGGCGCGGTGTCGATCGAGGAGATGCTGGCGGGCAGCGTCAACACCGCCGCCGTGCGCACGCTGCTGCGCGCCGGCGGTCCCGGCCCGGCCACGGCGGTGGCGCAGCGGCTGGGGCTGACCGGGCCCTTTCCCAATGACGCGACGCTGGCGCTGGGCACCGGGCAGGCGACGCTGCTGCAGCTGGCGGCAGCCTATGCCAGCTTCAGCAATGGCGGGCTGCGGGTGGAACCCTTCGGGCTGCTGGCCACGCGGGTGGGCACGGCGACGCGGGTGCTGCCGCAGCCGACGCCGGCGCGGGTGCTGGACCCCGACCACGCCGCGGCGATCCGGCGCGCCCTGACCGCGGTGGTGACGCGCGGCACGGGGCGGGCGGCGGCGGTGGCGGGGCGCGCGGTGGCGGGCAAGACCGGCACGACGCAGGATTTTCGCGACGCGTGGTTCATCGGATTCTCCGGACGCAGCGTTATCGGGGTGTGGCTGGGCAATGACGACGCTTCCCCGATGGAGGAGGTGAGCGGCGGGTCCCTGCCCGCCCGCCTGTTTCACGAGGTCCTGGAAGCCCTGCCGCGATGACCCCGGATACCGAGATCGTCTGGCCCCTGATCGGCCCGGCTCGCCACGCCGCCAACAACATGGCGATGGTGCTGCTGATGAACCTGGAAGCCACCGCCTCCTCCCTGCCGGCGGAAGGGCGGGAAGGCCGGCAGGTCGGGCGGGCGCTGCAGGCCGCGCGCGCCTATGACACCATGGTGCGCGGGCTGCTGGGACTACTGCGGGCGGAGGCGCCGGCGCAGGTCAAGTCCGGGACGCTGGTGGCGGACCTGCTGCCGCTGCTGGCCCTGGCCGCCAACCGCAAGCTGGTGCTGGACGTGGCGGAAAACGCCATCCTGGAGGTGACGCGGCCCCGTTTCGACGCGGCGCTGCTGCGGCTGGCCATGGATGCCGCGGCCCTGCCGATGGGCCAGGGGCTGGCGCTGCACCTGCGCGGGGCGGCGCTGCGGCTGGACTGGCCGCTGGAGCCGGGAACGCGCGACCTGCTGGCGGCGGCGGGCATCCGGGCGGAGCAGGATTCGGGCGGGCTGCTGCTGCACCTGCCGCGGGCGGGCTGAACCGCCCGGCGCCGAGTCACCGCGGCGCCGTTGCGCCGGGGCCGTGCACCCCGGGCTGCGCTGGACTCGGGAGTACCGGCGTTTGTGGCGCCTGCGGCTTCGGGTTGCGCGACGCCCTGGGCGCCGGCTTCGCGACGCCGTCATGCCGTGGCACGCAGCTTGCGAGTACCCATCCATCGCATCCGGGCGGCCCGCCGCCCCGGCTCGCGCGCAGGGCCCGGACGGCTACCCTCGCCTTGATTCATCTGCCGTGAAAGAATGGCAGCGTTGCGGAAGGCGCCGGACTGGTTTCGCGCGCCGAACCGGCTGGCTTCCCCCCGCCCGGCCCATCGGCCTGGTCGGGGTTCCTGGAATGTTGTTGGGAGATCTCGTGCATGCGGCCAATCCGGCTTGCCACCCTCGGCGCACTCGGCGCCCTCGCCCTGGGCACCTGCTTCAGCCACACCGCCGCGGCGCAGCAGCCGGCCGCCCCCAGCGGCCCGACCGCCACGCTGGACGCCATCCGCGCCCGCGGCACGCTGATCTGCGGCGTCAATGCCGGCCTCGCGGGATTCTCGCAGCCGGACAGCCAGGGCAACTGGCGGGGCTTCGACGTGGATTTCTGCCGTGCCGTGTCGGCCGCGATCTTCGGCGACCCCAGCAAGGTGCGCTACGTCCCCACCACGACGCAGAGCCGCTTCACCGCGCTGCAGTCGGGTGAGGTCGACATCCTGTCGCGCAACACGACCTGGAGCATGTCGCGCGACACCAGCCTGGGCCTGGATTTCGAGGGCATCACCTTCTACGACGGCCAGGGCTTCATGGTGAAAACCTCCACGGGGGTGAAGACCGCCAAGGAGCTGGACGGCGCCACCATCTGCGTGCAGCCCGGCACCACCACCGAGCAGAACCTGACGGACTGGGCGCGCTCCAACAACATCCGCTTCACCCCCGTGGTGATCGAGCGGCTGGAGGAGCTGGTGGCCGCCTATGTCGCCGGCCGCTGCGACGCCTTCACCACCGACGTGTCCGGCCTGGCCGGCACGCGCTCGGCCCAGTCCAACCCGGCCGATCACACCATCCTGCCCGACGTGATCTCCAAGGAGCCGCTGGGCCCGTCGATCCGCCACGGCGACCAGCGATTCGGCGACATCGTGCGCTGGGTGCACTTCGCCATGATCACCGCCGAGGAGCTGGGCGTCACCAGCGCCAACGTGGACAGCATGGCCAACGACCCGCGCCCCGACGTGCAGCGCCTGGTGGGCAAGACCGGCGACCTCGGCCAGATGGTGGGGCTGCCCGCGAACTGGGCGGTGAACGTCATCAAGCGGGTCGGCAACTACGGCGAGGTGTTCGACCGCAACCTGACGCCGATCGGCATCCAGCGCGGCCCGAATGCCCTGTGGAACAAGGGCGGGCTGCAATACGCCCCGCCGATGCGCTGACCTGACGGCCGCGGGACGGGGCGCATGCGCCCTGCCCCGCGGCAGCTTTTCCCGACCCCGGCCGGGCGCAGGCCCGGCGGGTTCCAGAACAACGGCCGCGGACGGAACGAGGGCCCCCCAACGATGTCGCAAACCACGGTCGATCCGCGCAGCCTGCGCGCCCCGCCCAGGCGGCCCCTGCGGCTGAGCTGGGCCGACGAGCGCATCCGCGCCATCGTGTGGCAGGTGCTGATCGTCGGCGCCGTGGTGGCGCTGATCTGGTGGCTGGCCCGCAACACCGCCCATAACCTGGCGGTGCGGCGTATCGCCACGGGCTTCAGCTTCCTGCAGCGCGAGGCCGGGCTGCCGATCGGCGAGCACCTGATCGACTACAGCCCCACCAGCACCTACCTGCGGGCGCTGATCGTGGGCGTGCTGAACACCCTCAAGATCGCCGTGGTGGGCGTGCTGCTGGCCACGATCCTGGGCACGCTGATCGGCGTGGCGCGGCTGAGCAAGAACTGGCTGCTGAGCAAGGTCGCGGCCGTCTACGTCGAGGTGATCCGCGACGTGCCGCTGCTGCTGCAGCTGCTGTTCTGGTACACCATCCTGCAGGGCCTGCCCGGGCCGCGGCAGGCGCTGAACCCCGTCGGCAGCGTGTTTCTCAGCAACCGCGGCCTGAAGCTGCCCTGGGTGCAGTGGCAGGATGCGCATACCTGGGCGGTGCTGGCTTTCCTGCTGGGCGGCATCGGCACCTGGTACCTCGCGCGCCGGGCGCGCCGGGCGCAGATGGCGGACGGGCAGCCACGCCGGGTCTGGCCGGCGGCGCTGGGGCTGCTGGTGCTGTTTCCCGTGGCGGTCTGGGCGGCGCTGGGCGCGCCCTGGACGGTGGACGCGCCGGCGCTGCGCGGCTTCAACTTCGTGGGCGGCACCACCATCAGCCCGGAATACTTCGCGCTGCTGGTCGGGCTGGTGACCTACACCGCCGCCTTTATCGCCGAGATCGTGCGCGCCGGCATTCAGTCCGTGTCGCAGGGGCAGTGGGAAGCGGCGCAGGCGCTGGGGCTGCGGCCCGGGCTGGTGCTGCGCCGGATCATCCTGCCGCAGGCGCTGCGGGTGATCATTCCGCCGATGACCTCGCAGTACCTGAACCTGACCAAGAACTCGTCCCTGGCGGTGGCCATCGGCTACCAGGACATCGTCTCGATCGCCAACACGACGCTGAACCAGACCGGCCAGGCGATCGAGGGCATCGCCATCATCATGCTGGTCTACCTGACCATCAGCCTGAGCATCAGCCTGTTCATGAACTGGTACAACACGCGCATCGCGCTGGTTGAGCGCTGAGGGGAGCAGCCATGAGCGACATCACCCTCAACACCGCCGTCGCCTCCTCGCCCGAGGCGGCGCCGCGCACGCCGCCGGCCACGGTGGTCGGGCCGGTGGCCTGGTTCCGGGCCAACCTGTTCTCCTCCTGGTGGAGCACGGCGGTCACGCTGCTGCTGGCCTACCTCGTGGTGCGCTGGGCGATCGGCTTCATCGACTGGGCCTTCGTCAACGCCATCTGGTCGGTGCCCAACAGCCAGACCCAGGCTTGCCGCGCCGCGCACGGCGTCGGCGCCTGCTGGGCGGTGATCACGGAGAAGCACCGCTTCATCCTGTTCGGCACCTATCCCTTCGACGAGCACTGGCGCCCGGCGCTGGTCTGCGTGCTGTTCGTGGCGCTCTACATCGTCTCGGCGATGCGCCGCTTCTGGCGCTGGGAGCTGGCGCTGGTCTGGGTGGCGACGCTGACCGCCATCGGCGTGCTGATGTGGGGCGGCATCTTCGGGCTGAGCTACGTGCCGCAGGAGCGCTGGGGCGGGCTGCCGATCACGCTGATCCTTTCCACCTTCGGCCTCGCCTTCGCGTTTCCGCTGGCGATCCTGGTGGCGCTGGGGCGGCGGTCCTCGATGCCCGCGATCCGGCTGCTCTGCGTCGCCTACGTGGAGCTGATCCGCGGCGTGCCGCTGATCTCGCTGCTGTTCATGGCCTCGGTGATGTTTCCGCTGTTCCTCCCCGAGGGGATGAACGTGGACAAGCTGCTGCGGGCGCAGGTGGCGGTGATCCTGTTCGCCGGCGCCTACCTGGCCGAGGTGGTGCGCGGCGGCCTGCAGGCCCTGAGCAAGGGGCAGTACGAGGCGGCCGACGCGCTGGGTCTCTCGTACTGGCAGAAGACCGGGTTCATCGTGCTGCCGCAGGCGCTGCGGCTGGTGATCCCGCCGCTGGTGAACACCTTTATCGGCTTCTTCAAGGACACCTCGCTGGTGCTGATCATCGGCATCTTCGATCTGCTGACGGCGGGCAAGACGGCGGTGGTGGAACAGGCCTGGCAGGGCTTCGGCGTGGAGGTCTACGTCACCCTGTCGCTGATCTACTTCTGCTTCTGCTTCGCCATGTCGAGGTACAGCCAGAACCTCGAAGCCGAACTCAACCGCCACCGTCGCCGCTGACCGGAGTTTCCGCCATGAGCGCCGTCCTTTCCGACGCGTCCCACGTCGCTTCCGCCGTGCAAGCGGATGCCAAGCCCGCCATCCTGCTGGACCAGGTCAACAAGTGGTACGGCGCGATGCACGTGCTGCGCGACGTCAACCTGTCCGTCGCGCATGGCGAGCGGGTGGTGGTGTGCGGCCCCTCGGGGTCGGGCAAGTCCACCATGATCCGCTGCATCAACCGGCTGGAGCAGCACCAGCAGGGCCGCATCCTGGTGGACGGGATCGAGCTGTCGGACGATGTCCGCGCCCTGGACGCCATCCGCCGCGAGGTCGGCATGGTGTTCCAGAGCTTCAACCTGTTCCCGCACCTGACCATCCTGCAGAACTGCACCCTGGCCCCGATCTGGGTGCGCAAGATGCCCAAGGCGGAGGCCGAGGCGCTGGCCATGGACTACCTGCGCCGGGTGAAGATCCCGGAACAGGCCAACAAGTTCCCCGGCCAGCTGTCGGGCGGGCAGCAGCAGCGCGTGGCGATTGCCCGGGCGCTGTGCATGAAGCCCAAGATCATGCTGTTCGACGAGCCGACCTCGGCGCTCGACCCCGAGATGATCAAGGAGGTGCTGGACACCATGGTGGGGCTGGCGGAGAGCGGCATGACCATGATCTGCGTCACCCACGAGATGGGCTTCGCCCGGCAGGTCGCCGACCGCGTGGTGTTCATGGACCGCGGCGAGATCGTGGAGTCCGGCACGCCCGACACCATGTTCGACAACCCCCGCACCGACCGCCTGCGCGCCTTCCTGTCGCAGATCCTGCGAGGGCACTGACCGCCGCACATCCCGGCAGGGGTGCGGTGCCGGGGGTTTCGGGTGGCGCCGGTTGGTCCCGGATATTCGGGCGTTGGCCAGGGGCGCTGCCCCTGGACCCCAGGGCAAAGGCGAAGCCTTTGTCCCGAGCCGGGGAGTTACGAACTCCCCGGACCCCACGTTGCGTGCCTCCGGCGGGGGCGGGATGGCCGACGGCAGCCAGGATGGACGGCGTTGCCCAACCCGCCCCCGCCGGAGGCACTTATGAGGTCGAGGAGCCTAAGCTCCTCGCGGGGGCTCCAAGGGGGCAGAGCCCCCTTGGCCACGGCCAGAATACCCCAGGACCAGCCGATCCACCCGACACCCCGGACATGGCGCTTCGGCCGGGGCGAACGGGCCCTGGGGTGAGGGCCTTGCGCCGTCGCGGGGGACGGGCCTATGCCTCGCGGCGCAACGGATGATCCGAGAACTGTGACCACTGCTGCCCCGTCCGGCCATGCCGGGCGCCCCCTGAACCTCGCTCTCCTGATCGGGGTTCTCGGTGTCGTCTACGGCGACATCGGCACCAGCCCGCTCTACGCCATGCGGGCCTCGCTGCTGCATTTTGCCGCTGACGGGCTGGAGCGCTGGGAAATCCTGGGCGTGCTCAGCCTGATCGTGTGGTCGCTGATCATCGTGGTCACGGTGAAGTACGTGCTGATCGTGCTGCGGGCGGACAACCGTGGCGAGGGCGGCATCCTGGCGCTGATGGCGCTGGCGCAGCGTGCCGTGCGCACCGAGCGCGCGCGGGGCATCGTGGCACTGATCGGCATCGCCGGCGCCTGCCTGTTCTTCGGCGACGGCGTCATCACGCCCGCCATCTCCGTGCTCTCGGCGGTGGAAGGGCTGAAGCTGATCTCCCCCACCTTCGAGGGGCTGGTGGTGCCCTTGTCGCTGGCGGTGCTGGTGGGTCTGTTCCTGGTGCAGTCGCGCGGCACGCAGCTGGTGGGCGCGGTGTTCGGGCCGATTACCGTGGTGTGGTTCGCGGTGCTGGGCGGGCTCGGACTGGTGGAGATCCTGCGCGAGCCGGAGGTGCTGGAAGCGCTGTCGCCGCACCACGCCGTGCGCTTCTGCATCACCTACAAGCTGGCGGCCTTCGTGGCGCTGGGCTCGGTGGTGCTGGCGATCACGGGGGCGGAGGCGCTGTATGCCGATATGGGACATTTCGGCGCGCGGCCGATCCGGCTGGCCTGGCTGTTCTTCGTGCTGCCGGCGCTGCTGCTGAACTATCTCGGCCAGGGCGCGCTGATGCTGAACGACCCGGCGGCGCTGGAGAATCCCTTCTACCTGCTGGCGCCGGAATGGATGCGGCTGCCGCTGGTGGTGCTGGCCACGCTGGCCACCATCATCGCCAGCCAGGCCATGCTGTCCGGCGCCTTCTCCATCGCGCGGCAATGCGTGCAGATGGGGCTGCTGCCGCGGCTGGTGGTGCGGCACACCTCCGAGACGGAGGAGGGGCAGATCTTCCTGCCGCAGGTGAACCTCGCCCTGCTGGTGGGGGTGGTGATCCTGGTGCTGGCCTTCCGCAATTCGGACAGTCTTGCGGCCGCCTACGGCATCGCGGTGACGGGGACTTTTCTGGCGACCTCCTGCCTGGCGGGGCTGGTGTTCATGCGGCGCTTCAACTGGTCGCTGCCGCTGGTGCTGCTGGTGTTCGTGCCGCTGTTCCTGCTCGACCTCGCCTTCTTCATCTCCAACGTGCTGAAGATCCCCGAAGGCGGCTGGGTGCCGCTGGTGCTGGGGGCCGGGCTGTTCGCGCTGATGGTGACGTGGCGGCGCGGACGGGAGCTGCTGTTCAGCCGCTTCCGCCAGGACAGCCTGCCGCTGGCCTCCTTCCTGGCGCGGCTGCCGCAGTCGCGCACCATCCGGGTGCCGGGGATCGCGGTGTTCATGACGGGGCAGCCGGACTACGTGCCGAATGCGCTGCTGCACAACCTGAAGCACAACAAGGTGCTGCACGAGCGCATCATCTTCGCCACCGTGATCAACGAGGACGTGCCACTGGCCACCGAGCGCCGCACGGTGGAGGTGCTGGCGCCCGGCATCTACCGCGTGGTGCTGCGCTACGGCTTCCAGGAAAGCCCCAACATCCCGCGCGACCTGCAAGCGATGCAGGATGTGGGCATCGGGTTCGAGCCGATGCAGGCCTCCTATTTCCTGGGGCGCGAAACGCTGGTGGCGGCCACCGTGCCCAAGATGTTCACCTGGCAGCAATGGGTCTTCGGGCTGATGAGCCGCAACTCCGTTCCGGCTACGGAGTTCTTCCGCATTCCCAGTGACCGCGTGGTGGAACTCGGCGTTCGGGTGGCAATCTGACGGAGGGAGGTTTCGCTTGGCCTGGGTCACCCTGTCCCCGAGCGGTGGGCCCGGCCTGCCGGAAGGCAGCCCTGAGCACCGCTACGAGATCTGCCTGACGCTGGACCCGCACGGGCAACCCTCGGCCGATGCGTGGCTGGCGGATGGCGAGCCCTGGCCGGCGCGCCGCTACTGGCCCGGCGAGGGGCTGATCGAGGGCGACGTGCAGTACGACCCCGATCTCGGCTGGGCGCTGCGCTTCTTCCAGCGGCCGGACCGGGCGATCGACGCGCCGCTGCACGCGATGATCCGCGGCAACGTGCGCTGGCGCCCGGGCGAGAACGTGACCATCGCCGAGCCGGACGGGCAGGAGAATGCCTGGCGCGTGGTGAACGTGGCCTGAGGGCTGCGTTGCCGCGGGCGGCCGCGCGCCGCCCGTTTCCTGCCCTGCCCGCTTCCACGATGGATGCGCCCCCTCCCTGCGGCTCGGAGGCGCGTCCGCGCATTCCCGCGGCCCGGAGAGAGCGGTTGGTGAGACTGTGCGGCCCAGGAAGGGCGGTTGGCGGGACTGGGTTGCGGCGGGATGGCTGATCCGCCGGGGCGCGCGTCAGGTGGAACGGGGCCCTGAAACGGGAAGCGGGGTGCCCGTTACCGGACACCCCGCGAAACTGGTGGAGCCAATCGGAATCGAACCGACGACCTCCTGAATGCCATTCAGGCGCTCTCCCAACTGAGCTATGGCCCCGTAGAGACGCACCGGCGAACCGGGCGTGGCGGGCGTATAACCGCCCCCACCGAGGGGCGCAAGACCCCGCCCCCCTCTTCCGTGCGGGGCTGGCCGCGACTAGCTTTCGCGCCCTCAGGCTGGGCGGGAAATGGTCTCATGAAGGGCAAGGTTTATCCGGATGCCGCGGCGGCGTTGTCGGGGGTGCTGCGCGACGGGATGCTGATCCATTCCGGCGGCTTCGGCCTGTGCGGCATTCCCACCGCGCTGATCGAGGCGATCCGCGATTCCGGCGTGAAGGACCTCACCGTGGTGTCCAACAACGCGGGCATCGATGATGCCGGGCTGGGGCTGCTGCTGCAGACCCGCCAGATCCGCAAGATGATCTCCTCCTATGTCGGCGAGAACGCGACCTTTGCGCGGCAGTACCTGGCCGGCGAGCTGGAGATCGAGTTCAATCCGCAGGGCACGCTGGCCGAGCGCATCCGCGCCGGCGGCGCCGGCATCCCCGCCTTCTTCACCCGCACCGGCGTCGGCACCGCGGTGGCCGAGGGCAAGGAGACGCGCGAGTTCGACGGCGCCACCTACGTGATGGAGCGCGGCATCTTCGCCGACCTCGCCATCGTGCATGCCTGGAAGGCCGACACGGAGGGGAACCTGGTGTTCCGCAAGACCGCGCGGAACTTCAACCCGATCATGGCCACGGCGGCCAAGGTGACGGTGGTGCAGGTGGAGGAGCTGGTGGAGGCGGGCGAGATCGACGCCGACCAGATCCACACGCCCGGCATCTACGTGAAGCGCATGGTGAAGCTGCCCGTGGGCTTCGAGAAGCGAATCGAGCAGCGCACGCTGCGCCAGCGCGAACCCGCCGCCGCGGCGGGTGCCGCCGGCGGTTCCGAACCGGCCGTGGCCTGAGAGGGGAGCGAGAACATGCCCTGGACCCGTGACCAGATGGCCGCGCGCGCCGCGCGCGAACTGCAGGACGGCTTCTACGTCAACCTCGGGATCGGCATCCCGACGCTGGTGGCCAACCATGTCCCCGCCGGGATGCAGGTGCAGCTGCAGAGCGAAAACGGCATGCTCGGCATCGGTCCCTTCCCCTTCGAGGGCGAGGAGGATGCCGACCTGATCAATGCCGGCAAGCAGACCGTGTCGGTGCTGCCGACCACCTCCTTCTTCGACAGCGCGACCTCCTTCGCGATGATCCGCGGCGGGCATATCGACCTGTCCATCCTGGGCGCGCTGCAGGTGGCGGAGAATGGCGACCTCGCGAACTGGATGATCCCCGGCAAGATGGTGAAGGGGATGGGCGGGGCGATGGACCTGGTGGCCGGCGTGAAGCGCGTGGTGGTGCTGATGGAGCACACGGCCAAGGGCGACGCCCCGAAGCTGCTGCACCGCTGCAACCTGCCGCTGACCGGCGCGGGGGTGGTGGACATGGTGGTGACGGAGCTGGCGGTGTTCAGCATCGACAAGGCCGCCGGGCGCATGACGCTGGTGGAGCTGGCCCCGGGCGTGACGCCCGAGGAGCTGCGCCGCAAGACCGAGGCGAATTACGAGGTGTCGCCGGAACTCGCGGCCGCCTGAACGGCCCCGGGAAGCGTCTCAGCAGGCGTTTCCCGCGCGGCGGGGCGAGGGTGCCGGGGTGGGCGGCCCACCGCGCTCCCTGGGCGGCGGGCGGGGTCCCTGCCCGGCCGTCAGCGCGTCGGGATGGGCGTGAACGGGGCGGTTGGCGGGGCGACCCGCGGCGCCACGGGGGCGGGCACCGCCGGGCTCGGCAAGGCCGCGGCGGGTGCCGGGGAAGCGGGTGCCGGAGCGACGGTCGCGCCGGTGTTCTGGCCGCGCAGGGTTTGCCGGTCCTGTTCCACCTGTTGCCGCAGCTGCTCCAGCTGCCGTTCGCGGTCGGCCAGCCGGCGTTCCAGCCATTGCGTGTTGGCGGCGGGGGCCGCGACGGGCGTGGCGGCCGGGGCGCGGCGCACCGCCCGGCGGGCGGGGGCGCGGCGCGGCGCGGGGATCGGGGCCGCGGTCACGGGCGGTGGCGGCGTCCAGTCCAGGATCGGCACGGGGGCACGGCCAGGGCCGATGGCGGCGCGGCCCGGGGCGGCGGCGACCTCACGCGGCTGGGCGGCGTAGAGGCGGTCGAAGGGCGCCACCGCGCCGGCGATCACGTCCCCCTGGATGCCCACCGAATTGGGCCAGGACTGCGCCCCCGCCGCGGCGGGGAGCAGGAGCAGGGCGCAGGCGCCGAGCAGGGGGATGCGGGGCATCGTGGTTTTCCTCTCCGGCGGGACGGCGTGCAGCGCCGCGTTGTTCCCTACGGGAGGGAACACTACTGCCGCGTGTAGAGCCAGACCAGCATGCCGGCGCCGACCACGATCCGGTACCAGCCGAAGGGTGCGAAGCCGATGCGGTTGATCACCCGCAGCATGGTGCGCACCACGATCAGCGCCACCACGAAGGCCGTGACGAAGCCGACCCCGATCTGGCCGAGATCGGCGACGTGCAGCGCGTCGCGCGCCTTGTACAGGCTGTAGGCGGTGGCGGCGGCCATGGTGGGGATGGCCAGCAGGAAGGAGAACTCGGCGGCGGCGCGCCGTTCCACCCCCAGCAGCAGGGCGGCGATGATGGTGGCCCCCGAGCGGCTGGTGCCGGGGATCATGGCCAGCACCTGGCCGAAGCCCACCAGCACGGCGGCCAGGGGGCCGACCTCGGCGATGGAGCCGATGGTGGGGGTGGGGCGCAGGCGCTCGATCAGGATCAGGGCGATGCCGCCCAGGATCAGGGCCCAGCAGACCACGGTGGGGTTGAACAGCAGCTGGGTCACGGTGCTGTGCAGCGTGGCGCCGATCACCAGCGCCGGCAGGAAGGCCAGCAGCAGGTTCATCGCCACGAAGCGCTCCACGGTGTTGGGCCGCCACATGCCGGTGAGGATGGCCACGAGGTCGTGCCGGTAGGCCCAGGTCACGGCCAGGATGGCGCCGAGCTGGATGCCGATCTCGAAGGTCTTTTCCGGCGGGCCCTGGAAGCCGATGGCCTCGCCCAGCAGGATCAGGTGGCCGGTGGAGGAAACCGGCAGGAACTCGGTCAGCCCTTCCAGGATGCCCATCAGCAAGGCGGGGAGGAGGGCGGCAATGTCCATGATGTCCGGTGTTCCCTGCGGAGCGCGGGGCGGCCCCTATCACGCGCCGCGACGGGCGACGAGGGCCGCGGTCGGGTGGCGGGATGGGCGCGGCGGCGAGCCGGGCCGGGGTGGCGAAACCGCGCGGTTGCGGCGCGTCAGGAGGTCGCAACGTCCGGGCGCGGACGGGCGGGCGACGCGCCCCGGGCCGGGAAGAGCCCAGGGCGCGCGGCGGTTCAGCGGACGGTCTGGCCCGCGGTGAAGGCGAAGTTGTCGAAGGAGTTCTCGGCGACGCGGAACCACTGATACTCCTCGTCGCGGTACTTCATGTAGGATTCCAGGATCTTCTTGAAGCGCGGGTTCTTGGCCGCAGCTTCCTCGTTCACCTGGCCCGCCGCGCGCCAGGCGGCCTCCATGATCGGGCGCGACCAGGGGCGCAGCTGCGCGCCGCCGGCGATCAGGCGGCGCAGCGCCTGCGGGTTGTTGTGGTCGTAGCGCGCGGTCATGTCCTGGTCGGCCTCGGCGCAGGCGACCTGGAAGGCGTGCTTGTAGGTGTCGGGCAGCGCCGCCCAGGAGCGGGTGTTGACCATGGCGTGCAGCCGCGCGCCGGGCTCCCAGAAGCCGGGGAAGTAGTAGTAGGGGGCGACGCGGAACAGGCCGAGCTTCTCGTCGTCGTAGGGGCCGACGAACTCCACCGCGTCCAGCGTGCCGCGTTCCAGCGAGGGGTAGATGTCGGAGGCCGCGACCTGCGTCGGCACGGCGCCCATCTTGGCGAAGACCTCGCCCGCGAAGCCGGCGATGCGGAACTTCAGGCCGCGCACTTCCTCGACCGTGCGGATTTCCTTGCGGAACCAGCCGCCCATCTGGGCGCCGGTGTCGCCGGCGGTGAAGCCCACGATGTTGTAGTCGCCGAACAGCTCGTTCGCGAGCTCGTTGCCACCGCCGTAGCGGAACCAGGCGCTCATCTGCCGGGCGTTCAGGCCGAAGGGAAAGGCGGTGAAGAAGGCGAAGGAGGGGTCCTTGCCGGTGAAGTAGTAGGAGGCGGTGTGGCAGGCCTCCACCGTGCCCGCCTGCACGGCGTCCAGCACCTGCAGGGCGGGGACGATCTCGCCGGCGCCGAAGACGCGGATCTGGAAGCGGTTGTCGGTCAGCTGCGCCACGCGGGCGGCGATGCGCTCGGGCGTGGAGTAGAGGATGTCGAGGTTCTTCGGGAAGGAGGACGGCATCCGCCAGCGGACTTCCGGGCTGGTCTGGGCGATGGCGGGGGTGGCCAGGTTTGCGAGGGCGACGGGCGCGGCGGCGGCCGTGGCGCCGAGCATGGCGCGGCGGTTCATGGGCGGTTTCCTCTCAGGAACGTGCGGTTGGGCGCATTCAGTACGCGATGCGCCCGGGGGTGCAAGACGGGGTGCAGGCCGGGGCGTGATGCCGGGCACCGGACGGGCTGCCCGACGCGGCTCGGGAGGAGGCGCCGGATAGGGCCCAGGTCAGTCCGTGCCGGCGGTGCCGCCCTGTTCCAGGCGGTAGGCATGGGCGGGATAGGTGCCGAGCACGCGCATCTCGCGCGAGAAGAAGCGCAGTTCCTCGAAGGCGCGGGCCAGGGCGGGGCTGTTGGCGCGGCCGTCCACGTCGCAGAGGAACTGCACGGCCTCGAAATGCCCGTCCATCATGTAGGATTCGAGCTTGGTCATGTTCACGCCGTTGGTGGCGAAGCCGCCCAGCGCCTTGTACAGCGCTGCCGGCACGGAGCGGGTGCGGAACACGAAGGTGGTGACGCAGTCCGCCACCGATGCCGGCGGGTCGGCCGGTTCGCGCGACATGACGTAGAAGCGGGTGGTGTTGTGCGCCTCGTCCTCGACGTTGCGGCGCAGGATTTCCAGCCCGTAGATCTCGGCGGCGAGGGAGGAGGCCACGGCGGCGTCCTCCACCCCGCCGCGGGCGGCGATGAGTTCGGCGGAGCCGGCGGTGTCGGCCTCGATCACCGGGGTCAGGCCGGTGTCGCGGATCAGGTTCAGCACCTGGCCCAGCGCCACGGGGTGGCTGTGCAGGCGCCGCAGCGTCCGCATGCTGGCGCCCGGGGGCGCGAGCAGGCAGTGCTCCACCCGCTCGAAATGCTCGCCCACGACGTGCAGGCCGGAACCGGGCAGCAGGCGGTGAATGTCAGGGACGCGGCCGGCGAGGCTGTTCTCGCAGGGCAGCATGGCGAGGTCGGCGCGGCCCTCGCGCACCGCCACGATGGCGGCCTCGAAGGAGGGCGAGGGCAGCGTGGTCCAGCCGGGATAGGCGGCGCGGCAGGCCAGGTCAGAATAGGCGCCGGGCATGCCCTGGAAGGCGATGGTGTTGCTCACGCCGCCGTCCCCTGCCCCGCCATCGCGGCGCTGGCGCCTTCGAGGGCAGCGCGGGCGCGTTCGAGGTCGGCGGGGGTGTCCACCCCGAAGGGGGCGTGGTCCACCCGTGCCACGGCGATGCGCATTCCGGCCTCCAGGGCTCGCAGTTGTTCCAGTTTCTCGCGCTCTTCCAGCGGGCTGGCTGGCAGGGCGACGAAGCGTTCCAGGGCGGCGCGGCGATAGGCGTAGACGCCGATGTGGTGCCAGAGCGGCCCTTCCCCCGAGGGGATGGCGGCGCGGGAGAAGTAGAGGGCCGGCGCCACCTCGACGCCTTCGGGAAAGGCGCAGGCGCATTTCACCACGCTGGGCGCGGCGGCCTCCTCCGCGGAGGTGATCGGGGCGACCAGGGTGGCGATCTCCACCGAAGGGTCGGCCAGGGGGGCCAGCACGGCGCGCAACAGGGCCGGCGGGATGGTGGGCAGGTCGCCCTGCAGGTTCACGATCACGTCGTGTTCGCCGCCCGGGTCGAGCGCCAGCAGAGCGCGGTGGATGCGGTCGGTGCCGCTGGGCAGGTCCTCGGGCACGGGGATCGCGGTGCCGCCGTCGGCGCGCACGGCTTGCGTGATGGCGTCGTCGCCACTGGCCACCGCGGCGGGACCGATGGCGGCCTCCCGCGCGCGGTCCAGCACGTGCAGGATCATCGGCCGCCCGGCAATGGGGGCGAGCGGCTTGCCCGGCAGCCGGGTGGAGGCCAGCCGGCAGGGGATCAGGATCAGGGGGCGCACGGGTTGTGGGACCGCCGTCGTGTGACTATGGTCCGGCCGCTTCTAGTGGAGGCCGCGGAGGCGCGCAAACCGCGGCTGCCGCGTGCGTTTCCAGGTCACGTCGATCGAGGATGGAACAGGGCCGATGAGCCTGGAGGCTAACAAGGCATTCGCGGCCGTACTGACGGCCGGGATCGTGTTCATGGTATCGGGCTTCATCAGCAGCGTGGTGGTGCGCCCGGAACGGCTGGAACAGAGCGCCATCCAGGTGGGCGACGCGCCGCCGCCGACGGAGGCTGCCGCCGCGGCGCCCTTCACGGTGGAGCCGATCGCGCCGCTGCTGGCCGCGGCCAATGCCGACAATGGCCGCACCCTGGCGCAGCGCCAGTGCGGCGCCTGCCACGTCTTCGAGAACAACGGCCGCAACGGCGTCGGACCCAACCTGTACGGGATCGTCAACCGCCTGCACGCCAACATCGAGGGCTTCAACTATTCCGCCGCCAACAAGGCGCGGCACGAGCACGCCTGGGACTACGAGGCGATCAACACCTTCATCACCGCCCCCGCCAAGGCGATGCCGGGCACGCGCATGGCCTTTGCCGGGCTGAGCAGCGCGGCGCAGCGGGCGGACGTGATCGCTTATCTGCGCACGCTGGCGCCCACCCCGGCGCCGCTGCCCTGATGCTGCCCGACGGTTTCGTGGCGGCCGCCGAGGCTGCCGCGGACCGCGCGGGGGCGATCATCCGCCCCCTGTTCCGCTCCGCCCTCCTCGTCGAGGCCAAGGGCGATTCGAGCCCCGTCACCGAGGCCGACCGCGCCGCCGAGCTGGCGCTGCGCGATGCACTGCTGGAAGAATTCCCTGACCACGGCGTAATCGGCGAGGAGCACGGCGCCGTCCGTCCCGAAGCCGAATGGGTCTGGGTGCTGGACCCGATCGACGGCACGCGCGCCTTCGTCACGGGACGGCCGCTCTTCGGGACGCTGATCGGGCTGCTGCATCGCGGCCGCCCGGTGCTGGGGGTGATCGACCAGCCCGTCACGGGGGAGCGCTGGATCGGCGTGTCGGGCGAGGCGACGCGCTTCGTCGGGCCCTTTCCCGGCCGGGTCGGCTGCCGCCCCTGCCCCACCCTGGACGCGGCGGAGCTGAGCTGCACCAGCCCCGCCATCTTCCGCGCCGAGGAAGTCGCCGCGCGCGACGCGCTGGTGGCCGGCGTGCGCCGCACCACCTGGGGCGGCGACTGCTACAGCTACGGCCTGTTGGCGCTGGGGCTGGTGGACGTGGTGGTGGACAGCACCATGAAGCCCTGGGACTGGGCGGCGCTGGTTCCCGTGGTGGAAGGCGCCGGCGGCGCGGTGCGGGACTGGAACGGCGCCCCCCTGGCGCTGGACGGCGACGGCACCGTGCTGGCCGTGGGCGACCCGGCGCTGCTGGCCCCGGTCGGGCGCGTGCTGCGAGGTGGTTGAGGCTTCGCGCCGCAACCTCCATCCTGGGGTCATGCTCCGCCGAGACCTGTTCACCGCTTCCCTCGCCGCCGCGGCGATCCCCGCCCTGCCGCGGCCCGCGCTGGCCCAGGGGGCGGCGCCCGCAGCTACCCCTGCCGCCGCAGCGGCCACCCGGCGGGTGCACGCCCTGTCGCTGCTGGGCGAACCAGCCCTGCCGGCGGATTTCACGCACTATCCCTGGGTGAACCCGGACGCGCCCAAGGGCGGCGAGGTGGCGCAGACCGCGCTGGGTTCCTTTGACAGCTTCAACCCCTTTATCCTGCGCGGCACGCCGGCGGTGGGCATCGGGCTGCTGTTCGACACGCTGCTGAGCGATTCCCCCGACGAGGCTTCGGCGGCCTATGGCCACTTGGCGGGGGTGATCGAGCTGCCGGCCGACAACCGCTGGTGCGCCTTCGAGCTGCGGGAGGGCGTGCGCTGGCACGATGGCCGGCCGATCACCACCGAAGACGTCGCCTGGACCTTCCGGACGCTGCTGGAACACGGGCACCCGCGCTACCGCAACTACTACGGCGACGTGGCCGAGGCGGTGGCGGAAACGCCGCGCCGCGTGGTGTTCCGCTTCCGCACGGACGAGAATCGGGAACTGGCGCAGATCCTCGGGCAGTTGCCGGTGCTGCCGAAGCACTGGTGGGAAGGGCGCGACTTCGCGCAGCCCAACCTGGAAGTGCCGCTGGGCTCCGGTCCCTACAGGCTGGAGCGCTTCGAGGCCGGGCGCTCCGCCGTGTTCCGCCGGGTGCCGGATTACTGGGCGCGCGACCTGCCGACCATGCGCGGCACCCGCAACGTGGACGTGATCCGCTACGAGTATTTCCGCGACGCCACCGTGGCCTTCGAGGCCTTCAAGGCTGGGCAGACCGACTTCCGCCAGGAGAACGTCGCGCGGAACTGGGCCACGGCCTACGACTTTCCCGCGGTGCGCCGCGGCTGGGTGAAGCGCGACGAGTTGCGGCACGAGTTGCCGGCGGGGATGCAGGGCTTCGCGATGAACCTGCGCCGCCCGGTTTTCGCCGACGCGCGCACCCGGGAAGCGCTGGGGCTGGTCTTCGACTTCGAGTGGATGAACCGCAACCTGTTCTTCGATTCCTATGCGCGCACGACCTCTTATTTCGCGAACTCGGATTTCGCCGCCACCGGCCTGCCGGAAGGGCGCGAGAAGGAGATCCTGGAAGGGTTCCGCGACAAGCTGCCGGCGCGGCTGTTCACCGAGCCCTTCCGCCTGCCGGTCACCGACGGGTCCGGCAACAACCGCAACGAGACGCGCCGCGCGCTGGACCTGCTGCGCGAAGCGGGCTGGGTGGTGCGCGACCGCCGGCTGGTGAACGCGCAGGGGCAGCCGCTGAGCTTCGAAATCCTGCTCAGCGACGCGACCTTCGAGCGCATCGCCCTGCCCTACGTGCAGTCGTTGGCGCGGCTGGGGGTGGAGGCGCGCGTCCGCACGGTGGATCTGGCGCAGTACCAGGTGCGGATGGACCACTTCGACTACGATATGACGGTGGAGCTGTTCGGCCAGAGCCTGTCGCCCGGCAACGAGCAGCGCGACTTCTGGACCTCCGCCAAGGCAGCGCAGCCCGGCAGCCGCAACACGATCGGCATCACCGACCCGGTGGTGGACGCCCTCGTGGAGCTGGTGGTGGCCGCGCCGAACCGCGAGGAGCTGACGGCACGCACCCGGGCGCTGGACCGCGTGCTGAGCTGGGGCTTCTTTGTGGTGCCGCACTGGCATTCCCGGGCCTTCCGCATCGCCTGGTGGGACAAGTTCGGCCGGCCCGAGCGCAACCCGCGCTACAACATCGGCTTCGAGACCTGGTGGATCGACCCGGCGCGCGAGGCCGCGCTGGCCGAGGCGCGGCGCTCGCCGGCCTGACGGCGTGGCCGCCTATCTCCTGCGCCGGTTGCTGCTGGTGGTGCCGACGCTGTTCGGCATCATCCTGATCAACTTCGTGGTGATCCAGTTCGCCCCCGGCGGGCCGGTGGAGCAGCTGCTGGCCGAGCTGCGCACGGGCGGATCGGGGGGCAGCCTGGGACGGCTCACCGGCGAGGGCGGCGGCGAGAGCCGGGCGCCGCAGCCGCGCGGTGAATCCGGCACCTCCTCCTACCGCGGCGCGCGCGGGCTGGACCCGGCGCTGGTGCGCGACATCGAGCGCAGCTTCGGCTTCGACAAGCCGGCCTATCAGCGCTTCGGCGAGATGCTGAGCGGCTATCTCCGCTTCGACCTCGGGCAGAGCCTGTTCCGCGGCCGCCCCGTGCTGGACCTGATCCTGGAGCGATTGCCGGTCTCGATCAGCCTGGGGCTGTGGAGCACGCTGATCATCTATCTCGTCTCGATACCACTAGGCATCCGCAAGGCGGTGCGCGACGGCACGCCCTTCGATGCCTGGACCTCCGGCGCCGTGCTGATCGGCTACGCCGTGCCGGGCTTCCTCTTCGCCATCCTGCTGGTGGTGCTGTTTGCCGGCGGCTCCTTCGTGCAGTGGTTCCCCTCACGCGGGCTCTTCTCCCCCGGGGCGGAGCTGTGGAGCTTTCCGCAGCGCGCGCTGGACTATGCCTGGCACATGGTGCTGCCGACGATCGCGCTGGTGATCGGCGGCTTCGCCGGGTTGGTGATGCTGACCAAGAACTCCTTTCTGGAGGAGATCGGCAAGCAGTACGTGCTGACCGCGCGAGCCAAGGGCGCCGGCGAGGGGCGCGTGCTCTACGGCCATGTCTGGCGCAACGCGATGCTGCTGATCATCGCGGGCTTTCCGGCCGCGTTCATCGGCATCCTGTTCACCGGCGCGCTGCTGGTGGAGATCGTGTTCTCGCTGGACGGGCTGGGGCTGCTGGGCTTCGACAGCGCGATCCGCCGCGACTACCCGGTGATGTTCGGCACGCTCTACATGTTCACGCTGCTGGGGCTGGTGATGCAGATCGTGGGCGACTTCGCCTACACGCTGGTGGACCCGCGGATCGACTTCGAGTCCCGCCGTTGACGCTGAGCCCGCTCAACCGCCGCCGGCTGGCGAACTTCCGGGCCAACCGGCGTGGGTATTGGTCGCTGTGGATCTTCGGGACGCTGTTCGCGGTCACGCTCTTCGCCGAGGTGCTGGCCAATGACCGGCCGATCCTGGCGCGGGTCGAGGGCAAGTGGTTCTTCCCGGTGATCACCGAATATGCCGAGAGCGACATCCTGTCCGACGGCTTCCCCACCGCCGCGGACTGGCGCGACCCCGAGCTGCTGCGCGCGGTGGAAGAGCGCGGCTGGGCGATCTGGCCGGCCGTGCCCTATTCCTTCAACACGGTGGTGCGCGACCTCGGCACGCCCGCCCCTTCCCCGCCTTCCGCGCGCAACCTGCTGGGCACGGATGACCAGGCGCGCGACGTTTTGGCGCGGGTGATCTACGGCTTTCGCATCTCCGTGCTGTTCGGGCTGGTGCTGACGCTGCTCTCCTCCGCCATCGGCATCGCGGCGGGGGCGGTGCAGGGCTATTACGGCGGCTGGGTGGACCTTTCGATGCAGCGCTTCATCGAGGTCTGGTCGGGCATGCCGCAGCTCTTCCTGCTGATCATCCTGGCCAGCGTGATCGAGCCGGGCTTTTCCACCCTGCTGATCTTCCTGCTGCTGTTTTCCTGGATGAGCCTGACCGGCGTGGTGCGGGCGGAGTTCCTGCGCGGCCGCAACCTGGACTACGTGCGCGCCGCCAAGGCGCTGGGCGTGTCCGACCTCGGGCTGATGGTCCGCCATATCCTGCCCAACGCCATGGTGGCGACGCTGACGCTGCTGCCCTTTATCCTGTCGGGCAGCGTCACCGTGCTGGCCAGCCTGGACTTCCTGGGCTTCGGATTGCCGCCCGGCTCGCCCTCCCTCGGGGAGCTGGTGGCGCAGAGCAAGAACAACCTGCAGGCGCCCTGGCTGGCCGCCACGGCCTTCGCGGTGCTGGGCGGCACGCTCACCCTGCTGATCTTTATCGGCGAAGCCGTGCGCGACGCCTTCGATCCCCGCAAGCTTCCCGGAGGAGGCCGCTGATGCCGCCCGTGCCGCCATTCCCGGCGACCACTGGGGCGCCCCCGACGCCGTCCGGGCCGCCCGCCGCCCCGTCGTCGGTGCCGGTGCTGGAGGTCGAGGACCTCAGCGTCGCCTTTCGCGGCCGCGAGGTCGTGCGCAACATCTCCTTCTCCGTGGCCGCCGGCGAAACCCTGGCGCTGGTGGGCGAGAGCGGCAGCGGCAAGAGCGTCACCGCCCTCTCCTGCCTGCGGCTGCTGACCGTGGGCGGCAGCAATCCCACCGGGCGAATCCGGCTGGGTGGCGTGGACGTACTGGCGGCTGGCGACGCGGCGCTGCGGCAGTTGCGCGGCGGGGCGGCGGGGATGGTGTTCCAGGAACCCATGACCTCGCTGAACCCGCTGCACACGATCGGGCGGCAGGTGGCGGAGGCCATCACCCTGCACCGGCCGCTGCGCGGCGGCGCCCTGCGCGCGGAGGTGAAGCGGCTGCTGCTGCGCGCCGGGCTGGCGGTGCTGGGCGACCGGCTGGACGCCTTTCCGCACCAGCTCTCGGGCGGGCAGCGGCAGCGGGTGATGATCGCCATCGCCCTGGCCAACGACCCCCGGCTGCTGATCGCGGACGAGCCCACCACCGCGCTGGACGTCACCATCCAGGCGCAGATCCTGGAGCTGCTGGACGGGTTGAAGCGCGACGGCAACATGGCGATGCTGCTGATCACCCACGACCTGTCGGTGGTGCGCAAGCATGCCGACCGCGTGGTGGTGATGCGCGGCGGCGAGGCGGTGGAGAGCGGCACGGTGGCGGAGGTGCTGAGCCGCCCGTCGCATCCCTACACGCGCATGCTGCTGGGCGCGCAGCCGCGCGGCACCGCGCCGCCGCCGCCCGAGGCCGCCGACACCGTGCTGGATGTGCGCGACCTGCGCGTGTCCTTTCCCGTGCGTCGCGGCGTGCTGCGCCGGGTGGTGTCGGAGGTGCGGGCGGTGGACGGCGTGTCGCTGAACGTCCGGCGCGGCGAAACCCTGGGCGTGGTGGGCGAGAGCGGCAGCGGCAAGACCACCTTGGGACTCGCGCTGCTGCAGCTGGAACAGGGCCGGGGCGAGGTGCGGCTGGAGGGCCAGCGCATCGACGGGCTGTCGCGGCGGCAACTGCGCCCGCTGCGGCGGAGCATGCAGGTGGTGTTCCAGGACCCTTTCGGCAGCCTGTCGCCGCGCATGACGGTGGCGGAGATCGTGGGCGAAGGGCTGACGGTGCATGAGCCGTCGCTCTCGGCGCGGGAACGGCGGGAACGGGTGGCTGCAACGTTGGCCGAGGTCGGGCTGGATGCCTCGATGGGGGAACGCTACCCGCACGAGTTTTCCGGCGGGCAGCGGCAGCGCATCTCGATCTCGCGGGCGCTGATCCTGCATCCCCGGCTGCTGGTGCTGGACGAGCCGACCTCGGCGCTGGACGTGTCGGTGCAGGCGCAGATCGTGGAGCTGCTGCGCGCGCTGCAGGCGCGGCACGGCCTGGCCTATCTTTTCATCAGCCACGACCTGCGCGTCGTGCGCGCCCTGGCGCATCGCATCGTGGTGATGAAGGAGGGCAAGATCGTGGAGGCCGGCAACACCGCGGAGGTGATGGCGGCGCCGCAGCAGGATTACACGCGGCTGCTGATGGCCGCTGCGCTGGACGCCCCACCGCCGCCGGCCTGAGGCGCGGGCGGGCAAGACGGGAAACCGCCCGGTCCGGGGCGGGGCGGCGAAGCCGTTCCCCGCACCGGTCCTGGACGACTGGGCGCGGCCCTCGTGGCCGCGCCGGCCTCGATCAGCCCGCCACGGCCTGGCGCGGGCGCGAATCGGTGTTGGCGACCTCGCCGGTGGCCACAGGGCCCTGCGCGTCGCGCGCCGCCTCGCCCATGATGGAGGACAGTTCGCGCAGCAGCGCGCTGCCCTTGGGCGTGCGCTGCACCAGCACGGAGCGGCGGTCCTGCGGGTCGGTCTTGCGGCGCGTCAGGTCGAGCTCGCCCAGGCGGTCGAGAGCGCGGGTGATGGCAGGCTTGGACACGTTCAGCCCGGCCGCCAGGCCGCGCACGGTGTGGGGGCCTTCGGCGAGGTAGGTGGTCAGGAAGACACCGAGTTGCCGGGCCGAAAGGTCCGGGCCGTCTCGCCGCACCATCGCGACGATCGTGTCCCGCAGCGTTTCCACCAGTTCGTCCGCACTCATCTTCACTGCCATCTCATTCACAATCCTTGTTCATGCCACGGGCGCTCCCCGAGGGAGTCGCGCATCGCTCCCCGTCGCAGGCAGTGCCGCCCGGCATTGATCCGGCCGCACGAGCCCAACGACGCAACCGACCTTTCTGTTTCGTTTCTACCCTGCCCGGAGGTCGACCCGGCCTGGCAGGCCTGCAGAAGCAGGAACCATGCCGGACGCGCATCGACGCGCGGGATTATTTGGCCCCTTGCAGGGCATTACCGCGGATGCGGCCGAATCGACTGCATGCGGGGGAAGCGTCTCTATCCCATGCAAGCATGCGCTGCGTCCAACGACGAACCGTAACTTCACCGCAATGGGATGACCTTGATGCCGCTCGCAGCGGTTGCGAAGGGCCTGGGTGGCCTGCGAGGAGGGCACGTGCTGCGCCGGTCAGGCTTGCGGTGCGGCCGGAGGTGGATGCGCCCCCTCCGCGGGCGTCTGCAACGGGATGCGTCCGGGGCGGGACGCATCCGGCGCGGGCCGTGTGCCGGCCCGCGCCCGGTGGCTCAGGCCTGGGCGACCGGCGCGTCCAGCCCGGCATTGCCGCGGCGGGACTGCCACAGGGCGACGAAGTCGATCGGCGTCAGCAGCACGGGCATGAAGCCGCCTTCGCGCGTGGCATCGGCCAGGATGTTGCGGGCGAAGGGAAACAGCAGCCGCGGGCATTCCACCAACAGCACCGGCTCCAGGCTCTCGGGCGGCACGTTCACGGTGAAGATGCCGCAATACACGAGCTCGGCGATAAAAGCGGTGGTTTCGCCGGCCTTGGCGTCGCAGCGAATCTGCAGCGCCACCTCGAACACGTTGCCACCTTCCTGCAGCGGCCGCGCCTGGACGTCGAGCGCGATGTCGATGCGGGGCTGTTCGCGCAGGCTGGTGAAGACGTCCGGCGCGCCGGGGACCTCGAAGGACAGGTCCTTCACGTATTGCAGGTTGACCACCAGGGGTCCCTGGGGAGCGGCATTCGCCGCGCCGTTGCCGTTGGCGGCCATGGTCGGATCGGACATGGGGGACCTGTGTTCGGTTCAGGGATGGGGCGGGGGCGGTAGCACGGCGGCCGGCGGGTCCGGAAGGGTCGTGCCGGCACCGCGATGGGCGAAACGCGCCGGCCCGGCGGACGCGCCGGCGCGGCTCAGCGGGAAGCGGTCTGGCTCCGCAGCTCGCGGGCGCGGGACAGCACCTTGTCTTCCAGCTCGGTGTTGGTGGAAGCGGCCACGGGGGCGTCCTGCCAGCTGCCGTTGCGCAGTTCCTGGCGGAACACGGACACCCGCACCCCGTCGGAGCGGAGCTGGCGGCCCAGGATATAGGCGGTGGCGCGGAAGCGCTCGCCCTGGGCGGCAGGGGGCGAATACCAGTCGGTGATCACCACGCCGCCGAAGGGATCGGCCGAGGAGAGCGGCATGAAGGAGAGCGTGTCCAGCGTGGCGCGCCACAGGTAGGCGTTGACGCCCAGCCCGGCGCCGCCGGCCTCGCTGCCGTCGCCGGAGCGGCCGGAGCGGTCGGTGCCCAGCAGCAGGATGCCGTCGGAGCCGCCCAGGCGGCCGCTGACGCGGGAACGGCGGCTGCTGTCGCCGTATTCGCTGTTGTCCACCGTGCGCCCCTGGCCGCAGGCGGCGATGGCGAGAGGAAGCAGCAGAACGGCAAGGCGGATGTGTCGCATGGCGCCGGCACCATAGAAGCGGCGGCCCGTCGCGCAAGGGGGCGGGGATGCGGCCGCCCCTTCCATGCGAAAAGGGGCGGCAGGTTGCCCCGCCGCCCCTTCCCTTCGGACTGCGCCGCGCGATCAGAAGGCGATGCGCGTGCCCACCAGCACCTGGTCGGTGGTGATGCTGTTGTTGCCGCCACCGCGGGTGGCGTTCACCAGGTCGTAGCCGCGCTCGCGCACGCCGGCCTTCACGTACTCGGCCACCAGCTCCAGGCCGGGGGCGACACGGTAGGTGGCGCCCACGGACCAGGCGTACTGGTGCCGGGCGGCGTTGATGGTCTGCACGCCGGCGGTGGTGCTGTCGGACCAGTTGGCGCCCACCGTCAGCGCGTCCAGCGTGTAGGACACGCCGGCGAAGAACTGGCTCATGCGGTGGGTGTCGGGGATCGCGGTGCCGTTGTTCAGGCCGCCGCGCTGCAGGGGCGTGTAGGTGGTGTTGGACTGGCCCCAGTAGTACTCGCCGCCGATCAGGAAGCCGAAGGCGGTGGCCGAGACGCCGGCATAGCCGGTGCGGATCGGCATGGCGGACTGGGCCGTCACGGCGCCGGTCGAGCTGGCGGCGGTGACCTTGGTCGGGTCGGCCAGCACGATGCCGCCGGTGGCGCTCAGGCCGACGCCGCCGAAGGAGCCGCGCCAGCGAACGCCCAGCTGGGTCTCGTTGCGGCGACGGGGCGCGCCGCTGTAGCCGTTGGCGCGGTCGCAGGCGGCCGACGCGTAGTCGAGGATACAGCCGGTGTCCTCGCCCTCGCCCGTGTTGAAGGCGAAGGAGGCGCCGAAGTCGAAGCCGAAGAACTGCGGCGACAGGTAGGTGACCTTGGTGCTGTCACCCAGGTCCACGGTGTAGCTGGTGCCGACGCGGCCGAAGCCGATCTGCTGGTCGTAGTAGTCGCCGTCGGCGCCGCCGGTGCCGAAGTTCGCGACGTGACCGGACTGGATCAGGTTGAGGATGCCGTCCTTGTCGCCGAAGCGGATCTGGCCGAAGTCACCGGCCACGAACATCCACATCTCGTCGGTGTTGATGTTGGTCTTGTTGGAGCTGTTGCGGCCGCTGCCCTGCACGGGGGAGAAGGAGCCGTCGTTGATGTCCACCTGCAGCTCGATCGCCACGCCGTAACGCAGGCCGTTGGCGGCCTTGCCGTTGGCGGTGATGTGGATCTCGGCGTCGGAGGAGAAGTCAGACTTGCCGATGTTGGCGGTCTGCAGCGGGCCGGCCGGGGCGCCGGCGGCCACCGGGCCGGGGCGGCCGTTGGCGTTGGCGCGGTCCTGGTCGGTGAAGGAGTAGTTGAAGCGGAAGTAGCCGCCGACGCGAACTTCCAGCGCGCGCTGCGACATCATCGGCGGACCCGCCGGCAGGAACGGGTCGGCCGCCTGCGCGAGGGCGTCGTGCGGCGCGAAGAGCGCCGAGGCCGCAACGGCGGTGGTGCCCAGTAGAAGCTTACGCATCCCTAATTCCTCCTACGCACCGGGCGGAACGCCCGGCCATTTCCCTTGGCCCACCCGCCCCCTCCTCAGGGGACCCAGGAAGAATGCACCGCTGGGATGCAGTCGCCCGGTCCAGGCCCGAGGCGACTATGGTTCAGCCCGTTCGCGACGGGCAATGGTTGCGGACCGATACACGCGACATCCGCGAGACACTGTGGCGGTCACGACACAGGGCCGTGATGGCGGCCAGCCCGGCGGCCCGGATCGGCAGGCGGCGGGCGCTGCGGCCGGTGATGCCGCCCAGGGCGACGGCGGGGCAGCCGGCGCGCCGCGCCAGCGCCGCCCAGCGCAGCGGCCCCAGCGCGGGCGCGCCGGGATGGCTGGCGGTGGGAAAGGCCGGGGACAGCAGCACCGAATCGGCGCCGAGGCGGCGGGCCCGCGCCAGGCCGGCCCGGCCATGCGCCGCGACGCTGAGCAGGGGGGGCGCGGCCCCGGCGTGGCGGCGGTGCAACAGGAAGGGCAGCAGCCCGGCGGTGCGGCGGCGGTCGGGCAGGTGCAGCCCCGCCCCGGCGGCCAGCGCCGCGCGGCCGTCGCCGCTGACCAGCAGCCGCAGCCCGCGCTGCCGGCACAGCCGCGCGAGGCTGCGCAGCACCGCGGGGGGCACGTCGCGCGCCAGCACGGCGCTGCCGCGGGGCAGCGTTCGGGCGGCGCCGCGCGGGTCGGGCAGGCGATGCGGGTCGGACAGCAGCCACAGGCGCGGCACCGGGCGCCGCGTGCGGGGCAGCGGGCGCAGGCGATTCGCGGCGGCTTCTATCGCCGGGGAACGCAGCGCATTATCTCCCTGCCGCCCATGAACACCGCCAGCACCGCCGAATCCAACGTTTCTTCCGCCCTCGCCCGCGTGCTGGACCGGGTCGCCGCGGCCTGCGCCCGCGCCGGACGCCCCGCCGATTCGGTGGCGCTGGTGGCGGTGAGCAAGACGCATCCCGCGGAGAGTGTGGCGGAAGCGCTCGCCGCCGGCCAATGGCGCTTCGGCGAGAACCGCGTGCAGGAAGCGCAGAACAAGTTCCCCGCGCTGCGCGCCGCCCATCCGGCGCTGCGGCTGCACCTGATCGGGGCGTTGCAGAGCAACAAGGCGCGCGACGCGGTGCGGCTGTTCGACGTGATTGAGAGCCTGGACCGGCCCAGCCTGGCGGCGGCGATCGCCGCGGCGGTGGCGCGCGAGGGCCGGCAGCCGGAGCTGCTGGTGCAGGTCAACACGGGCGACGAGCCGCAGAAGGCCGGGGTGGCGCGGGCGGAGGCGGAGGACTTCCTGCGCCGCTGCCGCGACGAGCACGGCCTGCAGGTGTCGGGGCTGATGTGCATCCCGCCCGCCGAGGCCGACCCCACGCCGCATTTCGCCTTTCTGGCGGAGCTGGCGGCACGGCACGGGCTGCCCACCCTGTCCATGGGCATGAGCGGCGATTTCGAGGCGGCCATCGCCCAGGGGGCCACGCATGTCCGCGTCGGCACCGCCATCTTCGGCCACCGCCCTTCCCCGGCCTGAGCGGAGCGCGCATCCCGTGGCAACCGGCCCCTGGCGCAGCGTGGCGATCACCGGCGCCTCGTCCGGCTTCGGGGCGGCGCTGGCGCGGGAACTGGCCGCGCCCGGGCGGGTGCTGCACCTGTCGGGGCGCGATGCCACGCGGCTGGCGGGGGCGGCGGAAGCCTGCCGCGCGGCCGGCGCGGAGGTGCGGGAAGCCTGCTTCGACGTGCGCGACGCCGCGGCCTGCGAAGCCTGGGTGGCAGCGGCCGGGCCGCTGGCGCTGCTGATCGCCAATGCCGGGGTGTCGGCCGGCTCGGGCGGCGCGGTGGAGCCCGCGGACCAGGCCCGCGACATCTTCGCCGTCAACCTGACCGGGGCGCTGAACACTGCCCTGCCCGCCCTGGCCGCCATGCGACTCCAGCCGCCGGGGCCGGACGGGGTGCGCGGACGGATCGCGGTGGTGGCCTCGGTGGCCGCCTTCGTGGCGGCGCCGGGGGCGCCGGCCTATTGCGCCTCCAAGGCGGCGCTGCAGCGCTGGGCCGAGGCCACGGACGCCACGGCCCGGCGCGGCGGGGTGCGGCTGCACGCGCTGTGCCCGGGCTACATCTCCACGCCGATGACGGCGGGAAACGACTTCCCCATGCCGGGGCTGATGACGCCGGAGGACGCGGCGCGCCGCGCCCTGGCGGGGCTCGCCCGGGGCAAGCCCCGGGTGGCCTTTCCGCTGCCGCTCTATCTCGCGGCGCGGCTCGCGGGGGCGCTGCCGCCGCGCTGGCTCAGCGTGCTGCCGTCGAAGGCCCAGGGTTCGGGGCCGCGGCCGCGGCGGGAAGCGTAGGCGCCGCCGCCCGGCGCCGCTCCCCCGAGCGGCGCGCCACCACGTTGAGCCCTTCCACCGCCGCGGCAAAGGCCATGGCGACGTAGATGAAGCCCTTGGGCACGTGGACGTGCAGGCCCTCGGCCACCAGCACCATCCCGATCATCACCAGGAAGGCCAGGGCCAGCATCACCACGGTCGGGTTCTTTTCCATGAAGTTGGAAAGGGCATCCATCGACAGCAGCATCACCGTGACCGACACCAGGATGGCCACCACGATCACCCAGATCACGTCCGTCAGGCCCACCGCGGCCAGGATGCTGTCCACGCTGAACACCATGTCGATCAGCACGATCTGCAACACGGTGGGGCCGAAGGCGGCGGTGACGGCGTTGGCCGCGCTGGTTTCCTCCTTGGCGTTGGGGTCGACGCGGTGATGGATCTCGATCACCGCCTTGCCGATCAGGAACAGGCCGCCGGCCAGCAGGATCAGGTCCTTGCCCGACACGTCCTGGCCGAGAACGTTGAACAGCGGCTGCGTCAGGGTGATCAGCCAGCCCACGCCCGCCAGCATCACCAGGCGCAGCCCCACCGCCAGCCCCAGCCCGATCAGCCGGGCCGAGCGCCGCCGTTCCGGTGGCAGCCGGTTGGTCAGGATCGCGATGAACACGAGGTTGTCGATGCCGAGCACGACCTCCATGCCGATCAGGGCGAGGAGGGCTATGACGATCTCGGTGTCCATGCGGCGTGGGCCTTTCGCGGGTTCGGCCCGGCAGGGTTCGTGCCGGGTGAAGGGATGCCGAAGATTACATGAAGTTCATGATATGGGGCCGGGGCAGCCAGGAAGGTAGGGGCGGAGCGACGGCCGGTGGCGACGCGCGCGTAACATCTTGTGCCGCGGAAGGAGGGCCATTGACGCGCGGGCAGGTGACCGGGCCGCGAGGGTCACGGCAGCGCGGCAGCGCGGAGCGGCAACGGCGCGGGGCGGTTCACCGGCGGCGGGTGGCGAGCCAAACGCCGGCCAGGATCACCGCGCCGCCGGCCAGCACATGCGCCTGCGGCCATTCCGCCAGCAGCACGGCCCCGAGCACGGCGGCGAAGACCGGCTGCAGGAAGCCGGTCATGGCGGAATCCGTGGCCCGCGCCCGCTGCGCCAGGGCCACGAACAGCGTCACCGGCAGGGCGGAGGCCAGCACCGCCAGGGCTGCCAGGGTGGCCCAGATGAAGGCGGGCTGTTCCAGGCCGGCCGTGCCCTCGACCCCCAGCATCAGCGCGCCGGCGCCCAGGGCGGACACGGCCTGCTGGCCCAGCGCCAGCTGCGCCGCGTTTCCCGGCAGCACCACCCGCGTGTACAGGTTGCCCGCGGCATAGGAGGCGGCGGCCGCCAGCATCAGCAACCCGCCCAGCGGGTCGGCCCCGGCACCGAAGCTGGCCGGGCCCAGGATGATCGCCAGCCCCGCCACCCCCAGCAGCAGCCCCGCCAGCCCGGCCGGGCCGAGCCTTTCGTGCGGCAGCAGCACTGCGGCGGCGGCGGCCACCATCAGCGGCGAGGCCGACTGGATCAGCGCCGCTTGCGCCGAGCCGAGGGTAACCAGCGCGATCGCCGTCAGCACGTTGGGCAGCCAGCCATTGGTGGTGCCCAGCACCAGCGCATGCCGCAGCATGGCGCGGGGATAGCCGCCGCGCAGGGCACCGGCGAACCAGGCCCAGAGCAGCACCGCCAGCACCGCCAGCAGCGCCCGGCCGAAGGCCAGGGCAAAGGGCGGCATGGCAGCGGCCGCAATCCGCACCAGCGGAAAGCCCGCGCCCCAAAGGGCGGAGATCAGCAGCAGCCGCCACCACAGCGGCCAGCCCGACAGCGTCACGGCGCGGCGCCAGGGGTCGGCGGCCGGCACGGCGGGCGGTGCCGGTGTGGGGCGGCGCGGGGCGGGCTCTGCCGATGCGGGGCTGCGGGGCGCGGCGGGCCGGGCCGGCGGTGCGGATGTGGGAAGGGCGGAACCGGCCGGCCGCGCAGGTGCGAAACGGCGGGGCGTGGTGGCGGGCGGGGTTCCATCGCGGCCCTGGTGTCCGGTTTCACGACCAGGGGCAACCCGGCGGGTGGCGCGTGCCCGGCAGCGGCGCGAAACGGCGGCGCGGGCCGGGCTGGGGCGGTGGATCGTGGCTGATGACGCAGGGGGCGCGGCCAAGTGGCGGGTGGAGACGCCGTGGTCCGGGTCTGGGCCTTGCCGCTCGCGCGGCCCGGTGGCGGGCGGAGAGGCCGCTTGCCCTGGGCAGGGGGCACGCCCCATCTTTCCCCCAAGAGCTAGGGAGAACCCGGAACCATGGACGACATCGTCATCGCCTCGGCCGCGCGCACGCCGGTCGGGTCCTTCAACGGCGTCTTCGCCGCGACCCCCGCGCATGTGCTGGGCACCGTGGCGATCAAGGCGGCGCTGGAACGGGCGGGCGTGCAGCCGGACGAGGTGGACGAGGTGATCCTCGGCCAGGTGCTGGCGGCCGGCGCCGGGCAGAACCCGGCCCGGCAGGCCAGCGTGCTGGCGGGCATCCCGGTGGAGCGCACCGCCTTCGGGATCAACCAGCTCTGCGGCTCGGGCCTGCGCACGGTGGCGCTGGCGGCGCAGCAGATCGCGACCGGCGATGCCAGCATCGTGGTGGCGGGCGGGCAGGAATCCATGACCCAGGCACCGCACTGCGCCAACCTGCGGGCCGGGCAGAAGATGGGCGACCTCGCCTTTGTGGACACCATGATCCGCGACGGCCTGTGGGACGCCTTCAACGGCTACCACATGGGCAACACCGCCGAGAACGTGGCGGAGAAGTTCCAGATCACCCGCGACCAGCAGGACGAGTTCGCCTTCAACTCGCAGGGCAAGGCGGGCGCGGCCATGGCGGCCGGCCGCTTCGCCGACGAGATCGCGGCGGTCACCATCAAGGGCCGCAAGGGCGACACGGTGGTGTCGCAGGACGAGTACCCCAAGCCCGAGACCAGCCGCGAGATCCTGGCCAAGCTCCGCCCGGCCTTTTCCAAGGACGGCACGGTGACCGCCGGCAACGCGTCGGGCATCAACGACGGCGCCGCGGCCATCGTGGTGATGCGCGGGGCGAAAGCGTCGCGGCGCGGGCTGACGCCGATGGCGCGGATCGTGTCCTGGGCCACGGCGGGGGTGGATCCCTCGATCATGGGCACCGGGCCGATCCCGGCTTCCCGCAAGGCGCTGCAGAAGGCGGGTTGGACCATCGCCGACCTCGACCTGATCGAGGCCAACGAGGCTTTCGCGGCGCAGGCCTGCGCGGTGAACAAGGACATGGGCTGGGACCCGGCCAAGGTGAACGTCAACGGCGGCGCCATCGCGCTGGGCCATCCGATCGGCGCCTCGGGCGCGCGGGTGCTGACCACGCTGCTGCACGAGATGAAGCGGCGCGGCGCCAGGAAGGGCCTGGCCACGCTGTGCATCGGCGGCGGCATGGGCGTGGCGATGTGCGTGGAAGCGGCCTGAGAAGCGGCCGAAACGTCCACGCTTCCACGACGAGCGGCCGGCGTCCCCGCGCGGGGCGCCGGTTCGCGGGTGACCGGCCCGGGTGCTGCCCGGGGGCGCCGGCCGGGGCTGGCGGCCGCGCTTCAGGCTGAGGCGGCAGTTCCGTTGCTCGGCCGAGCCGGCCCAGGGGTGCGGCGGGCTTGACCGGGCTGCGCCTGATCATCGAGCTGGCCGGCGAGGCGGCGCTGCTGCTCTTCGGCCTCAGCCTGGTGCAGCGCGGGGTGAACCGCGCCTATGGCGCCGCGCTGCGCCAGGGGCTGGGCCGGGCGCTGGGCGACCGCTGGCGCGCCTTTGCCGCCGGGCTGCTGGCCACCACGGCGCTGCAATCCTCCACCGCCACGGGGCTGATGGTGGCCGGGCTGCACAGCAACGGCGCGCTGGGGCTGGTGGCGGCGCTGGCGGCGATGCTGGGGGCCAATGTCGGCACGGCGCTGATCGTGCAGGCGCTGAGCTTCGACCTGCGCACCGTGTTTCCCGCGCTGATCCTGCTGGGCTGGACCGCCATGAAGCGCGGCAAGCGGGCGCGCACGCGCGACCTCGGCCGTGCCGGGGTCGGGCTGGGGCTGATGCTGATGGCGCTGCACCTGATGCTGGCCACGGTGGGGCCGGTGGAGGATTCCCCCACGCTGCGCGAGCTGCTGCCGCTGCTGGACGGCGCGCCACCCCTGGCGGTGCTGCTGGCGGCGGTTCTGGCCTGGGCCACGCATTCCTCCCTGGCGGCGGTGCTGCTGGTGGGGTCGCTGGGAACGGCGGGGCTGTTGTCGCCGCCTTCCGTGCTGGCGGCGGTGGCGGGGGCGAATCTCGGCGGCGCGGTGCCGCCCTTCCTGGCCGCCCGGCATGCCCGGCGCGGCCCGCCCGACCCGGCACGGCTGCGCCTGCCGGTGGGCAACCTGCTCAACCGCGCGGTGGGCGTGGCGCTGGTGCTGGCGCTGCTGCCGACGCTGAGCGGCTGGCTGCACGGGCTGGACCCGGCGCCCGCGCGGCTGGTGGCGCATGCGCATCTGGGCTTCAACCTCGCGCTGGCGGTGCTGTTCCTGCCGCTGCTCGACCCGCTGGCCGCGCTGCTGCGCCGCCTGTTGCCCGGCCTGCCGCCCGAGGCCGATCCCGGCGCGCCGCGCTACCTGGATGCCGCGGCGCTCGCCACCCCCTCCGTGGCCCTGGCCAATGCGGCGCGCGAGGTGCTGCGGCTGGCCGATACGGTGGAGGCCATGCTGCGCGCCGCTGCGGCGGCACTGGACCGCGCCGACCGCGACGCGGCCAAGGCGGTGGGGGAGCTGGACGACACGGTGGACCGGCTGCACGGCGCGGTGCACGCCTATCTCGCGCAGCTGCCGCGCGAGGGGCTGCCCGCGACGGAGGCGACCCGGTTGCAGGAAACCCGGCATTTCGCCATCGCCCTGGAACATGCCGGCGACGCGGTGGATCGCGGGCTGATCCGCCACGCCCTGCGTCGCGCCCGGCGCGGCATCGCCCTGCCGTCGGAGGAAGCCGCGCGGCTGGCGGCGCTGCACGAGCGGCTGGTAGCGCAGCTGCGGCTGGCGGTGGCGGTGTTCATGCTGGAGGACGGCGAGGCCGCCCGCCACCTGGTGCGCGAAAAGGAAGCCTGGCGCGCGGCGGAGCGCGAAGCCGCGGACCGGCTGGCCGAAGCGGGCGCGGAGCCTTCTGCCGCGGCGGCCCTGGCGCTGGACGTGACGCGCGACCTGAAGCGCATCGCCGCCCACCTCGCCGCCGTGGCCTATCCGCTGCTGGAACGGCAGGGCGAGCTGCGGTCCAGCCGGCTGCGCGCCGTGCCGCGAGACGCGCCGGCCGCGTGAGGCAGGCCGGCCGCCCGAGGCGGGCCGGCCGCCTGGGGCGGGCCGGGGTTTCCGGGCCGGCAGGCTTGCCAGAGCCCCCTCGCCTTCCCAGCATTGCGCGGCAATCCCGGCCGGGGTCGCGACGTGCCCGCCCGCCGGCCGCATCAGGAAGGAAACGCCATGCCGAACCAGTCCTCCCTCCTCCTGCCGCCCGGCTTCCGGCCCGGCCGACGCGCGGCGCTGGGGCTGCTGGCCGCCGGCACGGCGGGGTTGGCGATGCCGGCGATCGGGCGCGCCCAGATCCCCGACCGGCGGGTGAAGATCGGCGTGCTGAGCGACATGTCCGGCCCCTTCGCCGACCAGGCCGGGCCGGGCTCGGTGGTCGCGGCGCAGATGGCGGCGGAGGATTTCCGCGCCGAGAACAACGAGCTGACCGTGGAGATCATCGGCGGCGACCACCAGAACAAGCCCGATATCGGGGCTTCCCTGGCCCGCCGCTGGGTGGACCAGGAGGGCGTGGCGGCGGTAGTGGACCTGCCCAATTCCGGCGTCGGCCTCGCGGTGTCGGAGGTGATGCGCGAGAAGCACCGCACCACCCTGGCGTCCGCCACTGCGACCTCGGACCTGACGGGGCGGGCCTGCGCGCCCACCACGGTGCAGTGGGTCAACGACACCTGGGCGCAGACCCATGGCATCGTGAACGGGCTGCTGCCGCGCGGCGGCGACAGCTGGTTCTTCATCACCGTGGACTACGCGCTGGGGCAGACGCTGGAGCGCGACGCCACGGAAGCGGTGAAGGCCGGCGGCGGCCGCGTGGCCGGCGGCGTGCGGCACCCGCTGAACACCGCGGACATGTCGTCCTTCCTGCTGCAGGCGCAGTCCTCGGGCGCCAAGGTGATCGCCCTGGCCAACACCGGCGCGGACGTGATCAACGCCATCAAGCAGGCGGCGGAATTCGGCGTGACGCGGCGCGGGCGGCAGCTGGCGGCGCTGCTGATCCTGCTGAGCGACATCCACGCGCTGGGCCTGCCCACGGCGCAGGGCATCACCCTGTGCGAGGCCTTCTACTGGGACCTGGACGACAAGACCCGCGCCTGGAGCCGCCGCTTCGGCGCCCGCATGAACGGGCGCATGCCCACCACCAACCATGCGGGAGTGTATTCCTCCACCATGGCCTACCTGCGTGCCGTGGCGGGGGTGCGGACGGTCGAGGGCGAGCGGGTCGTGGACAAGATGCGCGAGCAGCCGATCGACGACCCGCTGTTCGGCGAGATCACCATCCGCAAGGACGGCCGCGCCGTGCACAGCATGCACATCTTCCAGGTCAAGACGCCGGAGGAGAGCAAGGGCGCCTACGACTACTACAAGCGGCTCGACACGATTCCCGCCGACAAGGCTTTCCGGCCGATGGCGGAGGGCGGCTGCCCGCTGGTGGCCAACGGCTGACCGGCCGGGGCGCCGCCCTGGCGCGGCGCCCCGTGGGTCAGCGCGGCTGCACGCCGGGGTCGCCGCCGGGGGTGCCGGGGGGCGGGATCACCGGCGTGGTGCTGGGCTGCGCCGGGGTGGGCGCGTGGATGCCGGGGTCCACCGCGGCCGGCGGGCGCAGCACCCCGCCGGGCACCGTGCCCGTCCCGGTGGTGCCGGGGACGGCGTCGGGCGTGGCAGGGGCGATGCGCTCGGGCGGTGCGGGCGGCAGCGGCGAGGGCTGCGCCGGGGCGGCAGTCTGGCCGAAGGCGCCGCTGGCCAGACTGCCGCCCAGCAGCAGCGCGGCCGTCAGCCAGGGCAGCAGCGCGGCGCCGGGCCCGGCCTGTTGAACGGCTACGCGGGAGCCGCGCCGGCGGGAAGGGTTGGAACTGCTCACGCCGGGTCTCCACCGAGGGTTCGGGCGGCGCGGAACGGCGCGGCCGGAGGGCCGGGCGCGGTTCCGCCGTCTCCCTCGGGGAACGTCGGGGCCGGGAGGAAGTTCGCCGGGGCGCTCAGCCCGGCGGGAGATGGCGGTCCAGCACCGCGGTCAGTTCGGCCACCGCCTCGGGCGGCAGGCGCGGCAGGGTGGCGGCGAGGCGGTTGGCCAGGGCGGTGACTTCCGGTGCCAGACCTGCGGTGTCCAGCACCGCGCGCGGGTGCGACAGCCGGGCGAGGCGGACCATCTCGTCGCCCTCGTCCCAGATCAGGCCGAAATACTCGTTGATTTGGTGCACCAGCCCCGCGGTCGGCACGCCGCGATGGCCATGCTCCAGCGCCGACAGATAGGCGGCGGAGACTTGCAGCGCGGCGGCCATCTCCTTCAGCGACACGCCGCGGCGCGCCCGCAGGTCGCGCAAACGCGCGCCGAAGGGCGTCACGGCCTTGCCCTGAAAGGGGTCACGCCCGCGGTCGCAACGCGGCGGCACGACGGCGGAGCAGCAGGTGCACCGCGCCGGAATTGCGCACATGCGGGTGCGCCGCGCCCAGCACCAGGGAGCGCAGCGCGGGCCCGTTGAGCCAGTGCGGCAGCTCGCGCCGCAGGACGCCCCCTTCCCCACCGTTGGCCTGCGCCTCGCGCGAGCCTTTGCCGGTGACGATGGCGACGCAGCGCACCCCGTCGGCATGTGCGTCGCGCAGGAAGCCCAGCACCGCCTCGTGCGCTTCCTGGGCGCGGCGGCCGTGGAGGTCCAGCGTGCGTTCCGGCCGGGTGGTGCCGCGGCGCAGGTCCTTCCAGCGGCGGGCATCCATGCCGGGCGGCGGCGCGCCCACCAGCAGCGCGGGCAAGGGCTGCGCCGGCCGGCGCGGCGGCGGGGCGGCGGCCAGGGGAGCGGGCGGCACCGGCGTGGGGGTCGGGGGCGGTGGCGGGTCCGGCAGGACTTGGCCGGCGCGCGGCGTGACGCCGGCGCGCTGCGCCCAGGTATGCCACAGGGAACGTTCCCCGGCGCTGAGAACGCGCGGACGGCGGGGCATGCGCGGCCTCAGCCCGGGCAGCACGCGGCGGCGCCGGGGCGGCCGGCGGGCAGCGTCGAACGGGCGGCGGCGGCGCGCGGCGGGAGGACCATGTGCCCTAGATAGGGGCGACCGGGCGGGGGATGAAGCCGTGCAGCCCGGGCGCGCAGCGCCGCCCTGCCCGGTGCTGGCCGCCGGGGCCGGTTCGCCTGCCGGCGGGTTCAGATTGCCGGAGCCAGCCGCAGCGGCCCGCCGGGTTCGCGGGCGGGGCTAAGGGTCGCGCCCGGCCAGCATGGCGGCGGCGCTGCGCGGCAGCAGCACCCACATCCGCACGGGTTCGCGCACGTTGCCGGCCCGCTCGCCGGCCTCGTGGCCCCAGCCGCGGAACAGGTCGCCGCGGCCTGGACCGCGGATGGCGCCGCCGGTGTCCTGCGCCGCCAGCAGCCGGCGGAAGCGCTCCCCGGCGGGGCGGCCGGGCTGCGGGTCGGCGTCGGCCACGAAGACCGGGGCGCCCAGGGGCACCACCGCCGGGTCCACCGCCACGGAGCGCTCGGGCGTCAGCGGGATGCCCATGGCGCCGGGCGGGCCCTGGTCGTCGCGCAGCCCCTCGTTGCGCTGAAAGAAGATGTAGGAGGGGTTTTCCGCCATCAGCGCGTTGGCGCGTTCCGGCCCGGCGGCGGCCATCCAGGCACGGATGGCGCGCATCGACATGCGATCGCGCATCAATTCGCCGCGCTCGATCAGCGAGCGGCCCACGGCGCGGTAGGGCTGACCGTTCTGCCCGGCATAGCCCAGGCGCAGCACGGCGCCATTGGGCAGCACCACCCGGCCGGAACCCTGGATGTGCAGGAAGAAGGCCTCGGCCGGGTCGGTCACCCAGGCCAGTTCCAGGCCCCGCCCGGCCAGGGCGCCATTCTGGATGGCGGCACGGTCGGGCAGCGGTTCCAGCCGGCCGTCCTGCAGGCGGCCATGCGCGGGGCGCAGGCTGTTGGGCACGTCGATCGCCACGTGCTCGGGCGGCTTGCTGTAGAGCGGGGTGGCGAAGGCCTCGTCGGGGGCCAGGGAACCCCGCAGCACCGGCTCGTAATAGGCGGTGAGCAGCCCCTCACCGACGGGCGCGGGCGAGAAATTCTCTTCCAGGGCCCGGCGCAGGTGCTCGTTGCGCGCCACCTGGGCTTCGCGCAACCGCGCCTGCCCGGCCCGGCCGCGCCGGCGGTTCGGGGGCGGCAGCGGCGGCAGGGTGTTCCAGGCGCGGATCAGGGCGGCGCAGGCGGGGCGCCAGAGTTCCGGCGTGCCGGCGGCGGCGGCGATCTCGCCGGCCCCGCCCAACGCCCGGCCCGGCGTCATAGCGGCGAAGGCGCGACAGGAGGCCAGCACGGGCGGCAGCGCCTCGATGGGGGAGTCGTCCGCCCAGCCCGGAAGGTCTTCCCAGGCGGCGGGTTGCAGTGGCGCGGGGGGGTCGGCCGGTGCCGCGGCGGCCATGGCGGCTGCGGCGGTGCCGCCGATCACCACGCCGCGGCGGGCGGCATCCTGGCGCGCCAGGCGCCGCTGCACGGCCTGGCGCTGCTGGACTTGGTTGCGTGGCGGGGAAGCACGCCGGGCCGAGACTTCCCGCGCCTCGGCAGGGGCGGCGGGTGGCAGCAGCAGGGGCGGCAGCGCCAGCCCCACCAGCAGCATGATACAGGCAGCGCGCGCCGGGCGTGCCATGTTCGCGCCGCGCCGCGCGCTACCCGATGGACCTTCAGGCCGACCGCGTGCCGGCCAGCTTCCAGGTCGGGTCGCCGCTGCGGAGGTCGCGCTGGAAGGTCCAGAGATCCGTCAGCTCGGTCACCGCGTCGGTGCCGGAAGCGGGCGAACCGTCGGCGTTCAGCGTCATGTTCACCTGGTCGGACACGAAGCGGACGGTGACGTCGGCCACCGTGCCGCGTAGCTCGGCCGATTCGATCGCCACCTGGGAGATGGCACGGATCTCCGTGCGCTGGGTCTGGCCGGCGGCTTCGCGGGCGTTCAGCGCCTGCTCGAACCCGGCCCAGGTCTCCTCGGACAGCAGGTCGCGCAGCACGGTGCGGTCGCCACGGGCGAAGCCTTCCACGATCATGCGGAAGGCGCCCTCGGCACCGCCCAGGAAGGCCTGCGGGTCGAAGCCCGGGTCCACGCCGCGCAGGCGCTCCAGCGCCTGCCCCACCGGGCCGCGCGGGTCGGGCAGCGCGTAGCGGGGCGCCTCGGGGGCTGCGGTCACGGGCTCACCCTCGACCACCCGCGGCGGGTAGCCGGCGGCGGGGCGGCCTTCCGTCGGGCGCTCGAAGCCGGTGCGCCGGCCCAGCACGGAGCGTAGCCGCAGGACCAGGAAGGCCGCGACCATCGCGAACAGGATCAGGTCGATGGGGAAGCCACCCTGCATAGTTCAAACTCTCCTCGCGACCTGACCAGATGGGCATTACCGATTGGAAAGGCAACGGCGCAACCGGCCCGGCGGTTCCAAGGCCGGCGGGGCGCATCGCCGCCCATTGCCGTGTTGGGCCGGCATCGCCACCCTCGGGGGCATGATCCTGCTGCGACACGGCCAGAGCGAGTTCAACCTGCACTTCTCCGCCACCAAGGTGGACCCGGGCATCGTCGACCCGAAGCTGACCCCGCTGGGCGAGGAACAGGCGCGAGCGGCGGCCGAGGCCCTGGCGGGGGAGGATATCCGCCGCATCCTCGCCAGCCCGTATACGCGGGCGCTGCAAACCGCGGCGCCCCTGGCAGAGGCGCGCGGGCTGCCGGTGCTGATCACGCCGCTGGTGCGGGAACGCTACGCCCTGTCCTGCGACGTCGGCTCCCCCATCAGCCGGCTGGCGACGGACTGGCCGCACCACGACTTCACCGCGGTGGAGGAAGTGTGGTGGCCGCAGGAGGAAGAGCCGGTGGAGGAGGTCGCCGCCCGCGCCCGCGCCTTCCGGGGCGAGATGGCGCTGCGCGAGGACTGGGCGCACACGGTGGTGGTCAGCCACTGGGGCTTCATCCTGGCGATGACCGGGCAATCCGTGATGAACGGCCAGTGGTTGCGCTGCGACCCGGCCGGGCCGGAGCCGACGAAGGTGGTCTGGCGCCACGGCTGAGGCCGCGGCGCCGGGCAGCCCCGCCGGGCGGGGACGCAGGGGCCGCTGCCCGGCAGGCCCGCGGCGGCGCAACGTCCCCACGCATTGCCCCCTGGGGCCGCGCGGTGTTACGCGACCGGCGATGGCGGCCCAACGCACCTTGACCGAAGCGCTGCGCCCGAAAGGCCGCAGCGGTGCCCTGCGCTTCCGCGCCGCCCTGCCGGTGGCGCTGTTCGGCGACGTGATGGGCGACCGGCCGCTGGGCGGGCGCTTCCGCGCGGTGCGGCGGCTGCTCTCGGCGATGCTGTGGACGCTGGTGGCGCTGCCGATCCAGGCGGTGCTGGTGCAGCTGCCCGGGCGCGGCAAGGTGCGCTTCGCCCGCTTCTACTGGCGCGGGGTGCGCTGGCTGTTCGGCCTGCGGGTGGAAGTGACGGGCGCCGCGCCGGCCGGGCCGCGCACGCTGTTCCTGAGCAACCATTCCTCCTGGCTGGACATCCTGGTGCTGGGCGGCACGCTGGAAGCCTGCTTTGTCAGCAAGGCGGAGGTCGGGAAGTGGCCGGTGGTGGGCACGGTGGCGCGGCTGGGCCGCACGGTGTTCGTCAGCCGCGCGCGCGGCCGCACCGGCACCGAGGCGCACGAGATGAGCGACCGTTTGGCCGCCGGCGACAGCCTGATCCTGTTTCCCGAGGGCACCAGCAGCGACGGCACGCGGGTGCTGCCCTTCCGCTCCTCCTTCCTGGCGGTGGCGGAAGCGGCGGAGCACATCCAGCCCGTGTCCGTCGGCTATGACCGGCTGGGCAACCTGCCGGCGGGGCGGCGGGACCGCTCGGTCTTCGCCTGGTACGGCGACATGGATGTGGGCCGCCATGCCTGGCGATTGGCACGCCGGCCGGGGGCGCGGGTGACCGTGCTGCTGCATGAGCCGGTGGCGCCCGGCGACTTTCCCAACCGCAAGGTGCTGACCGCCGCGGCCGAGGCCGCCGTGGCGGAAGGGGCCGCGACCCTGCGACAGAACCGGCCCGCCCAGCCCCTGACCCTGCACGCGCCCGCGACGCTGCCGCGCCGGCCCGCCCGGAGTTGAGGCGGCACGCCCCGCGCCGCGGGGCTGACGCGACGAACCCTGCGCCGCCGGACTGACGCGGTGCCCGCCGCGCTGCCGGGCTGACGCGGCGAACCCGCGCCGCGAGCCGCGCGCCGGGCCGTGGCGCGCAGGGCGGCGGGTCAGAAGCCTTCCAGCACGGCCTTGCCACGCATGCGGCCGCTTTCCACCGCGGCATGGGCCTCGCGCAGGTTGCTGGCCTCGATGCGGCCGAAGCGCTGACCCAGGGTGGTGCGCAGCGTGCCGGCATCCACCATGCGCGACACTTCCGTCAGCAGGCGGTGCTGCTCGATCATGTCGGGGGTGTTGTGGACGGGGCGGGCGAACATGAACTCCCAGGCCAGGCGGGCGGCCTTGGGCTTCAGCTTCAGAATGTCGAGCGACGGGAAGTCGTCGATCACCCCCACCGTGCCCTGCGGCTCCAGGATCTCGCAGATCGCGTCCCAGTTCCGCGCCGTTTCGGTGACCGAGAAGATCAGCGGGATGCGCAGCCCCAGGGCGCGGGCCTGCGGCGCAAGGGGCTGGGAATGGTCCAGCACGTGGTGGGCGCCGAGCTTCTCGGCCCATTCGCGGCTTTCGGGGCGGGAGGCGGTGGTCACCACCGTCAGCCCGGTGAGCTGACGAGCGAGCTGGATCGCGATGGAGCCGACGCCGCCGGCACCGCCGGTGATCAGCAGGGCGGAGCCGTCGGGCTTGCCGCCGCGCTTCGCGCCCATGCGGTCGAACAGGGCTTCCCAGGCGGTGATGGCGGTCAGCGGCAGGGCCGCGGCCTCGGCGAAGTTCAGGCTCTGCGGCTTGGGGCCGACGATGCGCTCATCGACGAGTTGCAGCTCGGCGTTGGAGCCGGGGCGGTTGATGGCGCCGGCGTAGAAGACCTCCTGGCCCTTGTGGAACAGGGTCACGTCGGGGCCCACGGCGCGCACCACGCCGGCCGCGTCGAAGCCGAGGATGCGCGGCTCGCCGGCCGGGTCGGCGTTGCGGCGGACCTTGGTGTCCACCGGGTTCACCGCCACGGCGCGCACTTCCACCAGCAGGTCGTGGCCGCGCGGGGCGGGCGGGTCCGGCAGGGTCAAGTCCAGCAGCGCGTCGGGATGGTCGACGGGGTGGCAGTGGGTGAACGCGACGGCCTTCATCGGGAAAGCTCCTCGGCTTCGTGGTCGGAATGGCACATGGGATGGCCGGCCGGACCGGAAGGGCGGAAAACCCCGCATTTCCGGCACGGCAGTTCTGCGCGGGGCACCTTGCCGCCGCCTTCCCGCCCTCGCATAGGCGGAATGGACCGCAACCGTTCCACCGCGGATTCGCCGGCCGTGGCGGTGTCCGGGACTGGCGCGGTGTCCGGGACTGGCGCGGTGTCCGGGACTGGCGCGGTGTCTGGGCATGGCGCGGCTCTGGAACCGGCGCGGTGTCCGGAAAACCGGCGCGGAAGCCGGCCCGGACGGGAGGAGGCGCGGGATGGATGGGCTGCTGCGCGAGCTGTACGAGGGCGACACCGCCCGCGCCCATCGCTACCGCTACGGGCTGCTGGTGCTGGACCTCGCCACGCTGGTCTTCGTGGTGACCACCTCCTTTGCCACGCGCGGCCCCTGGGTGGAGGTGCTGGACACGCTGTTCGGCGTGGTGCTGCTGGCCGAGTTCGTGGCGCGCCTGCGGGCCGGGCCGCGGCCCTGGCGGGAACTGCGGCACCCCGCCACGATCGCCGACGGCATCGCGGTGCTGTGCTTCCTGATCCCGCTGATCGGCGAAGGGGCGGGCTTCCTGCGGGCGCTGCGGATGGTGCGGCTGCTGCGCTCCTACCGGCTGCTGGAACGGCTGCGGCGGGATTTCCGCTTTTTCCGGCGCAACGAGGAACCCATCGTCGCCACCGCCGACCTGGTGGTGTTCATCTTCATCATGACCGGGCTGGTCTACGAGACGCAGCACCGCAACAACGCGCAGATCAACAACTACGCGGACGCGCTGTATTTCACCGTCACCGCGCTGACCACCACGGGCTTCGGCGACATCACCCTGTCGGGGACGCCGGGGCGGTTGACCACCGTGTTCATCATGTTTTGCGGGGTGACGCTGTTTCTGCGCCTGGCGCAGGCGATGTTCCGGCCGCACAAGGTGCGCTTCTCCTGCCCGCGCTGCGGGTTGCAGCGACACGAGCCCGATGCCGTGCACTGCAAGGCTTGCGGCCAGGTGCTGGCTATCCCGGACGAGGGCAACTGAAGGGGCGTCGGGCGGCAGGGGCATCGTGCCGTGGGCGGCGTTGCGGATCGGCGCGACACTGCCGCAGCCCGCGGCGGCGTTTCCGCCCCCGCGCCGCCGGCAGCGTCGCGCCGGCGCCCGGGTTCAGCCCACGCAGCGATGTTCCGGTTCAGCCCGCGCGGTGGCGACCGGCTTCAGCCTGCGGCGGTCGGGTTCAGCCGACGCGCAGCAGGGTCGGGCCGAAGCGACGCAGCCAGTCCTGCGCGGCCTGGCGGTGCGGCGTGCGGGCGGTGACATGGGCCCAGAAGCGGGCGGAATGGTTGAGTTCGCGCAGGTGGGCGACCTCGTGCGCCACTACGTAGTCCAGCACCCAGTCGGGGGCCATCACCAGCCGCCAGGAAAAGGCCAGCGTGCCGTCCGGGGCGCAGGAGCCCCAGCGCGAGCGGGTGTCTTTCAGGCGGATCGCCGCGGGCTTCACTTCCAGCGCGGCGGCATGGTGGGCGGCCAGGATGGCGATGCGGCGCCGGGCCTCGGCGCGCAGGAAGTCGGCCACGCGGCGCGGCAGGAAGGCGGCCTCCCCCGACACCACGATCTGGCCGTCCTGTAGGAACACCCCGGCCCGGGCAGCGGGGTCGTGGCGGATCGGGTGGGGTACGCCGCCCAGGGGCACGCTGGAGCCCTCGACGAAGGGCACGGCCGGGGCCAGGGCGCCGAGGCGTTCCGTGACCCAGGCGGCATGGGTGGTCAGCAGCGCCATGCCCTGCTTGCGGCCGGCCCGGGGCGGCAGGGTGATCACCACCTCCCCCGCCCGGGGGTCGATGCGCAGGGACACGCGGCGGGCGCGGGTGGAACGCTGCCAGCGCACCTGGCAGGACACCGGCCCGGCCCCCGGGCTGGCCCGCAGCGGAACGCTCTCGGTCACGTTCTGTTCCATGCGCCTAGGATGGCCCGCCGGCGGGGTGCGGTTCAACGGCTTGACACGGATCGTTCCGGCCGTGGCGAGGGGCGGCGTTGGCGCCGTGTCCCGGCCGCCACTGCCCCTCTCCGGGTGCCAGCCCGGCCAGCGTCGGAGGAGCCGGGCGAGGAAGCGCTTCGCCGTCACGCCGGGAGAGCCTTTGCCAGCAGCATCAGGGGCGCCGTTACTGGTAGCGACGGGGAGGGCTTTGCCGGCAGCATCAGGGGCGGCTTTGCCGCCAGCGTCGTGGGGCGGCGCGGGACGGGCGCCCCTGCCCCGCCCTGTTCGCGCGGGCGCGGGCGGGTCAGCCCGGCAGGCCCTTGATCTCGATCTCCACGAAGGAGAGCGGGGCGGTGCCGGCATTCACCACGTTGTGCTCCGCCCCGGCCAGCCGGTCGTAGGACACGCCGGCCGTCAGGGTCGCCGCGGCGGTGCCGCCGCCGGGCAGCTCCAGCAGCAGCGTGCCGTCCGTGACCGGCACCACCGCATAGGCCCAGCCGTGCCGGTGCCAGCCGGTTTCCGCCCCGGGCGCGAAATCCCAGCGGGTCACGCGCAGGCGGTCATTGTCCACCTGCAGCGTGGGCACCGCCGGGATCCGGCAGCGGAGCGGTTCGCTCACGCCCTGGGCCTCATTCGGCGGCCCGGGGCAGCTCCAGCCCGGGCAGCGGCAGGGCGCCGGCGGCGTCCCAGGCGGCCCAGGCGGCTTCCGCCTCGGCCGCGCTCAGGCGCGTGTGCGGCGGGCGGATGTTGCGCCAGCCCTCCTGGCCGGTGGCGCGGGCGATGATCTCGTGCAGGCCGGGGATCAGCGGCACGGAGGTCGCGGCGCGGCGGGTGGCGGTCAGCTTGGCCTGCGCCGCGTCGGCCTCGGGGCCGGTGCGGTGGGCATAGACCGCGGCGCCGAAGCGGGCATTGCCGTTGGAGGCGGCGGTGATGCAGCCGGCACCACCGTCGCGCAGGATCTGCTGCAGGAACTCGTCGGAGCCGGAATACACCTCGAAGCCCTCGGCGGCGAAGTTGTCCACCATGGCCTTCATGTTGCTGTAGTCACCCCCGGAATCCTTGGCGCCGGCGATCACGCCGGGGAAGGCCTTCAGCAGCCGCTCGATCAGCTTCAGGGTGAAGGGCACGGCCGATTGCTGCGGGAAGTGGTAGAGGTAGAGCTTCACCCCACCGCCGACGCGGTTCACCACCTCGGAGAAGAAGGCGAAGAGCCCGTCCTCGGTCGGGTTCTTGTAGTAGAAGGGCGGCAGCACGAGCACGCCCGGGCAGCCCTGGGTAGCGGCGTGGCGGGTCAGCTCCACCGTATCGGCGATGTTGGTGGTGCCGGTGCCGGGCATCAGCTTGGCGGCGGGGACACCGCGCGACACCAGCCCTTCCAGGATGGTCTTGCGCTCGCTGACGCCGAAGGAGTTCGCCTCGCCGGTGGTGCCGAGCAGGCCGAGGCCGTTGCAGCCATTGTTCAGCAGCCAGCTGGCATGGGCGGCGGTGAGCTCGAGGTCGGGCGCGAGGTCCGCGTCCACCGCCGTCAGCACCGCGGCGTTGACGCCGCCATAGGTGGCGCCCTGGGTTGCCTGGGTCATGCTGCCTCCTCACCGTTTCGTTGGCCCGCCGGTCTCGCATCCCGACCGCGTGCTGGCAACGTTGCATCCGGCCGGGCCGCCCGCGGCGGGGCGCCTTCCGGTGGCCGGGCCGCGGCGGAGGCGGCTTCGGGCGGGTTGGCGGGGCGCGGGGCGCGCCCGGCCGGGGCCTGCCGCGGCGCGGCCGCCAAGGGCTGAGGTCCCTGTGGCAGGGCCTCCGGGGTCAGGGCGCCCTGGGGCAACGCGTCCTGGGGCAACACGTCCAGAGGCAGGACTTCCTCGGGCAGAGCGGCGCGGGCGGGCCAGCGGCCGGGCCAGCGCTTCACGTGGTCCTCCAGGGCGCCAGCCTGGCGTTCGTTGACCACCCGGTTGCGCACGGACACCCCGGCGGCGTGGACGCTCTCGGGGTCGCCGGACACCAGCGGGTGCCAGGAGGGCAGGTCGCGGCCTTCCGCCACCAGCCGGTAGCCGCAGGTGGGCGGCAGCCAGTCGATGCGGGCCAGCCGCGCCGGGGTCAGCTTAACACAGTCGGGCACGCGCGCCTTGCGGTTCTCGTAGTCGCTGCAGCGGCAGGACTGGCCGTCCAGCAGGCGGCAGGACACTTCGGTCCAGTGCAGGCGGCCGGTGTCGTCGTCGCGCAGCTTGTGCAGGCAGCAGCGGCCGCAGCCGTCGCACAGCGCTTCCCATTCCGTCCGGCTCATCGCCCGGAGCGGCTTGGTTTTCCAGTACGGGGCGGCATCGGACATGGCGGGCAAGCTGCGCATCGCGCCCGGCCGATGCAAGGGCGGCGCGGCCCCGCTTGACTCCTCCCCGGCCGATTCGCGATCTCCCGCCGATGCCGCTCGACCTGACGATCCCCGACCGCACGGCGATGATCTGCCGCAGTGCCATGCGCCACTGCGCCCGCATGGGCTGGGCCCCCGTGGCCGAGGTTCCCATCCCCTGCGGCCGGCGCCTGGACGTTTTGGCGCTGACCGGCGAGGGCTGCCTCTTCGCCATCGAGGTGAAGTCCTGCTCGCGCGACTTCCTCAGCGACAACAAGTGGCGGGAATACCTGGACTGGTGCGACCGGCTGTTCTTCGCGGTGGATTGCGACTTCCCGCAGGAGCTGATCCCGGAGGAGATCGGGCTGCTGGTCACCGACGGCTACGAGATGACGGCCATCCGCGACGCGCCGCATCGGCCGCTGGCCGCGGCGCGTCGCAAGTCGCTGGTGCACCGCTTCGCCGTGATCGCCGCCGGGCGGCTGGCCGCAGCGTGCGACCCGGCGGGGGCGCAGGAGATGCGGGCAGCGCTGCGCTGCGAGTAGCTGCCTCGCAGCCAATGTCCTGACGCGGTCGGGAAGGCCGGGGGAGTGAACTCCCCCGGGCCCCCTCCTTCTTTCGGGAGTTTTCGGGTGCGCCCCTGGCCGATGGCGCTGCTCAAACTCCCGAAAATAGAAGGGGGTCCGGGGGGATACCTCCCCCCGGCTTACTTACTTGGAAAAGCGCCCCGCAGCGTCACACCCGGCTGTCCAGCCCGCGCAGCCGCGCCGCCAGCCAGGAGGCGTAGCTGTCGGTCATGCCCGCCACGAAATCCACCGCGCAGCGCATGATCTCGGTGGCGCTCATGTCCGGGCGGGGGTGGTAGTCCAGCAGCAGGCTGAGCGCCTGCTTCTCGCGCAGGCCGAGCTGGGTGCGGTCGCCATCTGCCTTGGCGTAGGCCAGGCAGGCCGGCAGGAAGACGCTCAGCGCCTTGCCCAGCACGTCGTGGGCGCCGATCTCGAACTCCACCTTGCGGGCGTTGAAGTACACCACGTCCGCCGTGCGGCGGGCGGCGGCGGCCAGGGCCGCGTGCAGTTCGGGCTCGGCGGGGGCCAGCAGGTCGGTCAGTCCGCGGCCGGGGCTGAGTTCGCCGGCCAGCAGCGCGTCGTGGTGGGCCACGAAGACCTCGGTCAGGGCGGCGGTCAGGCGGGCGATGGCGTGCTCGCGCAGCAGGTCCATGCGGCCGCTGTTGTCGGCTTCCGCGGCCAGGGCGGCGGCGGGAAGCGCGGCGATCGGGCCCACCAGCTCGGCAAAGTCGGCAAAGCGGAGGATGCCGAGCTCCACCGCGTCCTCCAGGTCGGCCAGGGTGTAGACCACGTCGTCCGCCGCCTCCATCAGCCAGACGGCGGGGTGACGGGGCAGCGGGCCGGACAGGGCGCAGGCGGCGGTGACCCGCTCGAACACCGCGTGCTCGGTGTTGAACACGGTGAACTTGATCCCCGGCTTGCCCTCGCGCGCGGCGCGCGGGTCGGTGCCGGGCCAGGGGTATTTCAGGAAGGCGCCGAGGCTGGCGGCGGTCAGCTGCAGCCCGCCGGCGGCGCGATGCCCGTCGGCGCGGGTCAGCACCCGAAAACCCTGGGCGTTGCCGTCGAAGAAGGCGAGGTCGGGGTCCAGTTCCAGCCCGCTCGCCCGGCCTTCCTCGCGCAGCCAGCGCGCCATCTGGGAGGCGATGACCTCCTCCCCGGCATGGCCGAAGGGCGGGTTGCCGATGTCGTGGGCGAGGCAGACGGCCTGCACCAGGGAGCCCAGGTCCTCCGGGCTGCGGCCGGCGGCGTCCAGTTCCCCGGCCAGGCGCAGCCCCACCGCGTGGCCCAATGCCCGGCCCACCGCGGCGACCTCCAGCGTGTGCACCAGGCGGTTGCGGACATGGGCGTTGAAGGGCAGCGGATGCGCCTGGGTCTTCTGCTGCAGGCGGCGGAAGGGGCGCGAGAAGGTGATGCGGTCGCCGTCGGATTGGAAGGGGCGGTGCTCGCCCTTCGCCGGCCGCAGTTCCGCCGCGGCGCCGAGGCGGCGGCTGTCCAGCAGGGCGGCCCAGTTCATCGGCACGTCGTCGGTCCCCTCGCCCGGCCCCCGGCAGGCATCCCGGTCGGTGCCACCGGCAGCCTGGGCCTGCCTCGCGCCTGGCCCGGTCGGGTCAGCCGCGGATCCGCGCCACAGTGGCGGTGGTGGAATTGCCCGGCAGCAGTTCGGCCAGTCGCACCACGCCGCCCCATTCCGTCACCAGCTCGCCGCCCACCACCTGGTCCACGCGGTAGTCGGCGCCCTTCACCAGCACGTCCGGGCGCAGCAGGCGGATCAGCTCGGAGGGGGTGGTTTCCTCGAACACGGTGACGAGGTCCACCGTGGCCAGGGAGGCCAGCACCGCGGCGCGGGCCGCCTCGCCCTGCACCGGGCGGGTCGGGCCCTTGAGCTTGGACACCGAACTGTCGGAGTTCAGCCCCACCACCAGCCGGTCGCACCAGGAGCGCGCCTGTTCCAGCAGGTGGACATGGCCGGGATGCAGCAGGTCGAAGCAACCGTTGGTGAAGCCGATGCGCCAGCCGCGCTGCCGCCAGCGTTCGGCCTGTTCGGCGGCGCGGGTGCGGGAGACCACCTTGCGCAGGGCACCGCGCTCGGGGGTCAGGGCTTCCAGCAGGTCGCTGTCGCGGGCCACGGCGGTGCCGACCTTGCCCACCACGATGCCGCCGGCGATGTTGGCCAGCCGCGCGCCCACCGCCAGCGGCAGGCCGGCGGCCAGGGCGGCGGCGGCCACGGCCACCACCGTGTCGCCGGCGCCGGAAACGTCGTGCACCTCGGCGGCTTCGGCGGGGAAATGGTGCACGGCGTCGCCCTCGATCAGGGTCATGCCGTCCTCGGCGCGGGTCACCAGCACGGCGCCGAAGCCGTGCCGGTCACGCAGGGCGCGGGCGGCGTCCACCACGGCCAGTTCCGTGTCCACCGACATGCCGGTGGCATCGCGCAGCTCGGACCGGTTGGGGGTCACGAGGTCGGCGCCGGCATAGATGCTGTAATCGTCGCCCTTGGGGTCCACCACCACCTTGCGCCCGGCGGCCTTGGCCGCGGCGATCAGGCGTTCCGGCACGTCGCCGCCCAGCACGCCCTTGCGGTAGTCGCTGAGCACCATGACGCGGGTGGCGGCGATGGTGTCCTGGGCGATCCGCACCAGCCGGTCCGCCAGCCGCGGGTGGATCGGGCTGGCATTCTCCTGGTCGGCGCGCAGCATCTGCTGGCCCATGGCGACGTAGCGGGTCTTGGTGGTGGTGGCGCGGCCGCCCTGCACCAGCAGCCAGGGCTCCACCCCGGCCTGCCCGCCGATCAGCGCCGTCAGGTCGGAGCCGGCCTGGTCGTCTCCCACCACGGACAGGAAGGCCACGGGGCAGCCCAGGGCGGTAAGGTTGCGCACCACGTTGCCGGCGCCGCCGGGCATGGCGACCTCGCGCTCGACGCTGAGCACGGGAATCGGGGCCTCGGGGGACACGCGCAGCACGCGGCCGTACACGAAACGGTCGAGCATCGCGTCCCCGACCACCAGGACGGAGGCGCGTTTCAGGGCGCGCACGGCCTCCGAGAGGTCGGTATGGGCCGGGGATTCCGGCAGTTGGCCGTTCATCAGCCCTTCGGTAGCCGATGCGCCGCGGGTGGCACAAGGTTGCTGCGCGAAGCGGCCCGCGTATCAGCGATGCCTTAACGGCACAGCGGGCAGGCTGGCGCGGCCCGATGTTCCCCCCCGCGACCCCCGCCGCGCTTTTCGCAACCGCGTCCCGCCCGCCGGACACGGCCGGGGCGGGCGTGGCCGAATGGCTGGCCCTGGCGCCCGGCGAGGCGGCGGCGCCGGAGGCCGCCGCCTCGCGCCGGCGGGTGGCCCTGGCGCTGCTGGAGGACCTGGCGCGCGGCAGCAACGGCCGGGTGCTGGAGGACGCCGCCAACGGCGCGCTGCTGCTGGGCGGGCCGGCGGCGCTGCTGGACCGGGCAGAGGCCGCGCTGGCCCCGATCTTCGGCGCCGCGGCGCTGCTGCGGCAGGGCGCCGCGCCGGAGCTGCCCCGCCCGCCCGTCGCCGCCGCGCCCGGGACGGAGGGCCGGGGGGCGGCCGCGGAACCGGCGCTGCGCCGCCGGCCGATCGTCGGGCTCTCGGCGGCGGGGGTGCCGCGGCTGGCCGGGATCTGGCTGACCGCCTCGCGCCGGGGAGGCGCCGCGCTGCCGGCCCACTTGGCCCGGCACGCTGCCGAGGCGCGGTTGCGGCGCGCGGCGTCCGAGCTGGCGGAGGCGGAAGGGCGGTCGGAACTGCTGGGCGGCGCGGTGGCCGTGCCCTTGCACCTGGACGTGGCGGCGGGGTCCTGGCCGGAACTGCCGCGTGGGCTGGAAGCCTTGCCGGTAGTGCCCGTGCTGCCGCTGGGCGCGCTGGCGCGCGGCACCCCGGCCGGGCTCTTCGCGCTGTCGGGGCTGCATGCCGGGCTGGTGCCCTTGTGCGACCCCGCGGCGCTGCCGGGGGCGGCGCTGCACCTGCGCTGGGATGCGCGACTCGCGTCGGTGGAGAGCCGCGTGGTGGCGGCGCTGGGGGTGGGGCGGATCGTGCTGCACGGCGTGGCGTCGGAGGACGCGCTGCGCTGGGGGCTGCTGCACGGCATCGGGCGATTCGCCGGGCCGCACCCGTCGCGGCTGCTGGCCGCCCTGCGCCGGCGGCTTTGCCCGGACGGCGGTGGCTGCACCGCCGCCGATTGCGCGCTGCGCGCCATGGCCGCGGAGGCCGCCGGCCGCCGCGGCTGCACCCGGCCGGAGCGGCTGCTCGCCAGCCCGGAGCCGGCCGCGTGAGCGCCGCGATGCGGTCCGCCCCGGCGGTGGATGGCGGGGCGGCGGAGCTGGCGGCAGCGGTGCGGCACTGCACCGCCACGGAAAGCCCGCGCGAGCTGGTGTGGCTGCGCCCCACCGCCTTGCCGCCTGGGCTGGACCGCCCGCACCACCTGAAGCTGCTGCGCGACGCCGCCTCCTCCCGTCGCGACGGGGTGAGCCGGGTTTTCGCCCTGCCCGATGGCGACTTGGCGGTGCTGGCGCCCCCTGCCCGCCCCGGCTCGCCCGGCTTGTTCGCGACCCTGCGCGCGGCGCTGGACGGGGCCCTGCCGGAAGCGGAGTTGCGCCGGGTGCTGCGCCCGCTGCGCCTGCCGGACGAGGCCGGGGCGGTGCTGGTGGCGCTGGAACACAGCCTGGGGCTGGATGCCGTGCCCGCCGCCCCGCCGCGCCCGCCGCTGGACCCGGCCACCCTGGCCGAGGCGGAGCGTGCCCTGGTGCAGGCCGATGTGTGGCCGCTGCACGCGCGCCAGGACGTATGCCGCCTGCCCGCCGAAGGGGGAGCTGCCGAACTGCTGCGCGAGGATGTGCGCCCGCTGCCCGCCGCCGTGGCCGACCGGCTGCTGGGCGGGCGCGACCCCGCCGCCGCGCCGGCCCTGGCCGCACGGCTGGCGGAAGCGGTGGCGGGGCGGCTGCTGGCCTCGCTGGCGCGGCCGGACTGGCTGGGGGCGCCGCGGGCGCTGCACCTGCCGCTGCCGCTGGCCGGGTTCAGCTCGGCCGCCTTCCTGCGGCTGGATGCCGCGCTGCCGCGCTCGCTGAAGCCGCTGTTGTGCCTGGGCGTGGCGGCGGCGGAGATCCTGGACGACCCGGACGGCTTCGGCTTCAGCCGCGACTTCGCCCGCAACCGCGGCTATCGCCTGGCGCTGGAAGCGCCCGACCCCGCCGCGCTGGCCGTGCTGCCGCCGGGGCCGCTAGGGGTGGAGGTAGTGCGGCTGCCCTTCACCGCGGCGCTGCCGCGCGCCCCCGGCCCCTTGCCGGACCTGGCCCGCGCCGGCGCGGTGGAGGTGGTACTGGCCGCGGCCGACAGTTCCGCCGCCGTTGCCTGGGGTTGGCAGAACGGGGTGACGTTGTTTCAGGGCCGGGTGGTGCAGCGCCGCCGGGGTTGAGGCGCGGTGGACGTCACCGCCACACCGAAACCGGGGCCGATGACGCAGCCGGGATCGGCCATGGGGCTGACGGGTGGGGCGGCGGTCGCCTATCCAGGCAGCATGTCCTTTGCCATCCACGCCCAGCACCTGAGCAAGCGCTACGACGCCACCCTGGCGCTGGACGACCTGAGCTTCGCCCTACCGCCGGGGGAAACCTGGGGGCTGCTGGGCGGCAACGGCGCCGGCAAGAGCACCACCATCGCCATCCTGCTGGGGCTGCTGGTGCCGAGCACCGGCACCGTCACCGTGCTGGGGCACGACATGGCGCGGCGGCGCTTCGCAGCGCTGGCGCGGATGAACTTCTCCTCGCCCTACGTGTCGCTGCCGCACCGGCTGAGCGTGCGGGAGAACCTGACCGTCTACGGCCACCTCTACGACGTGCCGCGCGCGGCGCAGCGGATCGAGGAACTGGCGGAGGAACTGGCGCTGGGGGAATTCCTGGACCGTCCGGCCGGGCAGCTTTCGGCCGGGCAGAAGACCCGGGCGGCGCTGGCCAAGTCGCTGCTCAACCGCCCCGACGTGCTGCTGCTGGACGAGCCCACGGCCAGCCTGGACCCCGACACCGCCGACTGGGTGCGCGGCATGCTGGAGCGCTACCGGGCGGAGAGCGGCTGCGCGATCCTGCTGGCCTCGCACAACATGGCGGAGGTGGAGCGGCTCTGCTCGCAGGTGCTGATGCTCAAGCGCGGCCGGCTGGTGGACCAGGGCAGCCCGGCGGAGCTGCTGCAGCGCTACGGGCGCGACGACCTGGAGGAGGTGTTCCTGGACATCGCCCGCGACCGCGGCCACGCGGCGCTTCCCGCGGCAGCCCTTCCTGCCGCGACGGGGGCGGCGTGATGCGCCCCGCGCTGCGCCGGGTCTGGGGCATGGTGTACCGGCACCTCGCGCTGTTCCGGCGTTCCTGGCCGCGGCTGCTGGAGCTGATGTACTTCCCCATCCTGCAGATGCTGGTCTGGGGCTTCCTGACCTCCTGGATCGCGGCCCAGGGCGGGGCTTCCGGGCGCGGCGTGGCGGCCGCCGCGGCGGGGGCGCTGCTGGGGGGCGTGCTGCTGTGGGAGGTGGCGCTGCGCTCGCAGATGGGGGTGGCGATCTCCTTTCTGGAGGAGATCTGGTCGCGCAACCTCGGGCACATCTTCGTTTCGCCGCTGCGACCGCGGGAGCTGCTGGCGGCACTGATGGTGGTCAGCCTGGGGCGGACACTGGTGGGCGTGCTGCCGGCGGTGGGGCTGGCCTGGGTGCTCTACGGCTTCGGGCTGTTCTCGATGGGGCCGGTGGTGGTGGGCTTCTTCGCGGCGCTGTGCCTGATGGGCTGGGCCGTGGCGCTGGGGGTCACCGCCATGGTGTTGCGCCACGGCGCGGGGGCGGAAGCGCTGGCCTGGTCGGTGCTGTTCGGCCTCGCGCCCTTCTCGGCCGTGTTCTACCCGGTCTCGGCGCTGCCGGACTGGGTGCAACCCCTGGCCCTCGCCCTGCCCGCCGCCCACGTGTTCGAGGGCATGCGCGCCGCGCTGCTGGACGGCCACGTCGCCTGGGGCCACCTGGGCGCCGCCTATGGGCTGGACGCGCTGTGGCTGGGACTGATGGGCTGGACCTTCCTGGCGCAGTTCCGCCGGGCGCGCGAAAGCGGCGCGCTGCTCAGCGTCGGCGAGTGACGCTGGGGGCCCGGATGTGCCGGCCAGGGCCAGAGGGGCTCTGCCCCTCTGGACACCCCGCGAGGAGCTTAGGCTCCTCGACCTCATGAGTGCCTCCGGCGGGGGCGGGCCGGACGCCGTTGTCCCCCATGACTACCGTCAGCCATCCCGCCCCCGCCGGAGGCACTCAACGTGTGGTCCGGGGAGTTTAAACTCCCCGGCGGGGTCCAGGGGCAGCGCCCCTGGCCACCGCTCAGGCCACCCGAGAACAACGCCCCGCCGCGCCGCGGCGAGGCCGCTACGTCAACCGCGGGCGCGGTAGGCCGGGCGGGCCGCGCCGGGGCGCGGGCCCGGGCGGGAGGCACCGGGGCGGTGCTTCGGGCCGCGGGGGGCGGCACCGGGGGCGGGGTGGGCCATCGGCTCGACGCGGATCTCGGCGTTCTCGCCCTCCGCCTTGCGGGCGGCGGCGGCGAAGCGCGCGGCGGCGTAGGAGGCGACCTCGAACTGCGTTTCGTTGCCGAGGATGCGGATGCGGCCGATCTCCTGCCGGGTCACGTGGCCGCGGCGGCACAAGAAGGGCAGCAGCCAGCGCGGATCGGCGTTGCCGTCGCGCCCGACATCCATGTGGAACCAGACGCCCTCGGTGGCCTCGCCGCGCTCGCCCTGCGCGGGGGTTTCGCGGCGGGCGGGGCGTTCGGACACGTCCGACAATTCCTCCGGCGCCGGCAGGGGCGCGCGCAGGGTACGCACCAGGGCGGCGGCGAGGGTTTCGGCGGTACGGCCTTCCAGCAGGCTGCGCGCCAGCGTCAGGTCGTCCTCCGACACCTCTTCCTCGGCCAGGGTGGCGACCTGGGCGGCGATGCGCTCGCCGTCGCGGGCGCGGATCGCCTCGGGGGTCGGGGCCGGGGTCCAGGTGGCGCGGACGCGGGCCTCGAGCAGCAGGCGGTCGGCGGTGCGGCGGCGGTTATAGGGCACCAGCAGGGTGGAAACGCCCTTGCGCCCGGCGCGGCCGGTGCGGCCGGACCGGTGCAGCAGCGTTTCGGGGTCGCGCGGCAGCTCGGCGTGGATCACCAGGCCGAGGTCGGGGAGGTCGATGCCGCGGGCGGCCACGTCGGTGGCGACGCAGACCCGGGCGCGGCCGTCGCGCAGGTTCTGCAGGGCGCGGGTGCGCTCGGCCTGGGAGAGTTCGCCGGACAGGGCCACGGCGGCGAAGCCGCGCTCCGTCAGGTTGGCGTGCAGCCGGTTCACCGTGGCGCGGGTGGCGCAGAACACCATGGCGATGCGCGGGTCCTCCAGGCGGAGAACGTTGACCACGGCGCGCTCCACCTCGTGCGGGGCGATCAGCGTGGCGCGGTAGTCGATGTCGCCGTGCTGCTCGCCCTGGGTGGTGGCCTCGATGCGCAGCGCATCGCGCTGGTAGCTCTTCGCCAGGGCAGCGATGCCGCGCGGCACGGTGGCGGAGAAGAGCAGTGTGCGGCGCTCGGCCGGGGTGGCGTCGAGGATCGCCTCCAGCTCCTCGCGGAAGCCGAGGTCGAGCATCTCGTCGGCCTCGTCCAGCACCACGACGCGCAGGGCATCGGGCTTGAGGTTGCCGCGTTCCAGGTGGTCGCGCAGGCGGCCGGGGGTGCCGACCACGACGTGCACGCCGCGGGCCAGCTCGCGGCGCTCGGCCACGGGGTCCATGCCGCCGACGCAGGACACCACGCGGCCGCCGGCGGCGGCGAGCAGCCAGGCGAGCTCCGCCTTGACCTGAAGGGCGAGCTCGCGGGTCGGGGCGACCACCAGGGCCAGGGGCGCGCCGGCGGCGGGCAGCCGCTCGGCCTCACCGATCAGCTCGGGCGCCATGGCCAGGCCGTAGGCGACGGTTTTGCCAGACCCGGTCTGGGCGGAAACGAGCAGGTCGCGGCCGGCCGTTTCGGGCTCCAGCACGGCGGCCTGGACGGGGGTGGGTTCGAGGTAGCCGCGTTCCGTCAGGGCGGATTGCAGCAGCATGGGCAGGGTGGGGAAAGGCATCGTAAGATCCAGGGGTCAAGAACGGCGGCACCGGGCTTGGCCGGTGGCGCCGGGCGCGAAAGGCGCCTCGCTTCGGGGAGTTCGGAAGCAAGGTCGTGCCGGGGCGCGCATCCTCCCCGGTCAGGCTTCCGGGGTGCCCAAGTTCTCACCTTGCCGTCCTGCGGCCGCACCGATCCCGCGTCGCGGGCGGCGGTGTTCCGCAGCAGCATGTAGGGGGCCGGGGGCGCCAAGTCCCATGTTCAGTTCGCGCGCCGCCCATGCGTGCGGTTTCGCGGGGCGTTGCCGGGCGGGATGGGCTTTGGGGTGGCCGGCGATCCTTTCGTCGGTCAGGACGCGGCGGCGCGGGCCTCGCCGCGGAAGGCGGCGGCTTCCTCCGTGGCCAGCCAGGCGCGGTCGCAGGCCGCGGTCAGCCGGGCAAAGGCGGCGGCGGGCAGGCGGTCCGAGCCGGACCAGTTGCCCTGCCCCAGGCAATCCAGCATGCAGGCATTCAGTTCCGGCGCGGCGTCCACCGCCAGCCCGAGCGCCGCGAGGTCGGCAGAGGGCGGCCATTCCGCCGGGGCCAGGTAGCGGTTGGACGGTTCCAGCCCGGCCAGGCCGGCCTCGGGCACGCGCACGGCCACGAAGCGCGTGGCGTAGGGCGGCTGGTTGTTCGGGTCCACCACCGTGAAGCTCAGCATCAGGCCCGCCAGGACGCTGGCCGGCGGGGTCGGGCGGAACAGCGTCATGAACACCGGGGCGAGGCTGCCGGCGGGGCCGTTCAGTTCCAGGCAGGGCGTTTCGCCGTACATCCGCACCGGCCCGCTCACCTCCGCCATGCCGCCGGTGATGGCCTGGGCGTAGCGTGCGGTCGGCGGTGCGCCGCGCGAAGGAGCCCGGCCGACCAACAGGGAGGCGCGGATCACCCGGCCCTGGAAATAGGGCGACTGGGCGTGCGAGTAGCAGGCGTAATGGCCCTGGAGCAGGCCGGCGCCCTGCCGGGCCAGCGGCTCCGGGCGTTCGGCGGCGGCTGCCGGGCTGGCGGAGGCGGCGGCCAGGACCGGGACGGGACCGTGGCGCGCGGCGATCCAGGCGCCGAATTCCTCCAGGCTGCAGGACAGCAGCTGCTCGGTGGAATGACCGGTGTCGAGCAGCGCCGCCCATTCCTCGAACAGCCGTGCCGAGCGCGGCAGGGTGCGGCCCTGCATCCACTTGTAGGAGCGGCCGAGGTCGAAGGCAGTGTCGGGGTCGTGGCGCCGGAAGGCCAGCGCGAGCTCCTTCTGGCTGGTGCAGCCCAGCGCCGCGGCGGTCAGGCGGAGCTTGGCCGCGAAGTCGCGCGCCCGGGCCATCGGGTGCAGGCTCATGCGCGGCTGGGGCCTGCGGAACGGCGCCGGCCCCGGTCTCGGAACCCCGATCTCTCGCTGCGTTCCATGGCGCGTTTTTTGTCCTGGATTGGCCAGGACAAAGATTGTGGCTTCCGGCCCGATGCGCCAGCCGTCATTCCGCCGCCAGAAAGCCTGATCGCCGCGCGGGATGGCGCGGCCCTTCCCTGGGAGCGCTGGCCATGACCGTTGTCGTGATCTGGAACAACAACCTCGCGGGCACCCAGACCTATATCGGGCATGCCGCGATGCTGATCGGCGACCGCTGGAGTCCCACCAAGCCCGTCTATGTCAGCTACTGGCCGGAGGATTCGGCCAGCTTGGTGGGCAAGGAAACCAGCTTCAAGGCGAAGAACTTCCTTTCGGACCTCGTGTCAGAGGGCTACGCGCCCGACCACGTCATCAAGATCAACGGCCTCAACAAGGCCGCGATGCAGGCCGAGTGGGATGCCATCCGGCTCAAGCAGAACTCCCACTACCAGATGGTTCGGAAGAACTGCTCCACGATCGTGGCACGCGTGCTGAAGAAAGGGGCCAAGACCGGCTCCTTCGGGATGCGGCACAATGCCATCTGGACGCCCTTGAAGGTGAAGCGCCTCGCCTTCGAGATGCTCGGGACGGAGATGGGCTGGAGCTGGATGGTGGATGAGGCCCGGATGGACAACCTCATCTCACAGTCGGAGGCCACCATGCTGAAGACCCTGCGCAAGCGGGACGCCCGGCACGGCAAGGCTTCCGGAACTGCCTCCTACTATGTCGGCGGCAAGGCCATCGTCCCCAAGGTTGCGCTGATTTCCACGGGCTACGGCGCGCGGGAAGGGTTCGCCATCAACGGGAAACTGGGCCGGGCCGCCATGTACGCCGATGGTGGCGACCTGCTCGGCGGCCACGTCGTCAACACGCAGGATGGCATGGAATTTAGTCCCGACTAGCGTGCGGGCGCCGGGCGCTTCTGGTCCGGCGCGGCGCCGGCCGGCGTCGCTGTCGCAGCGCCGGCACCCCGCCGAGCGGTGCGGGCGATCCGTGGGTTCGCGGGAAGCGCGCAGCCGGTGACGGCGCGGGCCGTGGCCGAGAACGGCTCGGCCGCACGCCGCAGCCCGCACCGCGGTGCCGGTGATGCGACGGGCCTCCGACGCGGCCCAGCGGCAACGGGCACGCCCGTTCCCGGCAACTCCGTGGGTGGCAGCCCTGCGGCACCGCCGGGCGCCGCCGGGCACGGGCCGTGCTATGGGCTGCGGCACCATGGCTTCCCCTCCCCTGCTCCTGCTCACCGAGATCCGCCAGAGCTTCGGCAAGACACCCCTGCTGCGCGGTGCCACGCTGGGCGTGTCCGCCGGCGAGCGGCTGGCGCTGGTGGGGCGCAACGGCTCGGGCAAGTCGACGCTGCTGAAGGTGGCGGCGGGGCTGGTGGAGCCCGATGGCGGGACGCGCTTCGTGCAGCCCGGCGCCACCGTGCGCTACCTGCCGCAGGAGCCGGACCTGAGCGGCTTCACCACTACCCTGGCCTATGTGGAAGCAGGAATGGGGCCGGGGGACGAGCCCTACCGGGCGCGCTACCTGCTGGAACAGCTCGGCCTCACGGGTGAGGAGAACCCCGCGGTGCTGTCGGGCGGCGAGGCGAGGCGGGCGGCGCTGGCGCGGGTGCTGGCGCCGCAGCCCGACATCCTGCTGCTCGATGAGCCGACCAACCACCTCGACCTGCCGGCGATCGAGTGGCTGGAGGGCGAGCTGTCGTCGATGCGCTCGGCGCTGGTGCTGATCTCGCACGACCGGCGCTTCCTGGAAGGGCTGTCGCGCGGCATGGTCTGGCTGGACCGCGGCACCACCCGGCGCCTGGAACAGGGCTTCGCCGGCTTCGAGGCCTGGCGCGACCAGGTGCTGGAGGAGGAGGAAACCGCCGCCCACAAGCTGACGCGGCAGATCGCGCGCGAGGAGGACTGGCTGCGCTACGGCGTCACCGCCCGGCGCAAGCGCAATGTCCGCCGCCTGGGCGAGCTGCACGCGCTGCGGGCGCGGCGGCGGGAGCGCAACCTGGCCCCCGGCCGGGTGGCCATGGCGGCCAGCGAGGGCGGCGGCTCCGGCACGCTGGTGATGGCGGCCGAGGCGATCAGCAAGAGCTATGACGGGCGGCCGGTGGTGCGGCCCTTTTCCACCCGCGTGCTGCGCGGCGACCGGGTGGGGATCGTCGGCCCCAACGGCGCGGGCAAGACCACGCTGCTGAACATGCTGACCGGCGTCCTTCCCCCGGACAGCGGCGAGGTGCGGCTGGGCACGGGGCTGGAAATGGTCAGCCTGGACCAGCGCCGCGCCAGCCTGGACCCGAACCTGACCCTGCAGGCGGCGCTGACCGGCGGGCAGGGCGACACGGTGCAGGTGGGCGGGCAGAACCGGCACGTCGTGGGCTACATGAAGGACTTCCTGTTCCTGCCGGAACAGGCGCGCACGCCGCTGGGTGTCTTGTCGGGCGGCGAGCGCGGGCGGGTGATGCTGGCCCGGGCGCTGGCGCAGCCTTCCAACCTGCTGGTGCTGGACGAGCCCACCAACGACCTGGACCTGGAAACCCTGGACCTGCTGCAGGAGCTGCTGGCCGACTATCCCGGCACGGTGCTGCTGGTCAGCCACGACCGCGACTTCCTGGACCGCACGGTGACCAGCGTGATCGCCTTCGAGGGCGACGGGCGCTGGCAGGACTATGCCGGCGGCTATTCCGACATGGTGGCGCAGCGCGGCCACGGAGTGCAGGCGCGTGCCGTGGCCGAGCCGGCCGCGGGCGGCGCGGCGCCGGCCCGGGCGGAGGCGCCGCCGGCCGCGGCTGCCGCAGCGCCGAAGCGGCGGCTGGGCGGCAAGGAGCAGCAGGCGCTGCGGACCCTGCCGGGGCGGATGGAGAAGCTCTCGGCCGAGATCGCCAAGCTGGGCGAGATCCTGGGCGAGGCGGGGCTCTACGCGCGTGACCCGGCGCGGTTCAACAAGGCCTCCGCGATGCTGGCGGAGCGGCAGGCGGAGCTGGCCAGGGCGGAGGAAGAGTGGCTGGAGCTGGAGATGCTGCGGGAGGAGCTGGAGGGCGCGTGAGCGTGACGGGCGCGGCCGGCACGGGGGAGGTCCCGGGCGGCGGCGCCCCCGTTCCCGGCGCGCCGCTGGCCGAGACCCCGGCGCCCGATCTTGCCGGGCCGGGACGGGGTGTGCGGCCCCCTCCCCTCTGGCTGCTGGTGCTGATGACCTTCTGCGGCACCCTGGCGATGCACATCTTCGTGCCGGCGCTGCCGCAGGCCGGGCGCGACCTCGGCGCCAGCACGGGCGCCATGCAGCTGACCATCAGCCTGTACCTGATCGGTCTGGCCGCGGGGCAGCTGGTCTACGGGCCGGTGTCGGACCGCTTCGGGCGGCGTCCCGTGCTGTTTGCCGGGCTGGCGCTCTACACCGCCGCGGGGCTGCTGGCGGCGGTGGCACCGGGGCCGGGCTGGCTGGTGGCGACGCGGCTGCTGCAGGCGCTGGGCGGCTGCGCCGGGCTGGCGCTGGGCCGGGCCATCGTGCGCGACACCGCCGGGCCGACCGCGGCGGCGGGGCGGCTGGCACTGCTGAACCTGATGGTCACGGTGGGGCCGGGCCTGGCGCCGTCCCTGGGCGGGGCGCTCTCGGAAACGCTGGGCTGGCGCTCGATCTTCTGGGGACTGGCGGCGCTGGGGGCGACCACGATCGCGCTGTCGGCCTGGCGGCTGCCGGAAACCGGGCGGCGCGCGGCGGGGGGATCGGCGGCCTCGCTGCTGCGGGACTACGGGCAGCTGCTACGCTCGCGGGCTTTCGCGGGCTACGTGGTGGGGGGCGGCTGCGCCACCACCAGCATGTACGCCTTCATGGCGGCCTCGCCCTTCATCTTCGTGGAGCAGCTGCACCGGCCGGTGCACGAGGTGGGGGTCTACTACCTCGTGCTGATCGGGGGCGTGACGCTGGGCAGCGTGATCGCCAACCGGCTGGTGGCGCGGGTGGGGATCGAGCGGTTGCTGCTGCGGGCCACGCTGCTGGGCGTGGGCGGCGCGGTGCTGTTCCTGCTGGCGGTGCTGAGCGGGCACTTGAGCGTGCCGCTGACCCTGGCGCCACTGCTGCTGTTCACTGTGGGCTGCGGCGTGTCCAGCCCGCTGGCGCTGACCAAGGCGGTGGGGGTGAACCCCAAGGTGATCGGCTCGGCCGCGGGGCTCTACGGCTTCGGGCAGATGGCGATCGGGGCGCTGTGCACGGCGCTGGCGGGGGTGGGCGGCAACCCTGCCCTGGCGGCGGCCGTGGTGCTGGTGGTGGCAGGGGTGATCGGGCAGCTGGCCTTCTGGACGGCGCTGCGGGCCGAGCGGGCCGGGGCCGCGCGATCCTGAGAGGCGGGACGCGTTCCGCCGGGGCAGCGTGGTCCGAGGCGGCAGGCAATGGTCCGCCGAGATGGCAGGCGGGGGCGATCGCGCGGCCGGGGCTGCATCCTGCCCGCGCCTCAGCCGTTGTGCCCCCGCACGGCAACAGGAGCCCCTTCATGTCCGACACGTCAGGCATCCGCGAGCACATGGAAATCATCGGGGCCGATGATGCCCATATCGGCACCGTCGACCACGTCGATGGCGGCCGCATCAAGCTGACCAAGACCGACCGCGGCGCGGCCGGGCAGCACCATTACCTTCCGGTCGCCATGGTGGACGGCGTGGAAGGCGACAAGGTCCGGATGAGCTTCAAGGGCGAGCTGGTGTCGCAGTTCTGGGAAACCGACGGCCCCGCCGCCTGACACCGGGCGGGAAGCCGGCTTCCGCTTTCCCGCGCATTTCCCGGCGGCCGCGTCCTGCGGCCCCGGGCTGGGCGCCCGCCCCGCGCGCCGGCAAGGGCGCCGGGGCGTGGCGGGCGGAAAGGCCGGCGGTCAGCCGCGGTCGGAGGTTTCGCCTTCGCCCTCGGTTTCGGGCGGGATCGGCTGGCCGGCCTTCTCGGCCGCGGCGATTTCCGCCTTGCGCTGCGCCTTGGCCTCGGCCTTGGCCTGCTTGGCACGGTCGCGCTCGGCGCGTTCGAAGTTGTAGTTCGGCTTGCGCATCGGCGCTCCTCTTCGTGTTATCGCTGGCCCCTATGTGGCGATAAGCCGGGCGCGGCGCTACCCGCAGCGTCGTGGCAGGCCATCATGGCGGGCCGGAAGGCGGCGGCCGGGCTGGGACCAGGGGCGGCCAGGGGACGGCCGGGCTACAAGGAGCGCGGCGAATCCGCGGCACCCCGGCCGTGAGCCTGAGGGAAAGCCACCGGAATGCTGCGTCGCGCCTGGGTGCTGCTGAAGGAAAGCCTCTGGGGCTTCCTGGAAGACGGCGCGATGATGAGCGGCGCGGCCATCGCCTTCTACGCCATCTTTTCCCTGGCCCCGGTGCTGGTGATCGCGGTGGCCATCGCCGGCTACGTGTTCGGCCAGGATGCGGCGCGCAACGCCGTGGCCGACCAGGTGCGCGAGGTGATGGGCGACCCGGCGGCGGAAACCATCACCAACCTGCTGGCCAGCGCCGGGCGCTTCGATTCCGGCCTGATCGCATCCGTGATCAGCCTGGTGACCATCATCGTCACGGCGACCGGTACCTTCGGGGCCATCGAATCGGCGCTGAACATGATCTGGCGCTCGGAAACGCAGTATTCGGCCATCCGCTCCACGCTGCGGACGCGGCTGACCGGGCTGTGTTTGACCCTGGCGGTAGGGCTGCTGCTGATCGCCACGCTGGTGGCGGACGCACTGCTGGCCGCGCTGAAGCACACCCTGGAGATGCTGCCGCACACGCAGTTCCTGGCCGATGCCGCCAACACCGCCGTGTCCGGGCTGGTGCTGATGCTGGCGGTGGGGGCGATGTACCGGGTGCTGCCGCAGCGGCGCCTGCCCTGGCGGGACGTGCTGCTGGGTGCGGGGGTGACCACGCTGCTGCTGTCACTGGGGCGCTACGGCATCGGGCTGTACATGACCGGGGCGGGCGTCGCCACGACCTACGGGGCGGCGGGGTCGCTCTTCGTGGTGCTGCTGTGGATCTACTACTCCGCCCTGATCTTCCTGTTCGGGGCGGAGTTCACCAAGGCCTTCACCAAGCACTACAGCGCCGACCGGCTGGCGCGGCAGGAGGCGGCGCGGGCAAGCCGCTGACGCCCCGAACGCCTCCTGACCACGGCCCGTCTGGGCTGCTCGCAACCAGCCCTTCTAGGCCGCAGCAACCTGGGCTGCTCGCGGCGGGCGTGCCTTGGGCTCAGCGGCCTGGGCTGCTCGCGGCAAGCGCTACTTCGCCGCAACGAGCCCGTGCTGTTCGCGCAGTTCCAGGAAGCGCAGCTCGGGGAAGTCCTCGGCCGCGCGATTGCGCCGCCATTCCGAGGTGAAGAAGGCCACCAGTTCGCCGTCATGGTCCTCGGCGGTGTCGTGCGGGGCGGAACGGCGGAAGCGCTCCACCGCCGCCTTGTCGTCCGAGGCCACCCAGCGCATCAGCCCCCAGGGCGTGGACTCGTAGCGGGAGGGCACGCCGTATTCGGCCTGCAGGCGGGCGGCCAGCACGTCCAGCTGCAAGGCGCCGACCACGCCGACCACGGGAGGCGTGCCGTCCAGCGGGCGGAACAGCTGCACCACGCCTTCCTCGGCCAGCTGTTCCAGTGCGGTGCGCAGCTTCTTGCCGACCATGGCGTCCTCGATCATCACCCGACGAAGGATTTCCGGGGCGAAGGAGGGGACACCGCGGAAGTTGATGTTCTCGCCCTCGGTCAGCGTGTCGCCGATGCGCAGGATGCCGTGGTTGGCGATGCCCACCACGTCGCCGGGCCAGGCTTCCTCCGCCACTTGGCGGTCCTGGGCGAAGAAGAAGAGCGGCGCGTTGACCGGAACGGTCTTGCCGGTGCGGGGCTGCTTCAAACGGGCGCCCTTCTGCAACCGGCCGGAACAGACGCGCAGGAAGGCCACGCGGTCCCGGTGGTTGGGGTCCATGTTCGCCTGGATCTTGAACACGAAGCCGGTCAGGGCCGGTTCCTGCGCCTCGACCTCGCGCGCGTCGGCGGCGCGGTTGCGCGGCGGAGGCGCGAAGCGGGCGAGGCCTTCCAGCAGGTGGCCGATGCCGAAGTCGCGCAGCGCCGAGCCGAAATAGACCGGCGTCATGGTGCCTTCCAGGAAGCGGTCGACGTCAAAGCTCTGGTAGGCGCCGGCGAGCTCCGCGCCCATGCGCAGTTCCTCGGCCAGGTCGGGAGCGACCAACGTGTCCAGCTTGGGGTCGTCCAGGCCGGACAGGGGCTGGGCGCCGGTGCCCTCGGCCATCAGGTGCAGGGCGGGGTTCAGCAAGTCGAAGGTGCCGACGAACTGGCGGCCGGCGCCGACCGGCCAGGCCACGGGGGCGACGTCCAGGGCGAGGGTCTTCTCGATCTCGTCCAGCAGTTCGAAGATGTCGCGGCTCTCGCGGTCCATCTTGTTGATGAAGGTGATGATCGGGATGTCGCGCAGGCGGCAGACCTCGAAGAGCTTGCGGGTCTGCGCCTCGATGCCCTTGGCGGCGTCGATCACCATCACGGCCGCGTCCACCGCCGTCAGCGTGCGGTAGGTGTCCTCGGAGAAGTCCTCGTGGCCGGGGGTGTCGAGCAGGTTGAACACCACGCCGTCGCGCTCGAAGGTCATCACCGAAGTCGCGACGGAGATGCCGCGGTCCTGCTCGATCTTCATCCAATCCGAGCGCGTCCGGCGGCGGTCGCCCTTGGCGCGCACCTGCCCCGCCAGCTGGATGGCGCCGCCGCGCAGCAGCAGCTTTTCCGTCAGCGTGGTCTTGCCGGCGTCGGGGTGGGCAATGATGGCGAAGGCGCGGCGCCGCGCCGCTTCCCGCGCCACGGCCGCGGCCAGCGGGTCCGCGGCACTGTTGGAGCGGGCGGGCTGCGGCAGGGCGGCGGGATCGGCGGGGGCGAACTGGTCCATCGGGCGGGTTCCGGAGGGAATATGCGGGCCGGGCGCCACCGGGTTGCTCGGAACGGAGCCCCCTGGCCCACTGGTCGGAAAACCGTGGGTGGAGGGCTGAAACGGGACCCGGAGCGCGGGTCGCCGGGGCGCCCGTCCCCCGATCCGGGGGCCGCGCTGGAGGAGGTCCGGCGACCTTCCCCCCTCATCTAGTCAGTGTTGCCGCCCCGGGCAATGAAGCGGGGGCGGATGCGGGGTCAGCCGGCCGGGGTTTCGTCGCGCCCATGCACCTGGGCGGGGGGCGAGGTGGCCTCCACCGCGGTGAAGGCTTCCAGGATGCGGTAGCGGTGCTCGGCGCCGGCGGGCACCACCCAGGAGGAGCCGGGCTGGAGGATCACGGTCTGGCCCTCGGTTTCCAGTTCCGCCCGGCCGGCGATGGCGTAGCCCACCGTTTCGTAGTCGCGGCGCACAGCCGCCTTGCCCTCGCCGGGGGGTTCGTTTTCCCACAGGCGCATGGACAGGGTCTTGCCGCTGGCAAGGTATTTCTGGCCGTCGGCGCCCACCGGCGAGAAGGCTGCGTCGACCTTGATCACCGTGGTATCCGCCATGGGAAACCCTCCTGCGCCGGGGGGATCAGCCTGCGGGTCCCGGGCTGGCGGGCCAACACGGGGCGGCGGTCAGGGTTGCGGCCGGGCCGCCCTGCCTCACGCGGTGATGTAGCGCGGCACCTCGCCGTCCTCACGGCGCAGGCGGCCATCCACCACCAGCCGGTTGAGGTGCGCCAGGGTTTCCCCCAACGCGAAGCCGAGGGGGCCGGGTTCCAGCACGCGGGGGAAGAGGATCGCGGTGGCCTCGAACAGGGTGCGGGGGGCGGTGCAGCCAGCGGCCAGGGTGTCCAGGCGCTCGGCGTGGTGGGCGGCGATGCTGCCGATGCGCTCGTGCAGGCCGGTGAAGGGCTCGCCATGCGAGGGTAGCACCAGGGTTTCGGGCGGGATGGCCCGGAGCCGGTCGTTGGAGCGGAGGAAGTCGGCCAGCGGGTCGGCCAGGGGCTCGGTGGCGCCGACGCCGACATAGGGAGTGATGCGCGGCAGGATCTGGTCGGCCGAGATCAGCATGCCGAGTTCGGGACAATGGAGGCAGGCCATCTCGGGCGCATGGCCGCCGCCGGTCAGCACCCGCCAATCCCGGCCGCCGATCCGCAGCGTGTCGCCGCCGGCGATGCGGGTAAAGGCGCGCGGCACCGGCACCACGGCGCGGGCAAACAGCGGGCCGCGATTGGCGAGAAAGGCGAGGTAGTCTTCCGGGCAGCCGGCGCGGCGGGCGAAGTCCACCTGGTGGGCGGTCATGCCGGCATCGGTGTCGAGGCGTAGGAAGCGGGCCAGCAGGTATTCCGTGCGCGGCATCAGCAGCGGCGCGCCCCAGCGCTCGCAGACCCAGCCGGCGAGGCCGACATGGTCGGGGTGGAAATGGGTGACCAGCAGGCGGGTGACCGGTAGTCCGTCCAGTTCGGTGGCGGCGAGCTGTTCCCAGAGCGCCGTAGCGTCGGCCGTGCTGGCGCCGGCATCCACGGCCAGCCAGCCCTCGCCGTCGCGCAGGAACCAGAGGTTCACGTGGCGCGGGGGAAAGGGCAGCGGCATCCGCGCCCAGCGCAGCCCGGGCAGGAGTTCGGCCGCGGTGCCGGGAGGTGGGGGCGGCGCGCTGGGATCGGGCATGGTGCGGGGGGTTCTCCGGCCGGGTCGGGGGTGATGCTTCGCCCGGCCGGGCGGCGATGCCAAGCACCCTGCGACGGATCGGCCGGGCTGCAAGGCCGGATCACAGGGCGGTGCCGGCTACCCCGGTGGGCGCTTGCGGCGGAATGGGACGCGGTTGACCGGGGTGCCGGCCGACCTCCGGCATCGGTGGGAGGCCAGGAAGCGAGCGGCAGTGACCCGCAGCCCACCTCCCGCGCCGAAGGGGGGTCAGGCGCCGGAGATCACCGCGCCGCCGAACTCGCGCGCCACGAACTCCTTCACCGTCGGGTCGGCGTAGCCGGCCGCGAGGCGCTTGGCCCAGGGTGTTTCGGCATCGCGGCGCTGCACCACCACCAGGCAGGTGTAGACGCTGTCGGCGCCTTCCACCGCCAGCCCGTCCTTGAGGGGGTTCAGCCCGGCGGGCACGGCGTAGTTGCCGGTGATGGCCGCCGCGTCCACGTCGTCCAGCGAGCGGGCGATCTGCGCCGCTTCCAGCTCCACGATGCGCAGGCGCTTCGGGTTCTCGGCGATGTCGGCCACGGTGGCGCGGAAATCCACGCCGGGACGCAGGGTGAAGGCGCCGCCCTGGGCCAGCAGCAGCAGGGCGCGGCCGCCATTGGTGGGGTCGTTGGGGATGGCGACGCGGGCACCCTGGGGCAGCTCGGCCAGGGTCTTATGCTTGCGGCTGAACACCGCCATGACCGTCAGCACGGTCTTGCCCACCGCCACGAAGTCGTAGCCGCGCTGGGCCTTCTGCGCGTCCAGGAAGGGCTGGTGCTGGTAGACATTGGCGTCCAGGTCGCCGGCGGCCAGGGCGGCGTTGGGCTGGATGAAGTCGCCGAACTCGGTGATGTGCAGGGTCACGCCGTCCTTGGCCAGCACGTCGCGCACGCGCTCCAGCACCTGGGCGTGCACGCCGGAGGTCACGCCGACGCGCAGCGGCCGCGCGGCGGTGCCGATCGCGGCGGCCTGGGCGTGCAGGGGGCGTGGCAGCAGCCCGCCGGCAGTGGCGAGGAGGCCGCCGGAGGCGGCCAGGAGGAGGGAACGTCGCTGCATGGGTTCGGCTTTCCTCGGTGGGTTTTCAGAGGGTGGGAACGCGCCGGCCCCGGTGCGTTTCGGGGCGGGGCGCGTCATCGGTGGCTGACCCGGCGCACCAGCCAGTCGCCCAGGGATTGCAGCAGCTGCACGAAGAGGATCAGCAGCACGACCACCGTGGCCATCACCTCCGGCATGAAGCGCTGGTAGCCGAAGCGGATGCCGAGGTCGCCCAAGCCTCCTCCCCCCACCGCCCCGGCCATGGCGGAATAACCGACCAAGCTGACCAGGGTGACGGTGACGGCGGCGATCAGCCCCGGCATGGCCTCGGGCACCAGCACCTTGAGCAGGATTTGCGCGCGGGTGGCGCCCATGGCGCGGGCGGCTTCCACCACGCCGCGGTCCACTTCGCGCAGCGCGCCCTCGAACAGGCGGGCGATAAAGGCGGTGGCGGCCAGGGCCAGGGGAACGATGGCGGCCGCCGTGCCGATGGAGGTCCCCGCCACCAGGCGGGTGAAGGGCACGATGGCCACCATCAGGATGATAAAGGGGGTGGAGCGCACGGCGTTCACCAGCAGCCCCAGCGGCCGGTTCACCACGCCGCTGGGGCGCAACCCGCCGGGGCCGGTGCCGTGCAGCAGCAGCGCCAGCGGCAGGCCCAGCGCGACGGCCACGGCGATGGAGATGAACACCATCGCGGCCGTCTGCCAGGCGGCCTCGACCAGCAAGTCTTCCAGCGTGGGGGTCAGCCAAGGCAGCATCAGGCGGGCTCCGCCGGGGTGGTGGGGCTGGCCGCGAGGTCGGGGGCGGACACGTCCAGGCCCAGTTCGCGCATCCAGGCGGTGGCGGCGGCCAGGGCTTCGGGCGCGCCATAGGCGGCCAGGGCCAGCAGGCCGAAGGGCTCGCCACCGATCTCATCGATGCGGCCGGACACGATGTTGAGGTCGATGTTGAAGCGGCGGGACGCTTCGCTGACCACGGCGCGGGTGGAGTGCGGCCCAGCGAAGAGGACCTGCAGCACCTCCCGAACCTCGCCGGGATCGGGGGGCGGCAGGCGGGCCAGCGTGCCGGGCGGCACGGCGTGGCCGATCACCTCCGCCACGAAGCGGCGGGTGATGTCGTGCTGCGGGCGGGTGAAGACGTCGAAGACGCGGCCTTGTTCCACGATGCGACCGGCCTGCATCACGGCGACGCGGTCGCACACGGCCTTCACCACGGCCATCTCGTGGGTGATCAGCAGCACCGTCAAGTCCAGCGCGTCGCGCAACCGGCGGAGCAGGGCCAGGATCTCGCCGGTGGTTTCCGGGTCCAGGGCGCTGGTGGCCTCGTCGCACAGCAGCAGCCGCGGACGGGAGGCCAGGGCGCGGGCGATGCCGACGCGCTGCTTCTGCCCGCCCGAGAGCTGCGCCGGAAAGGCATCCCGCTTGGCGTCCAGCCCCACCAGCGGCAGCAGTTCGCGCACCCGCGCCTCGCGCTCGGCGCGCGGGATGCCCGCGACTTCCAGGGGAAAGGCGATGTTGCCGGCCACCGATCGCGAGGACAGCAGGTTGAAGTGCTGAAACACCATGCCGATGCCGCGGCGGGCCTCGCGCAAGCCGCGTTCGTCCAGCGCCAGGAGGTCCTGGCCCAGAACCTCCACGCCCCCGGCATCCGGGCGTTCCAGCAGGTTGACGCAGCGGATCAGCGTGGACTTGCCGGCGCCGGAGCGGCCGACGATGCCGAAGACCTCACCGGGCGCTACGTCCAGCGACACGCCGTCCAGCGCGGTGGTGGCGGCGCCGCGGCCGGGAAAGCGGCGGACAAGGTCGCGCAGCCGGATGGCGGCGGGCGGGGAATGGGACACGGTGGAGGGCTACCCGGAAGAGGACGAGGGGCGCGCGGGAAGCACCGCGCGACACGGTGCGGGCCGTCGGGGAACGCGGCGTTCAGCGTTCCGGCGCGGCGGCGGTCAGCAGGTCCGGGTGGTACACAGGGCGGCGCGCATCGCGATCCTCCAACACCGTCGGATGACACACGAAGCGCCGCCAAACAGGGTCGGCAACCGCTTCCTGGCGCTTTAGCACTTGGTGTCGCGGCGCAAGCGGCATCCAACAAATCCCCGCGGCCCCGGCCGGAACCGGAGCCCTTCCGACCTAGGGTCGTCGTGCCGCCCTGTCAACGAGGCGCCCTTGCCGCTCCGGCGCGGCAGCCACACCATGGGCGCATGGACACCCAGAGCTTCGGTGCGATCGTGGTGGGCGCCGGCATCGGTGGCGCCACGGCGGCGGCGCATCTTTCGGCGCATCGCCGCGTCGCCCTGCTGGAAGCGGAGGAACAGGCGGGCTTCCACACCACCGGCCGCTCCGCCGCGATCTGGGCGCCGAACTATGGCTCGCCCGATGCGCGGGCGCTGACCCTGGCCTCGCGCGGGTTCTTCGAAGCTCCGCCCGAGGGCTTCACCGCCGTGCCGCTGTTTCGCCAGCGCGACGTGGTGCAGATCGCCACGCCCGAACAGCTGCCGCGGCTGGAAGCGCTGCTGGAACAGGGCACGGCGGCGGAGCCGATCTCCCTGGCCGCGCTGCGGGAGCGGGTGCCGGCGCTGCGCCCCGGCTATGCCTCCGCGGCGGTGCTGGACCGCGACCATTTCGACATGGACGTGGCGGCGCTGCAGGGCGGCTTCCTGCGCCAGCTGGGCGCGGCGGGCGGCGTGCTGGCGACGCGGTCGCGCGCCGGGCGCATCTGGCGCGAGGCCGGGCTGTGGCACGCCGAAATCGCGGATGGGACGGTGTTCCGCGCGCCGGTGCTGGTGAACGCCGCCGGCGCCTGGGGCGACGAGGTCGCCGTGCTGGCGGGGGTATTGCCGCTGGGGCTGCAGCCGAAGCGGCGCACCGCGGTGATCGTGGACCCCGCGCCGCACGACGTGTCGGACTGGCCGACCCTGATGGATGTGGGCGAGAGCTGGTACGCCCGGCCGGAAGCGCGATCCCGCCTGATGGTCAGCCCCGCCGACGAGACGGACGACATCCCCCGCGACGCGCAGCCGGAGGAGCTGGACGTCGCGGTCGCGGTGGACCGGATGCAGCAGGCGCTGGAGCTGCCGGTGCGGCGGGTGGAACACCGCTGGGCCGGGCTGCGGACTTTTACCCCCGATCGCGGCCTGGCGATCGGACTGGGCAGCGAGGACGGATTCTGGTGGAACTGCGGCCAGGGCGGCTACGGCATCCAGACCGCCCCTGCGGCCGGACGGCTGCTCGCGGCCCTGGTGGAGGGGGAGGATCCCGGCGCGCTGGCGCCGGTGCTGCCACTGCTGGACCCGGGCCGCTTCGCGGCGGGGCAGTGGGTCGCGGCGCCGGCCGGCACGGGCTGATCCCGCGCAGCAGCCCCCCCTCCGGCCCCAGGGGAGCGCCGCTGCTGGTGTCGGGCCGGGGAGGCTGCCTCGCCCTCGCCCAATTTTCATGCCTATGAGCGCCCCGGCCTTGACCGTCGGCGCATCCTTGCCGGCGTATGGAGGCGCCCCACACCTTTCCGGAGGGACACTTGCTCCGTCGCGACGCTCTCGCCACGCCGTTCCTGCTGGGCCTGCTGCCGGCCCTCGGCGCGGTCCGCACGGCGGCCGCCCAGGCCGAGGCCGGCACACCCTTCGACGCGTCCACCGTGCGCAACGCGGCGCGGGAGCTGGCGGGAAAGCCCTTCCGCGCGCCGGATACCGCCCTGCCGGCGCCGCTGTCGCAGCTGTCCTACGACCAGTACCGGATGCTGCGCTTCGACCCGCAGCGGGCCTGGTGGCGCAACGACAACCTGCCTTTCCAGATGCAGTTCTTCCACCGCGGCTTCCTGTACGGCGCCCGGGTGGACCTGCTGGAGGTGAGCGACGGCCGCGCCCGGCCGATCCTCTACAGCCCCGACCTGTTCTCCTTCGGCGAGGTCGGGCGACCGCCGGCCGGGGACCTGGGCTTCGCGGGCTTCCGGCTGCACGCGCCGATCAACCGGTCGGACTACTTCGACGAGGTCTGCTCCTTTCTCGGCGCCTCCTATTTCCGCGCCGTGGGCAAGGACCAGGGCTACGGCCTGTCGGCGCGCGGGCTGGCGATCAAGACTGCCGACCCCGCCGGGGAAGAATTCCCGGTGTTCCGCTCCTTCTGGATCGAGCGGCCGCGGCCGGGGGTGAACTCGGTCGTGGTGCACGCGCTGCTGGACAGCCCGTCCGCCGCCGCCTCCTTCCGCTTCACCATCCGTCCCGGCGAGGACACGGTGTTCGACGTGGAAACCACGGTGTTTCCCCGCGTCGACATCGCCGCCGCCGGCATCGCGCCGCTGACCAGCATGTTCTTCTTCGCGCCCAACGACCGCGCCGGCGTGGATGATTACCGCTCCGCCGTGCACGATTCCGACGGGCTGCTGATGGCGACGGGGCGCGGCGAGCAGCTGTGGCGGCCGCTGAACAACCCGCGCGACCTGCAGGTCAGCATCTTCGCCGACAGCAATCCGCGCGGCTTCGGTTTGATGCAGCGGCGGCGCGATTTCGCTTCCTACAAGGATTTGGAAGCGCGCTACGAACGGCGCCCGAGCTTGTGGGTGGAGCCGATCGGCGACTGGGGCGAGGGCGGCATCCAGCTGATCGAAATCCCCACCACCGGCGAGATCCACGACAACATCGTGGCTTTCTGGCGCCCCAAGGAGCCGCTGCGTGCCAAGGGGGAATACGGCTTCGTGTACCGGCTGCACTGGCTGCCGACCGCGCCGGGCAACACCGAGCTGGGCAAGATCGTGGACACCCGCTCCGGCGCGGGCGGGCAAAATGCGCGGCTCTTCGTGCTGGATGCGGCGGGCGGCAAGCTGGCCGCCCTGCCCACCGATGCCACCCCGACGCTGGAGATCTCGGCCAATGCCGGCCGCATCCAGAACGCGGTGGTGGGCCGCAACCCCGACGCCCAGGGCTGGCGCATCGCCTTCGAGCTGCTGCCGGGCGGCGCCGGGCTGGTGGAGTTGCGCGCCCTGCTCAAGGCGGGCGAGCAGCCGCTGACCGAAAGCTGGGTGTACCGATGGACACCCTGACCGCCACCGCCGCGGCGCCGGGCCTTTCGGCCGCGGCGGAGGTCGCGGCGCCGGACTGGCGCGCGCTGCCGCCGGAAGCGCCGCTGGCCATGCCCGTGCAGTCGCTGCGGCGGCGGCCGGAACGGCGGGAAGCCGCGCGTCCCTCGGCGCCGGGCGGGATGTTCTGGCGGCGGCTGCTGGTGATCGGCGGCGCCGTGCTGCTGACGGTGCTGGGCGGGCGCGAGATGTGGCGGGTGCTCGACCTCGATCGCCCGACGTTGCTGGAATACGGCGTTTTCGGCCTGTTCGTGCTGCTGTTCGCCTGGATCGCGCTGAGCTTCACCAGCGCCGTGTGCGGCTTCTTCGTGGTGCTATCCGGCGGCAGCAATCGCCTGGGGATCGCCGCCGACGCGCCCTTGCCGACCCTGTCCAGCCGCACCGCGTTGCTGATGCCCGTGTACAACGAGGCCCCCGAGCGGGTGATGGCCGAGTTACAGGCGATCCACGAGTCCCTCGCGTCCCTCGGCGTCGGACAGCATTTCGACATCTTCATCCTGAGTGACACCACGGATGCCGATGCCTGGGTGGCGGAGGAAGCGGCCTTCCTGGCGCTGCGCGAGCGCACCGGCGACCACCAGCGGATCTTCTATCGCCGCCGCCCGAAGAACACCGAGCGCAAGTCGGGCAACATCGCCGAATGGGTCGGCCGCTTCGGCGCCGCCTACCCGCAGATGCTGGTGCTGGACGCCGACAGCGTGATGGAGGGCGAAACGCTGGTGCGGATCGTCGCCGCCATGGAGCGGCACCCCGATGTCGGGCTGATCCAGACGCTGCCGATCATCGTCAACGGCGCCTCGCTGTTCGCACGGATGCAGCAATTCGCCGGCCGCGTGTACGGGCCGCTGATCGCCGAGGGCATCGCCTGGTGGCACGGGGCAGAGGGCAATTACTGGGGCCACAATGCCGTCATCCGCACCCGGGCCTTTGCGGAACAGGCGGGGCTGCCGACGCTGCGCGGGCCCAAGCCCTTCGGCGGCCACATCCTCAGCCACGACTTCGTGGAAGCGGCGCTGATGCGGCGGGGCGGCTGGGCGGTGCACATGGTCCCTGCCCTGCGCGGCTCCTACGAGGAAAGCCCGCCCTCCCTGACCGACCTGGCGCTGCGCGACCGGCGCTGGTGCCAGGGCAACCTGCAGCACGCCGCGGTGCTGACGGCGCGCGGGCTGCACCCGGTCAGCCGGCTGCATCTGCTGACCGGCATCGGCTCCTACATCACGGCGCCGCTCTGGCTGCTGTTCCTGTTCGTGGGCGTGCTGATCTCGCTGCAGGCCCGCTTCATCCGGCCGAGCTACTTCCCCAGCGGCTACACGCTGTTTCCGGACTGGCCCACCGTGGACCCGGTGCGCGCCATGTGGGTCTTTATCGGCACCATGGGGCTGTTGCTGACGCCCAAGCTGCTGGCCTTCCTGGCGCTGCTGCTCCGCCCGGCGGAGCGGCGCGGCTGCGGCGGCGCGATCCGCGCCTTTCTGTCGCTGCTGCTGGAAACCGTGGTGGCCGGACTGCTGGCGCCGGTGACCATGCTGACGCAGTCGGTGGATGTGCTCTCTATCCTGCTGGGGCGGGATTCCGGCTGGCAGGCACAGCGACGCGACGATGGCAGCCTGGGCTGGCGCGAGGTGGTGCGGCTCTACTGGCCGCATACCCTCTTCGGGCTGGCTTTTGGGATCGCGGCCTATCTGGTGTCGCCCTTCCTGGCGCTCTGGATGCTGCCGGTCGTGCTGGGGCTGGCGCTGGCCATCCCGTTGGCGGCGCTGACCGCGCGGGCGGGCATCGGGTTGGGGCTGCGCCGGCTGGGGCTGCTGCTGATCCCCGAGGAGCGCACCCCGCCGGTAGCGTTGCAGCGTGCCAACCTGCTGTTCCGTCAGTTGCGCGATGCCCCGCCGGTGCCGTCCGAGGCGGTGTGGCGCCTGGCCGGCGATCCCGCACTGCTGCAGGCGCATCGGCGGATGCTGCCGCCGCCGCGCCGGCCCCGCCGGGACCCGGTGGATGCCGTGCTGCTGGTGGGGCTGACCAAGGTGGCGGAGGCCGAGAGCCTGGAGGAAGCGCTAGCCGGGCTGAGCCGGGCGGAAAAGGCGGCGGTGCTCGGCGATGCCGGCGGGGTGGACGGGCTGCTGGCCCTAGCGCAGCGAGGGGGCTGACCACTCGCGGGCCTTCCTGGCTTCGCCGCCCCCAGGGTGATGTGCCCGGCGGAGCTTCGGGTTCCACGCCCATCAGCCGGGGGGACCTGCCTTGCCCGCTCCGGCGGGCAGCAGGTTCAGGCGCCCGCAGCTTCCGCCGCGACGGGCAGTTGCATCCAGGCCGCGGGCTCGGGCCGTAGCCGGGCCTCGCCGCAGAGCAGCGTGCCAGCGCGGATCGCGTCCAGCCGCAGCAAGGCGATGCCCCTGGCATCGCGGCCCGAGCGCATTTCGCCCACTTCGACCCCGTCGCGCAGCACGGGCGTGCCGCGCGGCGGCAGGCTGCCCTCCACGGCCACGGGCACCAGGCGGCGCTTCAGCAGGCCGCGGTACTTGGTGCGGGCGGTCAGTTCCTGGCCCATGTAGCAGCCCTTGGTCCAGGACACGCCGCGCAACTCGTCGAAGCCGGCTTCCAGCAGCACGCTCTTCTCGGCTTCCAGGTCGCGCGACCCGTCGGGCAGGCCGAGTGCCAGGCGGTGGCGGTCGTATTCCTCCGCCGGAGCGTCGCCGCCGGGTTCGGCGGCCGGGCGCAGGCGCCGCCAACCGGCCTGCGGCAACCGGGGATCGGCGAAGGCGATGCCACCGGGGGGCGGCGCGCTGTCGCCCCAGCCGGCCTGCACGACGAATTCGGCCGAAGCGTCGCGCAGGCTGGCGCGGGAGCGCAGCCGGAAGCGCGACAGCTTCTGAATCAGGGAGGGCACCAGGGCCGCTTCCGCGTCCAGCAGCAGCGTTTCGTTTCCCGGCACCACGAAGAACTCCGCCAGCCACTTGCCCTGTGGCGTCAGCAGCGCGGCCCAGACGGCCTCGGCCAGCGGGGCGCCGGGACGGGCCAGGGACACGTCGTTGGACACGAGGCCCTGGAGAAAGGCGACCCGGTCTTCCCCGGAAATCTCCACCACGCCCCGTTCGGGCAGATCGGCGATCGGCATGATGGACAGGTGGCGTCGCGGCAGCGGCGGGGCAAGCGGCGTCGCGCGGGAGGCTGCGGCACGGCGGGGGCGGCAAGGCGGATGGGACGTGCTATGGCGCGCTCCGTTCCTGTGCCTCGGGGGGCCATGCGCGTCCTGTTCGTCACCTCTACCCGGATCGGCGATGCCGTGCTGTCCACCGGGCTGCTCGACCACCTGCTGCGCGCACATCCCGGTGCCCGCATCACGGTGGCCTGCGGTCCGGTGGCCGAGGGCGTCTTCGCCCGCATGCCCGGGCGAGAACGGACGCTGGTGCTGCGCAAGCGCAGCCTGTCGGCGCACTGGCTAGACCTGTGGCGGCAGGTGGCGGGCACGCGCTGGGACCTGGTGGTAGACCTGCGCGGCTCCGCCCTGGCCTGGTTGCTGCGCACCGGACGGCGCGCCGTGATGCGCGGCGGCCGGCGGCCCGGGCACCGGCTCGGACATCTCGCGGAAACCCTTGGCTTGTCCCCCGCGCCGCGCCCGGTTGCCTGGACGGCGCCGGAGGACGAGGCGCGGGCGGCGGCGCTGCTGGACGGCGACCCCGCCGCGGCGGGCCGGCCGATCCTGGCGCTCGGCCCCACAGCGAACTGGGCCGGCAAGGTCTGGCCGGCGGAACGCTTCGCCGCCCTGGCGCGGGCGCTGACGGCCGCCGACGGGCCACTGCCGGGCGCGAGGCTGGTACTGCTGGGCGGCCCGGGCGACGCCGAGCACGCCATGGCAGCGCCGCTGATCGGAATGCTGGCGGCTCATCCCGGTGGGATGCTGGACCTGGTGGGTAGGCTGAGCCTGCCGGAAGCGGCGGCGGTGCTGCGGCGCTGCGCGCTGTTCGTGGGCAATGATTCCGGGCTGATGCACCTGTCCGCCGCGGCGGGTACCCCGACCCTGGGCCTGTTCGGCCCCACCCCGGCCGACGAATACGCCCCCGTGGGCCGGGCCGCCCGCGCCGCCATGGCGCCGGACGGCAGCATGGCCGGTCTTTCCGTGGCCGCCGCGCTGGACGCGGCGCGGCTGCTGCTGCCCTCCCGGGTTCCCGCATGAGGGTGGCGCAGGTCATGGCCGGCGCCGCGGTAGGCGGGGCGGAACTGTTCTTCGAACGCCTGTGCCTCGCCCTACATGGGGCGGGCGAGGAGGTGCTACCGGTGCTGCGCCGGGATGCCGGGCGGGAAGCGCGCCTGCGCGCGGGTGGTTTACCGTCGGTGCCGCTGCGCTTCGGCGGGCCGCTGGACCTGTTCACCGCGCCGCGACTGCGCGGGGCGCTGCGCCGCTTCCGACCGGCGGTGACGGTGGCCTGGATGAACCGCGCCGCCCGCTTCGCCGCCGCCGCCACGCCGACGCCGCATCCCTGGACGCTGGTGGGGCGGCTGGGGGGCTATTATGACCTGCGCTACTACGCCAACTGCGACCACCTCGTCGCCAATACCCGCGACCTGTGCGGCTGGATCGCGGCGCAGGGTTGGCCGGCCGGGCGGGTGCATCACCTGCCGAATTTCGCTCCTGACCTGCGCGGTGCCGCGCCGGCAGCCCTGCCCAGGCGGCCGGGCCTGCGGCGGCTGCTGGCGATGGGGCGGCTGCACCGCAACAAGGGCTTCGACCTGCTGCTCCGCGCCCTGCCGATGCTACCGGACACGCAGCTTTTCCTGGCGGGCGAAGGGCCGGAACGCGCCGCGCTGGAACAGCTGGCGGCCGAGTTGGGCGTGGCCGGGCGCGTCACGTTTCTGGGCTGGCGCGAGGACACGGCGGCGCTGCTCGCGGCCTGCGAGGTGATGGTCTGCCCGTCCCGGCACGAGCCGCTGGGCAACGTGGTGCTGGACGCGTTTTCCGCTGCCCGTCCCCTGGTGGCGACCGCGGCTCAGGGCCCGTCCGAGCTGGTGACGGACGGGGAGAACGGCCTGCTGGTGCCGGTGGAAGCGCCGGATGCCCTGGCCGCGGCGATCGGCCGCGTGCTGGCGGATGCGGCGCTGGCCAAGCGGTTGGCCGCCGGTGGCCGCGCCGCCTTCACCGCGCACCACGCCGAGGGTCCGGTGGTGGCGCAGTGGCGCGGCTTCCTGGCCGCGGTGGCCCCCGGCGGGTCCCGCGCCGCGGCCGCTGGGGGTAGCGAACGGGACGCCCTGTTGTCCGGGAGTGCCGGCTGATGTGCGGCATCGCGGGCCTCGCCCTGCGCCCAGGCTTGTCGCCCGATCCGCTGGTGCTGGACGCCCTGACGCGGGCACTCGGCCATCGCGGACCGGACGGGCGGGGGCATCACGTCGCCGGCAATGTGGCGCTGGCGCATACGCGGCTGGCGATCATCGACCTGGCCGGCGGCGACCAGCCGCTGTTTGCCGGGCCGGCGGCGCTGGTCGCCAATGGCGAAGTCTACAACAACCCCGAGCTGCGCACCGAGCACGCCCTGTCCTGCGCCACCGGCAGCGATTGCGAGCCGCCGCTGCACCTGTGGCGCCGCGAAGGGATCGGCTTCGCGGAAGAGCTGCGGGGCATGTGGGCCATCGCCATCCACGACCGCGCAGCGCGGCGGGTGGTGCTGTCGCGCGATCCCTTCGGCATCAAGCCGCTCTACATCGCGGAGGTGGCGGGCGGCCTTGCCTTTGCCTCCGAGCCGCAGGCGCTGGTGGCGGCGGGGTTGGTGGCACCGCGCGTGCGTCGCGAAGCCCGCGACGAGTTGCTGCAGTTGCAGTTCACCACTGGCGCCGAGACCATCTTCACCGGCATCCACCGTCTGCTTCCCGGCGAAACCCTGGCGGTCACCGATGGCGCCGTGGTGGAACGCCACCGTCGCGTCGCCCTGCCGGATGGCCCGACCGAAGAGATCGGCGAGGAAGCGGCGATCGCCCGCTTCGGCCGCGCCTTCACCGAGAGCGTGGAGTTCCACCAGCGCGCCGACGTGCCCTACGGCATGTTCCTGTCGGGCGGCACGGACAGCGCCGCGGTGCTGTCGGCCATGGCGCGGCTGAACGACCGGCCGGTGCTGGCCTTCACCGCGGGCTTCGACACCGGCCCCAATGACGAGCGCGACCAGGCCGCCGCGGCCGCCGCTGCGGCCGGAGCGAAGCACGTCCGGCTGGAGGTGTCGGAGGCGGAGGTGTGGCGCCATCTGCCGCAGATCGTCGCCGCCATGGACGATCCGGCGGCGGATTACGCCATCGTGCCAACCTGGTTCCTGGCCCGCCGGGCGCGCGAGGAGGTCAAGGTCGTGCTGTCCGGCGAGGGCGGCGACGAGATGCTGGGGGGCTACGGCCGGCACCGCTCCGCCATGCGGCCGTGGTGGCTGGGCGGCAAGGCGATGCGCGCCCACGGCGCCTTTGACCGGCTGGAGGTGCTGCGCGAACCGCCCCGCGCCTGGCGCGACGGGCTGGCGGCGGCGGAAGCGGCGGCGGCCATGCCCGGCCGGTCGCGGCTGATGGCGGCGCAGGCGCTGGACATGGCGGACTGGCTGCCCAACGACCTGCTGCTCAAGCTCGACCGCTGCCTGATGGCGCACGGCATCGAGGGGCGCGTGCCCTTCCTGGACGCCGGCGTCGCCGCGGCTTGCTGGCGCTTGCCGGACCGGCTGAAGGTGCGGCGGGATTCCGGCAAGTGGCTGCTGCGACAGTGGTTGGCGCGGGAATTCCCGGCGGCGCGTCCCTTTGCCCGCAAGCGCGGCTTCACCGTGCCGATGGGCAGCTGGATCGCTCAGGCGGCGGAACGGCTGGCACCGCTGGTGGCGTCGCAGCCAGGGGTGGCGGAAATCGCCCGGCCCGACCGCATCCTGCCGCTGTTCCGCGCCGCGGCCGGCAAGCGTGAGGGATTCGCCGCCTGGCACCTGCTGTTCTACGCCCTGTGGCACGCCCGCCACATCGAGGGCCGGCGGATGGAGGGCGACACCCTGGCCGTGCTGGCGGAACGCTGAGGCGAGGCCAGGTGGCCGGAGAAATGCCGGCGGCTAGCTAACGGCCTGCTGCCGGGTAAGGCTGGGGATCAGGCACCGCCCCAGTTCATGGTCAGGCCGCCATCCATCACCCAGGTCTGCCCGGTGACGTAGTCCGCGGCGTCGGAGGCCAGGAACAGTGCGAGGCCGGCGATCTCCTCCGGCTGGCCAGCGCGGTGCCAGGGGATTTCCTTGAAGGAAGCTTCGCGCTTCTCGGGGTCGTCCAGGCGTTCCTGGGTCATCGGCGTCTGGATCAGGCCCGGCGCGATACCATTCACGTTGATCTTGCTCTCGGCCAGTTCCACCGACAGCGAGCGCGTGAAGGACCCCAACCCGGCCTTGGACATGCCGTAGGGCGCGCTGCCATCCGTAGGCAGGTGCTGCGCCACGGATGAGATGTTGACGATTCGCCCGCCGCCGCCGGCGCGCAAGCGCTGCCGGATAAAGGCGCGGGCGCAGAAGAGCGGGCCGAGCAGGTTGGTGCGGATCACCCACTCTACCTGATGATCCTCGATCTCCGCCACCGGGGTCTTCTTGCCCATGCCGACGCCGGCGTTGTTGACCAGGATGTCCGGCACGCCCAGCCCGTCCTCGACCTGCCGGAACAGACACTCCACCGCGGCCGAGTCCGCGACATCCGTGCGTACGACCAGCGCCTTGCGGCCAGTGGCCTGCACGCGGCGGGCGGTTTCCTCCGCACCGTCATTATCCGTGTGGTAGGCGATGCAGACATGGGCACCGCTCTGGGCGAAGAGCTCGGCAATGGCTTGGCCGATGCCGGAATCCGCGCCGGTGACCACGGCGATCTTGCCTTGCAGAGCCATCGGGCCTGGCAGCATCATGGAAAGGTTCCTCGGCCGGCGTTTTGAGTTGTGGCGCAGCACTCCCAGTGCCGCCGCGAACTCAAGCGCGGGGGCGCCGGGCGGGGTTGCCGTCCTCGAGTCGCCCGGGTGCATCACATCCTGCGTGGGTTTCGGTTTTCCCGCGAGGGCTCACGCGCCTAGCGAGGTGTGTTCAGGCCCGGGCGACGCCACGATGCCCCGAGAGTGCAGCAGCGGACCCTGGTGGACAAAGAGTTCCGGCGCCCGGCCGGGGGTTTCAGCCGCCGTGCTTGCGCCTCAGGGCGCGGGCATTGGCGGCGACGCGGCGGCGCGACGGGCGCATCGCCGCTTCCGCCACCGCCTGGGCGTCACCGCCGCGCAGGGCGACCTGGCTGGCAGCCGCCCAGCCATCGGCGAAGGCCCGCTGCTTCTCCATGGCCATCTCGGCCAGGGTGGTTCCGGCCGTGGCCGGGGTGGCCCAGAGCTCGGCGCTGCGCAGGGCGAAGACCCAGCCAGTCTGCCAGGCGAAGAAGCCCCACTGGCCGAGATCGGCCGGGTTGCGTTTCAAAGCACGTCCAGGATGGCTTCGGCGCGACTGGCTTCGAAGGCGCCCGGAGCCTCGATGCCCACATGCGTCACCAGCCCGTTCTTGGCCACCAGGGCGAAGCGCTGCGAGCGCACGCCCATGCCGCGCGCCCCGAGGTCCAGTTCCAGCCCCAGCGCCCGGGTGAAGTTGGCGGAACCGTCGGCCAGCATCACCACCTCGTCCGTGATGCCCTGGTCCTTGGCCCAGGCGGCCAGCACGAAGGCGTCGTTGACGGCCATGCAGGCCACGAGGTCGACGCCCTTGTTGCGCAGCGCCGCCGCGTTTTCCACGAAGCCGGGCAGGTGCTTGACGGAACAGGTCGGGGTGAAGGCGCCGGGCACTCCGAACAGCACGACGGTCTTGCCGGCGAAGAGCGTGCCGGTGTCCACCTCGCGCGGGCCCTCGGCCGTGGCCTGCATCAGCTTGACCGCGGGGATGGTATCGCCGGGCTGGATGGTCATTGGGCATGCTTTCCGTTGCGGGCGCAGCGGCGCCGGAGGGGAGAACGAGGTCTCCGCCCCGTTCCGCCCGCTGTCAACGCCGCGGGGGCGATCCGGGTTGGCAACGGTCGCGCACGCTCGCGCGCGTGAAGAGTTCGGCGGCCGTACGGTGCTTGCGGCCATCCCGGCGGCCCGCCACATTCGAGGGGATGGCGAGGCGCACGCAAGACGACGAAACCCCCGACCCCGGCGAGGGCGGCGAGGCCACCCCCGGCGGCAAGCGGAGTCCCGCGCGCCGTCGCCCGGGCAAGGTCAAGGCTTCGGTGCTGGCGGCGGAAGGCTACATGGCCGGGCAGCTGCTGATCGCCATGCCTTCCATGCAGGACCCGCGCTTCGCGCGCAGCGTGATCTGCGTCTGCGCGCATTCACCGGATGGGGCGATGGGCATCGTGCTCAACAAGCCCCTGGACAATCTCAGCTTCGACGAGCTGCTGAAGCAGCTGGACGTGGCGCCGGTACCGCCGCAGCGGCGCATCGCGCTGCATGCAGGCGGACCCGTAGAGGGCGGGCGCGGCTTCGTGCTGCACACCGCCGACTGGTCCAGCGAGGGCAGCCTGCAGGTGGACCCCGGTCTGGCGCTGACGGCCAGCGTGGACATCCTCAAGGCCATCGCCACCGGCGGCGGGCCGCGCCGGGGCCTGCTGGCCCTGGGCTATGCCGGTTGGGGGCCGGGGCAGCTGGAGGATGAGATCCAGCACAATGCCTGGCTCAACGTGACACCGGACGAGGCCCTGCTATTCGAGGAAGAGGAAAACGACGCCAAGTGGCGCCGCGCCCTCGCGAAGCTGCGGGTGGATCCGTTGCTGCTGGTGGGAACCGCCGGCCGTGCTTGACCGGCGGCGGTTCCGGCCGGGATCTTCGGGTCTCGGGGCGTGACGCCACGTCAGGCGGTGTAACGGGCGGTCCACACATTCGCGCGCGCTGCGCTCCGGCGGGGTTTCCGGGGGCTGGCGCGGCACCGCGGCTCCGTGCTGCACCTCTGCCGTCCGAAACCACGTCCTGGAGAGCCATGTCGGCCCAGTCCAGTCTCCGCCAACGGGCACTGCCCGATGCGGCGCCTTCGCAGCCCAGTGCTCCCCTTCCCTTTCCTTCGCCCCAGGCCACGCCGGGGCTAGCTTTCCGGCCCAGCCTGTTCCGCTCCTTCTTCATGGGCGGCTTCGAATGCTCCACCCATACCCGCGGCAACGGGCAGCGGCTGGACCTGAGCGCGGGCACGCAGCACGACCGGCGCGTGGAGGAGGACTACCGGCAACTGGCGGAGATGGGCATCCGCTCCGTGCGCGACGGGCTGCGCTGGCACCTGATCGAGCGCTCGCCGGGGCAGTATGACTGGTCCTCCCTGCTGCCGATGCTGCGGGCGGCGGAAAAGGTCGGTACGCAGGTGTCCTGGGACCTGTGCCATTACGGCTGGCCGGACGGGCTAGACGTATTCTCGGGCGCCTTCGTGGAGCGCTTCGCGCGCTTCTGCCACGCCTTCGCCGGGCTGCACCTGGAGGAAACCGGCCGGGCGCCGATCGTCTGCCCGGTGAATGAGATCTCCTTCCTGGCCTGGGCCGGCGGCGACCACGCCCGCATGCCGCCGCGCGCCCACGGCCGCGGCAACGAGTTGAAGCGCCAGCTGGTGCGCTGCGTCGTGGCTGCCACCCATGCGGTGCGCGAAGCAGCACCGGGGGCGCGCTTCCTGGCCATCGACCCGATCATCCACATCGCGCCGCGCCCCGGGCATGAGGCGGCGGCCGAGTCCTACAACCAGGGGCAGTTCCAGGCCTGGGACATGCTGGCCGGCCGGCTGGACCCGGAACTAGGTGGCGGGCCCGAGATCCTCGACGTGGTGGGCATCAACTACTACTGGAACAACCAGTGGCTGGACGGGGGCGAGCCGCTCTCGCCCTTTGATCCTCGCTTTCGCCCACTGCACGAGCTGCTGCTGGCCGCCCATGCGCGCTACGGCCGGCCGGTGTTCCTGTCGGAAACCAGCATCGAGGGCGACCGACGCGCGGGCTGGCTGCGCTATGTCGGGGAGGAGGTGCGGATCGCCATGCGCGCCGGCCTGCCGCTGGAAGGCTTCTGCTTCTACCCCGTGTTGTCGCATCTCGGCTGGGACGACGACCGCTACTGCGACAATGGGTTGCTGGAAGTGGAGTCGCGCGACGGCAAGCGCGTGGTGGACGAGCCGCTGGCGGCGGAGTTCCGGGAACAGCGACGCCTGTTCGCGGCCATGGGCCCGGGAATGGCGGCCGCGGTGGGCTGAGGAGGGGTGGCATCGCGGCACGGGCCGGTGTGATGGCGGGTCCAACCGGGTCGAGACGATTGAAGGTCGTCGGCCCGAGAGGACGCGCCGGGCGCGGGGTGCTACAAGGCCGCACCGTGCCGATTGCTGCTTCCAGGAAGACTCCATGACCATCGCGATCGAGATGGGCACCACCAGCGCCGGCTCGCCCGCGACCCTGGACCTCGAGGAGCTGCTGTCCACCCGCCTTCTGGTTCAGGGCAATTCCGGCTCGGGCAAGTCGCACCTGCTGCGCCGTTTGCTGGAACAGTCGGCACCTTGGGTGCAGCAGGCGGTGATCGACCCGGAAGGGGATTTCACCACTCTGGCCGACCGGCACCCGCACCTCGTGATCGACGCGGCGGCGCAAACGGAGCGGCAGATCACCCAGGCGGCGGAACAGGTGCGGGAACACCGGGTTTCCGTGGTGCTCAACCTGGAAGGGCTGGATGCGGACGGGCAGATGCGCCATGCCGCCGCCTTCCTGAACGGGCTGTTCGAGGCGGATCGCGACCTTTGGACTCCCCTCCTGGTGGTGGTGGACGAGGCGCAGATCTTCGCCCCCGCCGCGGCGGGCGAGGTCTCGGACGAGGCCCGGCGGCTGTCGCTGGGCGCCATGGCCAACCTGATGTCACGCGGGCGCAAGCGCGGCCTGGCCGGGGTGATCGCGACGCAGCGCCTGGCCAAGCTGGCCAAGAACGTGGCGGCCGAGGCGTCCAACTTCCTGATGGGCCGCACCTTTCTGGACATCGACATGGCGCGCGCCGCCGACCTGCTGGGCATGGAGCGCCGGCAGGCCGAGATGTTCCGTGACCTGCCGCGCGGCAACTTCGTGGCGCTCGGCCCGGCCATGTCGCGGCGGCCGCTGCCGATGCGGATCGGCGCGGTGGAAACCGCCACACGCTCGGCCGGGCCCAAGCTGACCCCTTTGCCCCAGTCGGCGCCCGAGGCGGTGCGCGAGGCGATCCTGGCGCCGCCGCCCGAGCCCGGCCGCGTCGTGCCGCGCCGCGCCCCTGCGCCGCCGGCCGATATCCTGGCGCAACTCGCTGCTGCCCGACCGGCACCGCTGCACAGCCGCACCCCGGAGCCCGAGCCGCCGCCCTCCCCGGAAGCCCTGGCCGAGCAGGAGAAGCAGCTGGATGCCGTGATGGCGCAGCTGCTGGAGGACCCGGAAGCCGCCTTCCGGCCGCCCAGCGTGCTTTATGCCGACTTCCTGGTGCGCTGCCGTATCCGCGCTCTGCCCGGCAAGCCGCTGGACCTGCCGGCGTTCCGCCGGCGGCTTGCCCTGGCGCGGGCCGGGGTGGATTCGGCCGAGGCCGCCCGGCCGGAATGGGCCGAGGCCACGGCCCGCGCCGCGGGCTTGCCCGAGGAAGTGCAGGGCATCTTCCTGTTGCTGGCGCGGGCGGCGCTGCACCGCCAGCCCTGCCCTTCCGACGCCGCCATCGCCACTGCCTACGGCACGCGGTCGCTGGGGCGGGCGCGGCGCCAGCTCGCCTACCTGGAAGAGCAGGGCATGATCGTGGTGCAGCAGGATCGCGCCGGCCGGCGGGTCGCGATGGTGGTGCTGGGCTGGGAAACCGCCCCCGGGGATGCCGACGCGGCCGAGGCTGCCTGACATAACGGTTCGCAGGCCCGCCGCGCGTCGGTGGCGCGGCGGGAAACGCTCCGGGTCAGCCCAGCCTCAGCGCTGCGGCTCGGGCGATTTGGCCGGGGCGTCGCCGCTCCATTCATCCGTGATCATGGCCTGCTCCTCGCTGATCTGGTCCAGGGCTTCCGGCGATGGCGGCCGGGGAATGGTGGGCTCCTGTTCCGCGGGTGGCTCGTCGCGGGACGGAGTGGGTTCGGTCGGCATGGCTGGCTTCTCCGCGGGGAGGGTGTCGTGGTGGTCCCGATTGGCAACGCGCGAGGAAGGCAGGAGGCCGCGTCGGCACGTTGCGACACCGTCGGTCAGGCTACTCCGGAGTTGCTGACGTGAGCCTGGTGAGATCCGGGCGGGAGAGCGGGTCGGCGAAGAGGTAAAGGCGCCCCTTCCCGTTGGTGGGCCAGTGCTGATCACGTCCCCGGCATGGGCGGCGTCGCGTGACGCCGCATCCGCCCTGCGTCTGGAACGGGGGGACGTCATCTAACTCGGAAGACATCTTACGAAACGTTCTTCGCACTTGCGGCAGGATGTCGCCGGGCTAGGTATCGGCCCGGCCTGACCCACATCAGGAGCTCCGGAGGCTCGATCCAGACCATGCTGCCTGCACGACGATGCCTTCTGGCCCTGCTGCTGCTCGCCACCCCCGCTGCGCTGGCGCAGGAACGGCCGGCCCAGCCCGGTCCTGGCAATGCGCCCCCGGTTTCCGTGACCACCGCGCCCGCCACCGTCGGCGACGTGCCGGTGGAGGTGGTCAGCAACGGCATCGGCGAGGCCACCCGGATCATCTCCGTTCGCGCCCGCGTGGACGGCGCCATCGAGCAGGTGCATGTCCGCGAGGGCGAGGTGGTGCGCGAAGGCCAGGTGCTCTTTACCCTGGACAGCCGCACCAGCCAGGCGCTGCTGGCGCAGCAGCAGGCCATCCTGGAACGCGACCGCGCCCAGCTGACCCGGGCGCGGGCGGATGCCCAGCGCTATGCCAGCCTGCGCTCCGACGCCTATGCCTCGGCGCAGCGGGCCGAGCAGGCCCAGGCCGATGCCACCGCCCTGGCCGCCACCGTGCGGGCCGACGAGGCCGTGGTGCAGCAGACCCAGCTTTCCCTGGACTTCGCCACCATCCGGGCCGAGGGGAATGGCCGGCTCGGCGCCTTGCCGGTGAAGGCGGGGAACTTCGTGCGCGCGTCCGAAGGCGTGGTGCTGGCCACCATCACCGAGACCGACCCGATCCTCGTCACCTTTTCCGTGCCGGAACGCTGGCTGGGGGAGCTACGTGCCGCCCGGGCGCGGGGCGAAACGCCCAAGGTCCGCGCCCGTGCGCCGGAAGATGGCAGCCCGGCCGCAGAGGGTGAGTTGGTCTTCGTGGATACGGCGGTGGACAGCACCACCGGTACCATCCGGCTTAAGGGGCGCTTCAACAACGCGGAAGGCCGCTTCTGGCCCGGCCAGTACCTGGAGGTCACTCTGATCCCCCGCACCGATCCCAACACCCTGTCGGTTCCTGCCGCGGCCGTGCAGCGCGGCGCGGAAGGCTCCTTCCTGTTCGCGGTGAAGCCGGACGGCCAGAACGGCATCGCCCGCCGCGTGCCGGTGCGGGTGTCGCGCTACGCTTCCGGCCGCGCCGTGCTGGACGGGGCGCAAGTGGCCAACAACGAGCCGGTGGTGACGGAAGGCGCGCAGCGCTTGCAGGATGGGGCCCGGGTGGCGTTGCGGCAGCCCGGCGGGGATGGTGAACGGCCGCGTGCCGGGGGCGAGCCCCGGGCCCGCGGTGACCAGTCCGCCGCCGGGGAAGCCGCCCCGCGATGAACCTGTCCGAACCCTTTATCCGCCGCCCGGTGATGACCGGGCTGCTCGCCGTGGCGGCAGTGCTGGCGGGTATCCTCGGCTACTTCTCCATGCCGGTGGCGGCGGTGCCGCGGGTAGACTTCCCGGTGATCTCCGTGTCGGCGCAGCTGCCCGGCGCCAGTCCCGAGAGCATGGCAACCTCGGTGGCGCTGCCGATGGAGCGCGAATTCTCCACCATCGCCGGCATCGACCAGATCTCCTCCTCCTCCGGCCAGGGCACGACGCAGATCACGCTGCAGTTCGTGCTGAACCGCGACATCGATTCTGCGGCGCAGGACGTGCAGGCGGCGCTGACCCGCGCCCAGCGTCGCCTGCCGGTGGAGATGACGCAGCCGCCTTCCTACCGGAAGTCCAACCCGGCCGACGCGCCGGTGCTGCTGCTGACGCTGTCAGGCGGCGACGTGCCGCTCTACAAGCTCAACGACATCGCCTCGACGCTGGTGTCGCCCTCGCTGTCGCGCGTCAACGGCGTGGCGCAGGTGATCACCTTCGGCGAGCAGCTCTATTCCGTGCGCGTGCGGATGCGGGCCGACCGGCTGGCCGCTCTGGGGCTGACGCTGGACCAGGTCAGCGGCGCCGTGGCCACCGCCAATTCCAACACGCCCGTGGGCACGCTGAGCGGGCCGCGCCAGCAGCTCGTGCTGCGCGCCAACGACCAGCCGCCCAACGCGGAGGCTTTCGGCAACCTCGTCGTTGCCGGGCGCGGCGGTGCGCCGGTGCGGCTGTCCGACATCGCCGAGGTGGCGGACGGGGTGCAGAACGACCGCATCCGCTCCTTCCGTAATGGCAAGGAAGGGCTGACGCTCGCGGTGCAGCGGCAGCCCGACGCCAACACGGTGGACGTGGTGGACGGCGTGCGCGCCGCACTGCCCGCGCTGCGTGCCGCGCTGCCGCCGGGTGCGACGCTGGACGTCGGGCTGGACCGCTCCACCTCCATCCGCGCTGCCGTGCACGACGTGCAGGAAAGCCTGTTGATCGCCATCGGCCTGGTGGTGCTGGTGGTGTGGCTGTTTCTGCGCCGGCTGATGGCGACGCTGATCCCGATGGTGGCGGTGCCGATCTCGCTCGCGGGCACCTTCGGGCTGATGTACCTGCTGGGCTACGGCATCGACAACGTGACGCTGCTGGCGTTGACGCTGGCGGTGGGGTTGGTGGTGGACGACGCCATCGTGATGCTGGAAGCGGTGGTGCGCCACATCGAGGACGGCGTGCCGCCCTTCGAGGCAGCGCTGCGCGGGTCGCGCGAGATCGGCTTCACCATCATCTCCATCACCCTGTCGCTCTGCGCGGTGTTCCTGCCGATCCTATTGATGGGCGGCGTGGTGGGACGCGTGTTCAACGCCTTTGCCGCCACCGTGTCGCTGGCCGTGGCCGTGTCCTGCGTGGTGTCGCTGACGCTGACGCCGCTGATGGCCGCTTATCTGCCCGCGCATGCCAAGCCGTCGCGCCTGGATTCGATGCTGGAGGGCGGCTTCAAGGCGGTGGAGCGCGCCTATGCCTGGTTGCTGGACTACGCGCTGCGTTGGCGGCTGCTGGTCTGGGGCCTGTTCCTGGCCTCGCTCGCCGTGGCCGGCTGGCTGACGGTGACCATTCCCAAGGGCTTCTTCCCGATCGAGGACACCGGCCTCGTCAGCGTGTCCACCGAAGGGCCGCGCGACGCCTCCTTCGAGGCGATGCTGGACCTGCAAGGGCAGGCGGCGCAGATCATCCAGGACAACCCTTTCGTGACCACCGTGTCGTCCTCGGTGGGCGCTTCGGGCAACAGCCTCTCGGTCAACCAGGGGCGCATGTTCGTGGAGCTGAAGCCGCGCGACCAGCGGCCGCCGGTGGGCGAGGTGATCCAGCAGCTGCGGCGGCAGACCTCGCGCGTGCCGGGACTGGCCGTGTACCTGCAGCCGATCCAGAACCTCAGCTTCGGCGCGCGGCAGGCCCGCACGCTGTACATCTACACGCTGCAGGGGTTGGAAACCGGGCCGCTCTATGACTTCGCGCAGCGGCTGGCGGCGCGGCTGCGCCAGATCCCGCTGTTGCAGGACGTCAACACCGACCTGACGCTGGATGCCCCCGTGGTGTCCGTACAGGTGAACCGCGACCGCGCCGCAGCCCTCGGCGTCACGGTGGATCAGGTGCGGCAGGCGCTCTACTCGGCCTTCGGGGCGCGGCAGATCTCCACCATCTACGCCGAGGCCAATGCCTATCCCGTGATCGTGGAAGCGCTGCCCGAAGACCAGCGCAACGAGGACGGTTTGAGCAAGCTGTATCTCCGCTCCTCCTCCGGCAAGCTGGTGCCGTTGGATGCGGTGGCGTCGGTGCAGCGCACCACCGGGCCGCTGACGGTGGGGCACCAGGGCCAGCTGCCGGCAGTGACTATCGGCTTCAATCTCGCGCCGGGCGTGGCACTGGGCGACGCGACCACAGCGATCGATCAGGCGCAACAGGAGCTGAGCATGCCCACCGGCGTGATCGGCGCCTATTCCGGCACGGCGCAGGTATTCCAGCAGGCGCTGGCGGGCCAGGGCATGCTGATCCTGGCGGCCATCCTGGTGGTCTACGTCGTGCTGGGCGTGCTCTACGAGAGCCTGGTGCACCCCCTGACCATCCTGTCCGGCCTGCCGGCCGCGGCGCTGGGCGCACTGGCGACGCTGTGGCTGTTCAAGCTGGACCTGTCGGTGATCGCCGTGATCGGCGTGCTGCTGCTGGTGGGGTTGGTGAAGAAGAACGCCATCATGGTGGTGGACGTGGCCCTCGCCCGGCAGCGCGAGGGCGAGGACGCGCTGTCCGCCGTGCGGCACGCCAGCCTGCTGCGCTTCCGGCCGATCCTGATGACCACCCTGGCGGCCGCGGCCGGCGCCATCCCGATCGCGGCTGGCTGGGGTGCCGCCGCCGAGTTGCGCCAGCCGCTCGGACTGGCGGTGATCGGCGGTCTCGCGGTCAGCCAGGCGCTGACGCTGTTCGTGACGCCGGTGCTGTATCTCGGCTTCGACGCGCTGGGGAAGTGGGTGGGCAGCTGGCGCGGCGGTGCGGCGGGCAATCCGCGGATCGGCGACATCCGGCCGCAGCCGGCGGAATAGCCGCCGGTCCTCAGCGCCCTACATTGCCGCGTGGGGCGCGGATGCGGCCGGAGCTTCGCCGGCCGCCCAGGCTCGTGCCCCGGCGGGAAAAGCGCCGCCGGGTGCAGCGGGCCACTGTGCCGCTACAGGCTGGCATAGGCGCGAACCAGGGCGTCTCGCGCCGCGGCCAGGGCCGCCAGGGACTTCTCGGCGTGACGCAGCCCCACCGTGTCGCTGCGGTCCAGGTCGTCAGCCTGCTCCGCCGCATCGGAAACCCCGGCGGTCAGTTCGTCCCGGATTTCCGCCAGCCATTCCCTGGCTTCGGCATGGATCGAATCCGCTCCGGGCTGGCCCAGCCAGTTCGCGACGATACTTTCCACCTCGCGCTGCATCCGCCCGGAACCGACACCCTTCTGGGCCAGTTCCGCCAGTCGCTTCAGCGCGGCCTGCGTCGGTGCAGGGGTCTTTCCCGTGGCCATGACACTGTTCCTCGCTCGATGTTCCTGAGTGCTACTATCTTCATGTTCCGCTTTCGTTCGCAATAGGAAAATTGCCCTGACGGGAGATTGCATGGAGAACGCGGCCGCGAACGGCACATCGAGGTCACGGTGGGCATTGCGCCGCCTTGTTCGGTCGTCCTAGCCTCGTTGCGAGCCGTCCGGAGCGGGCCGATCAGCAAATCTTCCTGGGAGGAAAAACCTTGTCCGGCAACGGATTCGGCCATGGTGGAGGGTTGATGACCCGCAGCTTCCCACTCCCCCGGTCGGGGGACTTCGCGTGAGCATCGCCGGGATGTTCGATCTGCACGGACAGGTCGCGCTGGTTACTGGTGCTGCCAGCGGCCTGGGTCTCGCCTACGCGGAAATCCTGGCCGAGGCCGGGGCGCAGGTGGTGATGACGGACCTGGACATGCCGGGGCTGCGAGCCGCCGCCACACGAATCGGTGCCACCGCTGCTGTGATGCCCGACACGGCGGAACTGGACGTGGGCGATGCCGAGCGACTCGCCACGGTGATCGATGGCGCGGCGGCGAAGCATGGAAGGCTCGACATCGTGTTCGCCAATGCAGGCATCAGTGCCGGGCGCGGCTTCGCGCTGTCGCCGGACGGTGAACTCGGCAACCTCGACCACGCGAACTGGGACAAGGTGCTGCGGGTGAACCTGACCGGCACCGTCAACACCATGCAGTTCGCGGCACGGCACATGAAGGCGGGCGGCGGTGGACGCATCGTGGTGACGGCCTCCATCGGCGGCATCCGGGCCGAGCCGATGGTGGGCTACGCCTATGCCGCTACCAAGGCGGCCGTGCTCAACCTCGTGCGGCAGGCTGCAGTGGAACTGGCGCCGCACAAGGTGCTGGTGAACGCCATCGCCCCCGGCCCTTTCCTGACCAACATCGCCGGCGGACGGCTGCACCGTGAACCGGACGTGGTGGCCATGTTCGCCGAGATGGTGCCGCTGGGGCGCATCGGACTGCCCGAGGAGATCAAGGGGCTGGCGCTGCTGCTGGCCTCACCTGCCGGCAGTTTCCTGACCGGCACCGTGATCCCTGTAGATGGCGGCGCCACCGCCGCCGTGTGACGCGGCATCCTTCGCATCCGGGGAGGTCGCCGCGTCACACAGCGGCAGCCTTCCGCCTTCGCCAGTGGAATGCCGCCGCCCTCTAGCCGGACAAAGGCCGGGATGGCAGCTTGGCCTTTCCGCGCCGCATCCCCGGGCCGCTCATCGCCCGCACTGGCGCGGCGTGGCTGGAATTCCGCTGCTGGTACGGGAGTAAACGAGAATGACCCAGGTTGATGTCGCGACCTTTCGTCATGTCGCCGGGCATTGGGCCAGCGGCGTCGCCGTGATCACCACCCGAGATGCCGCGGGCCGACTCTTCGGCCTGACCATGAGTGGCGTGACCTCGCTCTCGATCTCGCCCATGCAGTTCCTGATCTGCGTGGACAACCGCTCCACCTCCTTGCCGGCGATCCTGGAAAGCGAGCACTTCTGCATCAACTACCTCGCCGCGGAACAGGAACAGGTGTCGCGCACCTTTGCCGGCAAGTCCGAAGACAAGTTCGCCACGGTTCCCTACCGCCTGCTGCCGAGCGGCACCCCGGCAATCGACGGTGCGTTGGCGCTGATCGACTGCCGCATCGCTTCCTCCATGCCCGGCGGCGATCACACCATCATCGTGGGCGACGTGCTGCATGCCGAGGCGAGCGAGCGCGAGCCGCTGGTGCATTACCGTGGCCGCTACCGTGGCTTGGCGTGAAGCGCCGGCGACCTCGGGAGGGCTCGGAATGATATGCAACTCTGAATTGCATTTCTCCGAGAGCGTTAGCGTGAGCCTGAAAGCGGGCCGCTTCGTTCCGCGGCGAGCCCACGACATGTTCCAGCTGACCGAGTCCCGGGCCTAGCCTGCCGACAACCATCCGGGGTCGCGATGTCCGCCGTCGAGCTGCAACAGACTTCCCTCTTCCTGTCTGCCGAGCGCAGCCGCGAGGAGTTGGATCGCGACTATTCGCCCAGCCGCTTCATCGGCTCCCTCGCACCGGTGCTGGAAGATTGGCGTAACCGCACGGCCGAGCAGAAGCGCCGACACGGGGACCGCTTCCGCGCCGCCCTGCCCTATGGCAGCCACCCGCGCGCGGTGGTGGACCTGTACCGGACAGAGGCGTCCGGGGCGCCGCTGCTGGTGTTTATCCATGGCGGCTTCTGGCAGGCGGTGTCCAAGGACGAATCCGGCTTCATGGCCGATGCCTGGACCGCGGCCGGGATCAATCTGGCCGTGCTGGACTACCCTCTGACGCCGGAGGTGTCGCTGTCGGAGATTGTGCGACAGGTGCGGCGCGGGCTGTTCTGGCTGCAGGAGCAGGCAGGCGCGCTTGGCGTCGATGCGTCGCGGATGGTCATCGCGGGCCATTCGGCCGGGGCGCATCTCGCGGCCATGTCGCAGATAGGGGCGGGCGGAACGGCAGTGGTGAGGGCTGGTGGGCTCGCGCTGCTGTCGGGCGTGTTCGAGCTGGAGCCGATCCGGCATAGCTACGTCAATGAGGCGGTGTGCATGACGCCGGCGGAAGCGACAGCGCTCAGCCCGGTGCGCAGCCGGCCGGAACGGAGCCTGCCACTGGTGGTAGCTGTGGGGGAGAACGAGCCTACCGCCTTTCACGAGCAGAGCCGGCATCTCGCCTGGCAGTGGCGGGAGGCGGGCTGCCCCACGGCGAACCTGCTGCTGTCCCGCCGCGACCATTTCAGCTTGCTGGACGAGCTGGCCGACCTGGGAACACCGCTGGGCCGGGCAGTGGCCGGCCTCCTTCCCGAGGCACTGTCCACGCCCGCCAGCCCATGATGCCGACGGAGCAACAGCCGATGCAAGAGAACAGCCTGAAGCAGGAGGTGGACACGGGACTGCCAGTGCCGGGCCAGCCGTTTTCCTGGGCGATCCGCTCGGGCGGGTTGCTGTTCACCACCCATGGGCCCGTACAGCCTAATGGCAGCGTTCTGCAGGGCGACATCCGCCAGCAGGCAAGGTTGACCCTGGAGAACCTGCGCCACAGCCTGGAAGCCGCAGGGGGAAGCCTGGACGGCGTGGTGCAGGCCACAATCTTCCTGGTGGACGGTGCCGACATGGCCCCCGTGGACGAGGTGTACCGGGAGTTCTTCCGGGCGCCCTTTCCCAATCGCGCCAGCGTGGTGGTGGCAGGGCTGGTGGCCCCCGGCATGCGCGTGGAGATCCAGGCCATCGCCGCCCTGCCGGATCGCTGAGAACCCCGCGAGGCCGCTGCTTCCGTCCGCAACCGCCTCCGAAGCCTCGCGCTGAGAGAACAGCTCGCGCACCACTCCCCGGGATCGGCCCCGATCGCCGGGCCGGTGCGGCGGGATCGAAGGACGGGGTTTTCCATGGAACTGCAAGGTCGCGTCGCGCTGGTGACCGGTGCCGGATCGGGCATCGGGGAAGCGGCGGCAAAGCTGCTGGCGCGGGCCGGCGCCAAGGTTGCCGTGCTCAGCCACACCGGCGAGGAGGTGCAGAAGACCGCCGAAGCCATCCGCGCCGAGGGCGGCGAGGCGCTGGTGCTGGTGGCCGACGTCGCCGAGGACCTCGGCATGAAGCACGCTGTGGCCGAGGTGATCAGCACCTTCGGGCGGCTCGACATCGTGGTGGCCAATGCCGGCATCAACGGCGTCTGGGCGCCCATCGACGACCTGACGCCGGAGGAGTGGGACCGCACGGTCAACACCAACCTGCGCGGCGCCTTTCTGACGCTGCATCACAGCGTGCCGCACCTGAAGAAGGCCGGGTCGGGGTCGATCATCATCACCGCCTCGATCAACGGCACGCGCACCTTCACCAGCGCCGGCGCCACCGCCTATTCCTGCACCAAGGCTGCGCAGGTCGCGATGGCGCAGATGGCGGCGTTGGAACTGGCGAAGCACAATATCCGGGTGAACGCCGTCTGCCCCGGCCGCATCGGCACGGAGATCACGGACAACACGCATAAGCGGAACGAGGAAGAGGCGCGCTTCCCGGCGGAATACCCGGCGGGCGATATCCCGCTCACCGGCACGGTGGCCGGAACCTCGGAGGATGTGGCGGAGCTGATCCTGTTCCTGGCCTCGGACCGGGCGCGCCACATCACCGGCACGCCCGTCTGGATCGACGGCGCGCAGTCACTGCTGATGTAGTGGTTCAGTCAGGCGCGGGTGAGACCCGCGCCCGGCTCGGCTCAGGCGCCGATGGCGCGGCGCACCGCGGCCAGGGCTTCGGCTGCCTTATCGGCTTCCGGACCGCCGGCCTGGGCCATTTCCGGCCGGCCGCCACCGCCCTTGCCGCCCACCGCGGCACTGGCGGCACGCACCAGCGCCACCGCGTCGGCGCCGCCCCGGGCAGCCTCGCCCACCGCCACCACGATGCTGGCCTTGCCCTCGGCGGTGGAAACCAGCGCCACCACGTCGGCCGTGCCGGCCTTCAGGATCGCGTCGGCAATGCCCTTAAGGTCGCGGGCCGGGGTTTCGCCCAGTTCGCGCAGCGCCAGGCGCAGGCCGCCGACTTCCTCGACCTCCGCGGCCGCGCCACCGGTGGCGAGCTTCTTGCGCAGTTCCGCCATGTCGCGTTCCAGCTTGCGGCGCTCTTCCAGCAGGGCGGCAACGCGGGCGGGAACTTCGGCGGGGGTGCTCTTCAACGCGATCGCGGCCTCGCGCAGGTTGCGCTCCGCAGCCTCGATCACCGCCAGGGCGGCGGTGCCGGTCACGGCCTCGACGCGGCGGACACCGGCGGACACGGCGCTCTCGCCGAGGATCTTGAACAGGCCGATGTCGCCGGTGCGCGCGACGTGCGTGCCGCCGCAGAGTTCCAGCGAGTAGACGCCGTGCTTCTCGGTGGCCAGCGGGTCGTGGCCCATCCCGACCACGCGTACCTCGTCGCCGTATTTCTCGCCGAACAGGGCGGTGGCGCCGACCTCGACCGCGGCTTCGGGCGTCATCAGGCGGGTGGTCACCTCGCCGTTCTGGCGGATGCGGTCGTTCACCTCGCTCTCGACCCAGGCGAGGTCGGCGGGGCTCATGGGGGTGGGCTGTGACACGTCGAAGCGCAGGCGGTCCGGCGCGTTCAGGCTGCCCTTCTGGGCGACGTGGTTACCGAGCCGGCGGCGCAGCGCCTCGTGTAGCAGGTGGGTGGCGCTGTGGTGGGCGCGGATGCTGGAACGGCGGTCGTGGTCGACCTCCGCCAGCACGGCCAAGCTGGTGCTGGCCTCGCCGTGGCTGACCGTGCCGAGGTGGACGAAGAGGTCGCCCAGCTTCTTCTGGGTGTCGCGCACCACGATGCGGCAGGCATCGCCGGCGGAGATCAGGCCGGTGTCGCCGACCTGCCCGCCGCTCTCGGCGTAGAAGGGCGTCTGGTTCAACAGCACCGCGACCTCCTGGCCGGCAGCGGCGCGGTCCACGACTTGGCCGTCCACCACGAGGGCGAGGATCTCGCCTTCCGCCTTCTCGGTGGAGTAGCCGAGGAACTCCGTGGACCCGACCTTCTCGCGCAGGTCGAACCAGAGGGTTTCCGTGGCGGCCTCGCCGGAACCGGCCCAGGCGGCGCGAGCGCGGCGGCGCTGCTCGGTCATGGCGGTTTCGAAGCCTGCCGTGTCCACGCCGCGGCCTTCGGCGCGCAGGGCGTCCTGGGTCAGGTCGAGCGGGAAGCCGAAGGTGTCGTAGAGGCGGAAGGCGACGTCGCCCGGCAGGGACTGACCTTCGCCGAGACGCGCGGTTTCCTCCGCCAGCAAGCCGAGGCCGCGATCCAGCAGCGTACGGAAGCGGGTCTCCTCCAGGCGGAGGGTTTCTTCGATCAGGGACTGGGCGCGCAGCAGTTCCGGAAAGGCGCCGCCCATCTGGCGCACCAGCGCGGGCACGAGGCGGAACAGCAGCGGCTGCTGGACGCCCATCAGGTGGGCGTGGCGCATGGCGCGCCGCAGGATACGGCGCAGCACGTAGCCGCGGCCCTCGTTGGAGGGCATCACGCCATCGGCCATCAGGAAGGCACCGGACCGCAGGTGGTCGGCGACCACGCGATGGCTGACCTTGAAGGGACCGTCCGGGTCCTGGCCGGTGACCTCGGCCGAGGCGAGGATCAGGGCGCGGAAGGTGTCGATGTCGTAGTTGTCGTGCTTGCCTTGCAGGATGGCGGCGAAGCGTTCCAGCCCCATGCCGGTGTCGATCGAGGGCCGGGGCAGCGGGGCGCGAATGCCGGGCGGTCCTTCCTCGAACTGCATGAAGACGAGGTTCCAGATCTCGATGAAGCGGTCACCGTCCTCGTCCGGACTGCCGGGCGGGCCGCCGGGGATGGAGGGGCCGTGATCGAAGAAGATTTCCGAGCAGGGGCCGCAGGGTCCGGTGTCGCCCATGCGCCAGAAATTGTCGGAGGTCGGGATGCGGATGATGCGGTCGTCCGAAAGGCCCGCGACCTTGCGCCACAGGGCGGCGGCGTCCTCGTCCTCGGAATAGACCGTGACCAGCAGCTTCTCCTTGGGCAGGGCGAAGTCGCGGGTCAGCAGGGTCCAGGCGTGGAGGATCGCCTGTTCCTTGAAGTAGTCGCCGAAGGAGAAGTTCCCCAGCATCTCGAAGAAGGTGTGATGCCGGGCGGTGTAGCCGACATTGTCGAGGTCGTTGTGCTTGCCACCGGCGCGTAGGCATTTCTGCGACGAGGTGGCGCGGGAATAGGGGCGCCGCTCCTGGCCGGTGAAGACGTTCTTGAACTGCACCATGCCGGAATTGGTGAACAGTAGGGTCGGATCGTTGCGCGGGACGAGCGGGCTGCTCTCGACCACCTGATGCCCGTCACGGGCAAAGTAGTCCAGGAAGGTGGCGCGGATGTCGTTGCTGCTGGTCATTGTCCGGCGCGGTGATCTCGAAACTGGACGGGAATGGAACCCAGCCCTTAGCGCGCCCCCCCTGGCCCGTCGAGGGGCCAGGGTCAGACTGCCTCTCCTCTAGCCGAAGGCACCGCATTCCAGGGAGATCACGGCGCTGGCCTGCCGCACCAGGGCGAAGAGCTCGCGCAGCGGTTCGGTGATCTCGGCGCGCTCGCGGCCGTAGCCTTCATGGCGCGGGGCCGGAGGCTCGCCGAAGTCCAGGGCGGCTTCCGGCGGGGCAGCGGCGGGGAAGACCTCGTCCAGCAGGGCGGCCGCCCCTTCCACATCCAGGCGTAGCAGGCGCTGCACCAGCCCATTCCGCACGACGCCATGGCGCGGGGAAAACTCCGGGATGTCCACCGCCAGCAGCCAAATGCGATGGATCAGGCATAGTCGGATGGCGTGCACGGCGAAGAGCCGGTCGCTCATGCGCGGCGCTTCCCCGGGCCAGGCGCCACGCAGCAGCACGTCGTCGGCCAGAAGCCGCCGGAGCACGCCACGCGCCCGATCGCCCAGCCCGAGCTCTTCCAGCGCGTCGGCGACCTTCATCAGTGCGGCGGCCCGGCCAGGTCGGCGGGTCCGCGCCGCGCGGTCGAGCCAGGTGCCGGGGTCAAGGCTCGCGACATAGCCGCGCAGCACATCCGGGTCGGACAGCGTCAGCCCGGCACGCACGAAGGCCATGGCGTTGCGGAAGCGTGGGGAGCGCTCCAGCAGGTCGGCGAAGGCCTCCGGCTCACGCGAGGCGCCCTGCCCCATGCCATGCGTCACCGTGGCGAGGAAGCCGAGCTGCTGGAGCACGGCGTTGTTGGGAATGGCGCGCAGTTCACGCGGATGGCGGATGGTGGCGGGACCACCCGTATCGCTCTGGCGCGCAGCAGGGCGGGAGCCGGTGCGGTCCAGCAGCGCCGGGCCGAAGGCGCCCAGCAGGGCGGCGTAGCCGGGGTCTTCCACCAAGGCGGCAACATCGGCGCGGGCGCCGGCGAAGAGGTCGGCAGCGAAACCACCTTCCGCGTAGACGGGGTCCGGCTGGTCCTGGCGGGTGGGAGCGAAGGCGTGCTCGGCGATGCGGGCGACGGTAGCCTCCGCAAGCGCGGGAGTGCCGAAGTTCAGGTAGCCGTCGCTGCCCTGGAAGCTGGTTTCCAGCCGGGTGTGGATCCCGTGTGCCGCGAAGGCTGCGCGCACGGCGGGGGGATCGAGGTAGTCCAGGCGGGCCGCCAAGCCATCGGGGTGGCCGCCGCGGCCCAGGCCTTCGCCGTGGGTGTCGAAGAGCACGACTTCGAGCTCGCCCAGGCCGTAGCGGCCGAGTAGCTCGGCCACGCGGAGCTTGAGGCGTTCGATGAGGTGTGACGCTTCGACCTGGCCGATGTAGCGGCCAGAGTCGGAATAGCCGAACTGCAGGCAGAGCCGTCCGACGCGCTTGAGGTGGGCGCGCCAATGCGGCGAACGCAGCGCTTCTTCCACCACGCGCTCGCCGCGGCGCTCCAGCGCTTCGGCAGTTTCAAAGAGCGGGCTGATCTCCAGGCGGTCCTCGACGCCGCACAGGCGAGCGAGGAGCAGGGCAACCAGCAGCGTGAGGCCGCTCTCGGTTTCGGCGATGAGGAAGCGGATCGGCTGGCTGGCGTCGACGTGCTTGGCGATCTGCGTAACGGTCATGATCAGGCGCAGAGCACTGGCCTGTTCCGCCAGGAGGCCGCCGAGGTCCACAGGTTCAGGCCGCACCTCGTCCAGCGCGGCGTTGACCGCCGAGAAGAGAGTGCGGCGAAGCGCAGGATCGTCGGGGCCGCCGCCCAGCTGCGGGAAGCGGAGGCGGGCGGCGTTGTGCAGTTGAGACGCGTTCAGGCGGACATGGGTATGGGCCAGGGAAAGCGCATGGGCCACGAGTCCGGCCCGCGCGACGCAGAGCGCCAGGCGTGTCTGATCATCCGGTGCCGCCTTCAGGGCTGCCGGAAAGAGTTCCAGGAAAGGGTCGAGGGTGGTGGTGGCGGTATCGCGCTGCGTGATCAATGCTCGGGCGAAAGCCTGGGTCGCTTCCGCCGAGGGTGCACCAGATGGGGGGCAGGCAGCGATCTGCGCCTCAACGGCCTCCAGTGCCTGGGACACACGCTGATGCAGCGGACCGGCACAGTCTTCGGGTAGGGCGGCACATTGCGCGGCTAGGCGCACGAGTTGCAAACGCTTCATGGCGAGTCGAAGCCGCAGTGTATCCTGCCAGCCGATGTCGGTTCGGCCATCGGTGTCGTACCCCACCCAGGAGGCGAGTAGCACAGGCCGGGGATTGAGTGAGGTCCAACGGTCCGGCCAGATTTCCCTGGCCGTGCCGAATACGGCCGCGGCAAGGCGGTCCAAAGCATCACGACCGTTGATGATGGCAGCGGTCGCTTGTGCGAATTCCTGGTCCAGTGTTGGAGGTCGGGGCCGCAGCGGCAAAGGTCCGGCGGGTGGGGTGCCCTCCGCAGCCTGTGTCAGGGCCCGATTGGTGTCGGGCGAGAGGCTGAAGGTGGGATGTGCGGTGAACACCGCCGCGGCGCGGGGCCGCTCGATGGCAGACCGGAACACTGCGAGAGGCACGGGACTGTCATCAGGGTCGGGACGCGCGACCTGGGTTGCCACCAGGGCGAGGTCGCGATCGGCACGGTTCATCACCGCACCGCCCACAGCTTGGTTCAGGTGGTGAGCGCGCTGAAGGAAGGCACCTTGGCCGAGTTGTTCCAGCTCTGTCGCGAGATCACTGCGGGACAGTGTTCCATCGTCCAACCGCCGGCTCAGTCCCAGAGCCACAGCGAGTGCCGGACTTCCGAACGGATCATCCATTGCCGCCTTGCGGGCATCGGATACGAGGGTGAGCAGGTCGGGTTTGGGAATGTCGAGCATCACGACCATGCTGCGCCTGCGAAGGCCAACTGTCGTGTGCAATAATGCTTGAGGGCAAAAGGGAGATGCGGGGACAGGATTTGAACCTGTGACCTTCAGGTTATGAGCCTGACGAGCTACCGGGCTGCTCCACCCCGCGTCGGTGGTGTTTGTGGGACAGGGAAACGTTCCTCTCGGGCGGCCTGGCGGCGACCGACTCTCCCGCAGCTTGAGCTGCAGTACCATGGGCGCAGGGGCGTTTCACGGCCGAGTTCGGGATGGGATCGGGTGTGGCAGCCCCGCTAGGGCCACCAGGCCACCGGAGGGGAACGTATGAGGGAGGGGTGAGTGTGTGTGTGTGGTGCGGTGTGGTGCGGTTTGGTGCTGCGCGCGGCGGGGACACGAAGTCCCCTGCGGCGGTGATGGGATGAGATCGATCGGGCGATTAGGACCGCTCAGCTGAGCCAGTTACCTGGCGTATACTTGCGGCCTATCGACGTGGTGGTCTTCCACGGCCCTTGGGGAGACCTGGTTTTGAGGCTGGTTTCCCG